>JBIOZI010000244.1:0-5924 GCA_044871085.1 Steroidobacteraceae bacterium | reverse complement strand
GAGGAAGCCGAACAGCCCCGCGCCCACCACGTTCCAGAATGCCACCGCGGTGAAGAACAGGATGGGCCAGCGGTACTTCTGCATCCACGGTGTCGCCCGCCCGAGCTTGAAGGTCTGGTAGGCCTCGAAGCCGATGAAGGCCAGCGGCACCACTTCGAGCGCGGAGAAGCTCGCGCCGAGCGCGATCACCGCCGTCGGCGTGCCGGTGAAGTACAGGTGGTGCAGCGTGCCCAGCACTCCGCCCGACAGGAAGACGATGGTCGTGAACAGCACCGCGGTGGTGGCGCTGCTGACGCGCAGCAGGCCGAGTCGCGTGAACAGGAAGGCGATGACCGCGGTGGCGAATACCTCGAAGAAGCCTTCCACCCACAGGTGCACGACCCACCAGCGCCAGTACTCCACCATCGACAGGTGCGTGTGCTCGCCCCACATGAGGCCGGCGCCGTAGAACAGGCCGATGCACACCGTGGAGAGGAACAACAGGACGATGATGGATTTCGACTCGCCGCCTTTCTGGATGGCGGGCCACAGCGCGCGGCCGACCAGCGTCAGCCAGATGCCGAGCCCGGCGAACAGGAAGATCTGCCAGAAGCGGCCGAGGTCGACGTACTCCCAGCCCTGGTGGCCGAACCAGAAGTTGTGCGCCAGGCCTAACTTCTGCATCACGGCCAGCCACTGGCCGGCGAACGCGCCCACCACGATGATGATGAGGCAGGTGAACAGCAGGTTCACGCCGAGCCGCTGGAATTTCGGCTCGTGGCCGGAGATGGCCGGCCCGATGTACAGGCCCATGCCGAGCCACGCGGTCGCGATCCACAGCACCGCGAGCTGCGTGTGCCAGGTGCGCGAGAGCGAATAGGGCAGCACGTTCGCGAGCTGGAAGCCGTACGCCTCCTGGCCCTCGACCTGGTAATGCGCCGTGATCGCGCCCAGCAGGATCTGCGTGAGGAACAGCGCGATCACCAGCCAGAAATATTTCGCGGTGGCGCGCATCGACGGCGTGATGCGGATCATCGCCAGCGGATCGCTGGACGGCAGCGCGGGCGCCGGCTCGTCCTTGTGGCGCGCGTGGTGCCAGCCGAGCAGCGCGATGCCGGCGATGAGGAACAGCACGCTGAAGACCGTCCAGATGAACAGGTGGGGCGGCGGGGTGTTGCCCACCAGCGGCTCGTGCGGCCAGTTGTTGGTGTACGTCACCGTGCCGCCCGGACGCTCGGTGGTCGCGGCCCACGCGGACCACCAGAAGAACGCGGTCAGCGCCTGGCGATGTGCTTCCTCGAGCACCGTGCCGTTCTTCATCGCGTACGCCTTGCGCAGCTCGAGCAGCGCGGGGTCGGTGCCGAACAGTGAGCGGTAGTGAGCCGCCACGTCGCGGATCGCGGCGGCGCGCTCGCCGGACACGGTGACGGTGTCGGTACTCGCATCGTAGGTGTTGCGGCGGATCGCCGGGGCCAGCCGCGCGACGGCCGCGGCGCGTCCGTCGGCGCCGAGCTCGTCGTAGCGCACGCCGTGCAGCCGCTGCGCGTCGCGGTTCAGCAGGCCGACCGCCTCGCGGTGCAGCCAGTCGGCGGTCCAGTCCGGCGCCACGTAGCTGCCGTGCCCCCAGATCGAGCCCAGCTGCTGGCCGCCGATCGACTGCCATACCTGGCGTCCGGTCTGGATGTCGGCGCGCGTGTACAGCACCGCGCCGTTCTCCGCGACCACCTTCGCAGGAATCGGCGGCATGACGCGGTGGATCTCGGTTCCGACCCACAGCAGCACGCTGAACGAAACGAGGAGCAGGATTCCCAGCCCCACCCACAGCCTGCGATTCGCATTCATGACTTCTCTCCTGGAAACGTGGCGCCATGCTGGCGCGCGTAGCGACGTGAGGTCCTGATCTGGATCCGGTGGCAGACGTCGTAAACTGATGAGCAGTTTAGGAGCCGGTCGTTCACCTGGGGCTCCGTGGTACCCCTGATGCGGATCAGGGCTCTGCGCAGCGGAACGCGCCGGAATGTGACCAGGCGCTCAGCCGCACAGGATGCTGCCCGCCGGCGCCTCGAGCCTCGGCACGCCGGAAATAGGGACATTCCTCGTTTCCTAGCAAAAAGGGACACACCTCGACGCGGCGCGACCCGTTTCCCAATCCCGAGAATCCCGACCAGGCACCACTATCTAGATGACGCGTGAGTACCGCGGGCGCGCGGCCGCCGCGGTGGCGTCGAGATGGTTGTCGAAGCACATGGCGATCACGCGCAGCAGCAGCCGCCCGCGCGCCGTCGCGACGATGCGCCGCGGGCCGCGGGTCACCAGGCCATCGGCCTCGAGCGGCGCGAGCTGCGCCAGCGCGTCGCAGAAGTACTCCGCGAAGTCGATGTCGTGCCGGTGCTCGACGGCCTCGATGTCGATCGCGGCGTGGCACATGAGCTGCTGGATCACGTCGGCGCGCAGCCGGTCGTCGAAGCTCAGCGTGAGCCCGCGCCACACCGGCAGCGCGCCGCGATCGATGGCCGCCTCCCAGGCGGGCAGGTCGCGTGCGTTCTGGCTGAACGAATCGCCGATGTGGCTGATGGCGCTGACGCCGAGCCCGATGAGATCGCAGTCGGCGTGCGTCGTGTAACCCATGAAATTGCGATGCAGGGAGCCGCACGATTGGGCGCGCGCGAGGTCGTCGTCGGGCAGCGCGAAGTGATCCATGCCGATGTGGCGATAGCCGGACTGCGCCAGCGTCTCGACGGCGAGCTGCAGCAGCGCGAGCTTCGCGACGGGGTCGGGCAGATCCTTCTCCTCGATCTGCGTCTGCGCCTTGAACACCTGCGGCATGTGCGCGTAGCCGTAGATCGCGATGCGCTGCGGCCGCGCGCCCATCACGATGTCGAGCGTGCGCGCGAAGCCGGCCGGGGTCTGCTTCGGCAGCCCGTAGATGAGGTCGACGTTGACCGAGCGAAAGCCGTGCTCGCGGCAGGCCGCGATCGCGGCGAGAGTGCCCTGGACGCTCTGCTCGCGGTTCACCGCGCGCTGCACGTCGGGGTCGAAGTCCTGCACGCCGAAGCTCGCGCGGGTGAACCCGGCGGCCGCGTACGCGGCGATGTCCGTGGGCTCGAGGAAGCGCGGATCGAGCTCGATGGAGAAATCGCGGTCCGCGTGGGCCGCCAGGCGAAAGTGGCCGCGCAGCGTTTCCATGAGGTTCGCAATCTGCGCGGCATCGAGGAAGTTCGGCGTGCCGCCGCCGAGGTGCACCTGCACGACCTCGCGGGAACGGTCGAAGCACGGCGCGATCATCCCGATCTCGCGCTCCAGTCGCTGTAGATAGGGCGCGGCGCGCGAGAAGTCGCGGGTGATGACGCGATTGCAGCCGCAGTAGAAGCAGGGGCTCAGGCAGTAGGGCACGTGCACGTACAGGGACAGTGCCCGCGCGATCGGTGCCTCGTTCGTACGCCGCGCGTGCGCACGGAGCTGCGCCGCGCCGAACGCGTTGGTGAAGGCGGGCGCGGTGGGATAAGACGTGTAGCGCGGCCCCGGCCGGTCGTAGCGGCGCAGCAGCCCGGGGTCGAAGGCGATGTCCGTGTTCATGCCGGGATGCCGGTGCTCATGATTGGGTGTTGTTCCTGCCGGTGAGCAGCGCGGCGATGCGCAACAGCCGCCGCGCCGCGCGCCACCAGCGCCGGGCGTCGCGCGCGTGCGGAACCAGCGCGAGCATCGTCGCGGTCGTCGCGACCAGCTCGTGGCGCTCGATCCGGCAGCGCTCGATGAGCGCGGCGTGGCGTGTGGCGAGCGTGTCGTTCATGGGTGTACCCGCAGTGCCTCGCGGTCGAGCTCGAGCTCGCGCAGCGTGGCGTCGAAGGGAGCGGGGCGCGCTTTCCAGCGCGAGCGTGCCAGCGCCAGGAACACGAGCGCCAGCGTGATGTACGCAGCCGTCGTCGCAAGCGTCGCCGCCACGCGATGCGAGTCCCAAAACAGCGCGATGACCGCGATACCGACGAAGCCGAATGCGATGAGACCGGATACCAGCGCCACGATGCCCACCGCCAGTGCCGCGAGCGTGGCCGCGACGTGTGCCTCCAGGTCCGTGGCCGCGAGCTCGAGCCGGGTCCTCGCCATCGAGACGACGACGGACAAAGGCCCGCGCTCGTGGCGCAGCGGTTCGCCGGCGCTCATCGGCGCCGCACCAGCAGGCCGAGCAGGAAGGCGACGATGCCGGTGGCCGCCACCGCGCGCCACGGATGGTCGCGCACGACGCGATCCACCGCGTGTGCCTTGCTCGAGAGCTCCTTCTCCGCGGCACACAGGTGTTCGCGCACGCGTCGCAGCGAGTCCCGCGCGCGCTGGCCGGCTGCATCGAGCTTCTCATCCGTGTCGGACGCGAAGGAGTGGAGCAGCGCTTCCGCCCGGGTGCGCAGGGCGCAGAGGCTCGCGGTCAATTCTTCGAGATGTGCGGCTTTCATGCCTCGAGACTAGCCGCGAGGGCGGGAACTCTCGATTCGAATGGCCGCGTACCGGTATCAGCGATCTTACGTATGCGACCGCCACCCACGCCTGGCATATATATTAGAGAGCCCCCACCTGAGTCTGTCCCATGGATACCGCGCCCGAGAACCTGCTCTCGCGCCTGGCGCTCGCGCTCGGCATCGGCCTGCTCATCGGTCTCGAGCGCGGCTGGCGCGCGCGCGATGCGGGGCCCGGCCATCGAACGGCCGGAGTGCGCACCTTCGCCATCACGGGCTTGCTCGGTGGCGTCGTCGGCGCCATCGCGTTGCATGGGGACGGCGGCCTCGACGTCGCCGGCGCCGTGCTGGTCGGCAGCGCCTTCATCGCCTTCGCCGGCGCCATGACCGTTTTCGGGCGCGAGGAAAACCGCGCCGCCCAGGTGCTCTCCGCCACCACGACCATCGCCGCCCTGCTCACCTTCATGCTCGGCGTCTATGCGTCGCTCGGCGAGCGGTGGGTCGCGGCTGCCGCGGCGGTGGCCGCCGCGGGCGTGCTCATCATCCGCGAGGAACTGCACGAGTGGGTGCGCCGGATCACGTTGACCGAGCTGCAATCGGCGCTGCTGCTGCTGGCGATGACGTTCATCGCGCTGCCGCTCATTCCGGATCGCGACGTAGGTCCGCATGGCGGCATGAATCCCCACGAAATCTGGCTCATCGCGATCACGCTCGCCGCGGTGTCCTTCGCCGGGTTCGTCGCCATCCGCCTGCTCGGCGAACGGCGTGGAGTGCTGGTCGCGTCGACGATCGGCGGGGTCGTGTCCTCGACCGCGGTGCTGTTCGTCAATGCACGCGCCGCGGCCGCGCGGCAGGGCTCGGTGCGCGTGCTGGCGGGGGGCTGCGCGTTCGCGACGGCGGTGTCCTTCGCGCGGGTCGCGGCGATCGTCGCGGTGCTCAATCCGGCGATGTTCGTGTCGATTGCAGCGCCGCTCGCGGCGGCCGCGCTGGCGGCGCTGGCCTTCGCGGTCACCTCGCTGCGCGTGCGCGATGGCGTCGACGCGTCGCCGCTCTCTCAACAGATGCGAAACCCTTTTGGATTCCTGCCGGTGGTCGGGATGGCGGTGCTCATGGGCGTGGTGATGCTGCTCGGGCGCATCGTCAGCCACGAGTTCGGCTCGGCAGGCGCGGTTTCCGTCGCGGCCATCACCGGCGTGTTCGACGTGGATGCCATGACGGTGTCGATGGCGCGGCTGGTGCCCGCCTCGTTGACAACGGGACAGGGGACGCTCGCCATCCTGGCGGGCGTGGCCGCGGCCACGCTCGGCAAACTGGTCATCGGCGCAATCGTCGGCGGGCGCCGGTTCGCGCTCGCCGTCACCGCCATGTCGGCGGGCAGCGTCGCGGCCGGCGCGTTGGTGCTCGCGCTGCGCTGATTCAGGCGCCGAGCGGCAGGATGGGCGGCGGCGTCACGATGCGCATGCCGCGCGGCTTCGAGGCCACGCGCTTCTCGAAGTG
>JBIOZI010000243.1:0-12046 GCA_044871085.1 Steroidobacteraceae bacterium | reverse complement strand
TCGTCGGCCCGCGCGCGCGTGATCGTGTACGCCGGTGGCGGCGCGGCCTTGCTCATCGGCAGGAATTCGATGTCGAGCCCCGGACCGAGCGGCCAGCGGATGCGCTCGGTGCCGCCGTAGCCACGCGCCGCATACAGCCGCACGCCCGGGAGCGTGGCCATCATTTCGAAGCGCGTGAAGCCGTGCGCCATGGCGTCCTGCTCGCAGCGCTCGAGGATCGCGCTGCCGAAGCCGCGCCGCGCGTAGTCCGGATGGATGAAGAACGCGCGGATCTTCGCCGCGTCGCGCGACGGATCGAGCTCCGAGGCATCGCGTTCAGCGCGCGCGTCGCCGCCGAACAGGGTGCGTCGGCGGCTCCAGCCGCCGCAGCCCGCGAGGCACCCGTCCGCCTCGATGACGAAATACGTGCCGTCGCGGATGAGCTGCGTGTCGACGCCGAACGCGCCGCGCAGCGCGCCTTCGACCTGCTCGGGCGTGTAGTCGCCGCGGCTGAGCGCGCGCGCCGACAGCGCGATGAGCTCCGTCAACGCCGCGCGGTCCTCGAGCGTGGCGCGCCGCAGCCCGGGCAGTCGCGGCATGCGGCCTAACTACCCTCGCCCGCGGCCGGGCCCATGAGGGGCAGGCACAGCTCGCAGGCGAATACGCCGGTCTTCGCATCGAAGCTGGCGCCGCGCGGGTAGTGCTCGAACGGCGGCCGCGACCGGTCGCAGGGCAGCGAGCGGGCGCCGCACTCCGCCGCGAACGCACCCCACGCCGCGCCGATGTCGGCGGAGGTACCCTTGAAGGGCGTGACGGCATAATGCCCGCCGGCCACCGTGGTCTCGGTCGCACCCGGCACCGCCAGGCCGTTCGCGAGCGCCACGCAGGCGTCGTAGCGACAGCGCTCCGGAGGAGTGGTACGCACATCGTCGAGCGCGACGCCATAGCGTGGACAGTCGAGCAGGCCATGGTCGGCCAGCCAGCCCGAGACCGTGGCGCGCCAGAAGCGACCCAGCGGCTCGCCGTACGGACCGGTGTAGCGCAGATACGCGACGCGCGCGGGTGCGCGCTGGACCAGGTCGATCTTCACGCCGCGCAGTTTAGCCTGGCAGCCGCGCCACGCGCGGCCCATCCTTCACCGCGCACGCCGCGCTACGCGCGTCTCGCGGCAAATGCGTGCGGATCCGGATGGCGATCCGCGATGAGGTTCAACTGGATGCCGTGCTCCAGCCAGGCCTTGAGACTCGCCAGGACGTGCGAAAAGCTCTCGGTGGAGTCGACCGCGGCCTTCGTCCGCTGCGGCAGGTCGCCCGCGAAGCCGCGGTTCATCGTGGTCACGTAGGTGGCGCCATCGAGGGGCGTGAAAGTCCATTCGACGATCGTGGGCTTGCCGAACGCGGACCACTCGAACAGCACGCGGCGGTCTTTCTCGAGCTCGAGCACCGTGACTTCCACGGGTGCGCCGAACGCGCCCCACTCCCAGGTGACGCGCGCCGCCTGGTCGAGGCGCGCGCTGGCGCGGTTCAGCCAGAAGCGCACCGCGATGGTGGGATTCATCAGCGCTTCGAAGACTTCTGAGACGGGGCGGCGGATCAGCATCTCCGCGCGCGCCACCGGGACGCGATCGTGCATCAGTGTCTCTTGAAGTACTGTACGGCCCGCTCGTGTTTCATGGCGGCTGCGCGCGTGGTGAACGTGCCGAGGTTCCGGCGCTTTCCGGTGCGTGGGTTCACCTTGCGCGAGTAGAGCCGGAAGGTTCCATTTCCGAGCTTGCGAATCATGTCCGCAATTTCGCATGCGTGGCACGCATGCCGCATCCGCGCGCGGCCTAACATCCGTGTCGGACGGTGACGACGCGACTAAGGAGCGGCACCCAGCGGGAACGCCTGCATCTGTTCCCAGCGGCCAGTCGAATTCTCGATGAGCACGAGTTCGGTGCAACGCGCGGGAACTCCCGCGCCGGCGGGCAGCGCGATGCGCAGCTCCACTTCGATCTCGCACAACAGCGGCTCGTCCCCGTGCGCCACGGTGACGTGCGGCACGACGGTGTCGAACTTGCCCTCGAACGGGGGGAACCCCGGGAACGCGCCGAATACGCCGTCGGTGAGCGCCGAGAATTGCGTCTCGGGATCGGGGGCGAGATACAGCGCGACCGGGAAGCGCCGCGTCTCGCGCAACCGGTATGAAAAACACGGCACCGCCGCCGCGATGCCGCGCAACCGCGCGAGGACTGCATCGTCCACCTGCGACGGCGGCATGAAAGGATAGAGCACCGTGACGTGCGCCGGCACATTGCGCCTCGCGGACGGATCGTAGCGCTCGCGATAGCGCGCGATGTAGCGCTCCGCCTCCGGAACGCGGCAGATCAGTGCGGTGTCAGGCAATGCTCTTCCCGCAGCCCTCGGGCTTGAACACGCGCTCCGTCGACGCGGGATACTTCTGCAGCTTTTCCGGCGCGCGCGGCGGGCGTCGCAGGAGCTCGCCGCCACAATTGGGACATTTTCCTTTCAGCGTGTCGGACGTACACCGTGCGCAGAACGTGCACTCGAACGAGCAGATGTATGCCCGGTCGGAATCGCCGGGCAGATCGGCGTTGCAGCACTCGCAGTTGGGCCGAAGTTGCAGCATCAGGAGCATCCTTCCACATAGTGCAGGTGTTCCCAGGGGCCGGCCTGGATCGCCGTGACTCTACCCTGCAGGGTTTCGAACCGCAGCCCGAAGTCTCCGCCGCCGGAGCGCAGTGTGATGGTGTGTCCCTGCGGCTCGTACTTGTGGGGCTGCACGTCGAGACGGCTGCCATAGATCTGCGCCAGTTCCGCCTCGGTGGTGCCGAGATGTGCGCCGCCGAGCGTGTGCAGCGTGCTGGGTGCGCGCAGCTCGATGCGCACCACGCGGTTGTCGATGATCATGAGCTGGAAATCGGATGGGCCGCCTTCGTAGCGCAGGTACCAGCAGTCCGGCGCGGAATGCGCGCGCGCGCGACCCGGCCAGTCGGCGAGCTGCAGCACCTGGTCCACCGTCATGCCGGCGCGTACCGGGCCGAGCCCGTTCATCGACAGGCACCAGCGCGTATCCGCGGCGGCGGAAAGCGCCAGCGTGCACACCAGGACGCCGAGCACGCGACGCGCGGCGCTCACGTCCGGGCTCCGGCGGCGGACAGCTTTCCCAACAACCATTGCAGCCCCGCGAGGTGCTGCTGGTCGTGCGCGCACAGGTAGTGCACCAGCCCGCGCAGCGAGGTCGGGCCGTACCCTTCGAACACTGCCGGACGGTCGAGCTGCGACGCGTCGAGCGCGCGCAGCAGCGCGACGGTTTGCGCGCGCGCCGCGCGGAATTCGGCCAGCGCACGCGCGGCATCGGCGCGGCCGTATTCGCGGTCGCGCGCGACGGATTCGCTGTCGATCGAGGACAGCAGCGGCGAGTCTTCGTCGCGCGTGCGACGGAACCGCACCTGGTAGCCCTCGATCTCGATGTCGCGCACGTGGCAGACCTGCTCGATGGCGGTGAACGGCTCGCTGGGCACGCCCTCCCAGGAAGCCGGCGCCCAGTGCACGTGGCGTGCGGGAAAGGCCGAGAAGTGCTGTTCGAGCGCGCCCGGAAACGCCTCGAGCGCGGCAAGCGTGATCGGATGCATGACGGATATTGTGCCAGCGCTCAAGCGCCGAGTCCCGGCACGGCGGCGGCGAATTTCTCCAGCAAGGCGCGGTCGCTGTCGCCCAGCGGGCCCGGCGCGGTACCGGCGCGCCAGCGCGCGAGCCCCGCGATCTCGACGTTGTGCATGGTCGCCGGCACGCAGAACACCCGGCATGCGTACACGGCGCCGAGGTGCGGACGGCCGTCGTCCACCGCCACGACCCCTAACCACTCGAGCTCGAGCGCCTCGCAGCCGGCTTCCTCGAGGAGCTCGCGCCGCGCGGTGTCGCGCGGCGAGTCGCCGGGGTCGATCAGGCCGCCCGGCAGCTCCCACACATTGCGAAAGCGGTTGAACACCAGGACGAAGCCATCGACGGCGCGCGCCAGCGTCACCGCGAATTCGAGCTTCCCGCCGCGAAAATGATCCGCCTCGGGGGCGTCGTGGAAGGCGCTGAAGCGCGCGAGCCTGGATGCGGATTGCGTCGTGACGTCGCGCGATTGCGCCATGGCGCAGAGTGTACCGGAGCGACTTTCTCAGGAATTCTGGAACACCTGCGCGATCTGCTCCGGATGTTCCACGCAGCCGAAGAGGTAGAAGTTGCCGTCCCGGTAACCCCGGGTCTTCAGCATGACGCCCGGTACCTGCACGATGCTCGCCATGCGCTTCCGGCAGAGCGGGCAATCCGGCGAGTCGGGGTCCTGGATCCAGGCGACGCTCGCGCCGATACGTGCCTGGTCGATGGGATCGAACGAATGGGCTCTCGTTCCGGCCGTGAGCAGATAGTTCAGCGATTCTTTGGGGTATGTCGCGCTGATCTCGCGCAGCAGGGGCAGCAGCTCCTTGCTCTCGCGCAGATACGTCGACGGCTCGTAAACGTTGCGAATCTTGCGGGACTTCCTGCCGGTGAAGCGCGGCACGCGCAGCGCGCGGTACACGGTACCGGCGAGCATGGGCGCGTCGGCCGGGTCATCGCCGATGCGAAGGGTGACTTCCTTGCCGATGTCGATGATCACCGCGCGGCCACCCCAGGGAAATCCGGTGAGATCGCGCGGCAGCGGAATCACGCGTCGCGGGTCGTTCACCGTGCGGTTGGCGCTCACGATGACGTAGCCATTGAACGGGGTGTCGCCGAGCTTTTCGATGCACGCGTATATGGCGTCGAGCTGCGCCGGCGTCGCGGCTGCCGCGGCAGCTTCCATCGCTTTGGTCTGACGTCTGAAGCGGACGGCGACCCTCGCGAGCAACACGATGCCGACCGCGACGGCTCCCAGCACGATCCACGTCACGACCTGGTACAGCATCAGCCGTTTGCGCTCAATTCGCCTTCGGTTGCGAGTCGGTGAGCCAGCGCACGGCCGCGGCGATGTCGTTGTAGAACACGCGATAGTCCCCGGCCCCGAACGCCAGCCGCGCCAGATACGCGAGCTTGCTGGTGGGCACGACGATCGCGCGCCGCAGCGGGATGTCGAGCTGCGCATCGAGCGCCTGCTGCGACCAGGGTACGTCGACCGGCGGCGGAAACATCTCGAGCGTGTCGTAGAGCACTTTCGCGCGCCCCGCCTCGCGCGCAAGCTGTACGACCTGCTGCTGGCAGTCTGCGAGCAGCTCGATGGTGGGCTCGCCACGCACCCGCGCGATGATGATCTCGCCGGACAGCTCCACCCACAGCGCGCCGCTCACTTGGGCTTGAGCTTGGCCGGCCGCTTCCAGCCTTCGAGCGTGACCTGCTTCGCGCGCCGCAGCGTGAGCTGATCGTCGGGCGCTTCCTTGGTGATGGTGCTGCCCGCGCCGGTGGTGGCGTTCTTGCCGACGCGCAGCGGCGCAACCAGCATGTTGCCCGAGCCGATGAACGCGCCGTCCTCGATGGTCGTCACCCACTTGTTGGCGCCGTCGTAATTGCAGCAGATCGTGCCGGCGCCGACGTTGACACCCTTGCCGATCACCGCGTCGCCGAGATAAGTGAGATGGTTGGCCTTGCTGCCGTGGCCGATGATGGTCTTCTTGAGCTCGACGAAATTGCCGATGTGCACTTCGTCGGCCACCTGCGAGCCGGGGCGCATGCGCGCGAACGGTCCGATGGAGCAGCGCGCTCCCATCTGGCTCTGCTCGAGCACGCAGTTCGGATGAATCACGGTGTCGTCGCCGATGCTCACGTCCCGCAGCACCACGTTCGGCCCCACGCGCACGCGGTCGCCGAGGGTGACCTTGCCTTCCAGCAGCACGTTCGCGTCGATGAACACGTCGCGTCCGACGGTGACCTCGGCCCGGATGTCGATGCGCGCCGGATCGGCGAGCGTCGCACCCGCCTCCATGAGCTCGCGCGCGCGCTCGGCACGATACAGCGACTCGAGCCCGGCGAGCTGGGCCTTGTCGTTGACGCCGAGCACCTCGGCGACGGTCGGCGCCACCAGCGGTGTCACCTTGATCTTGTCCTTCACCGCCATCGCGATGATGTCGGTGAGGTAGTACTCGCCCTGCGCATTCGTGTTGCGCAGCTTGCCGAGCCACCTGCGCAGTAGTTTGGCGGGCACGGCCATGATGCCGCTGTTGCCTTCGCGGATGGCGAGCTGCGCCCTGGTGGCGTCCTTCTGCTCGACGATTTTCTGGATGGCCCCGGCCTTGCGCACGATGCGGCCGTAGCCGGAGGGGTCGTCGAACATCACGGTGAGCAGGCTCATCGCCTTCGGCCCCGTGGCCGCGACCAGCTTGCGCAGCGTCTCGACGCGGATCAGCGGCACGTCGCCGTACAGCACCAGCACCAGCTCGTCGTCGCCGATCTGCGGCATCGCCTGCATGACCGCGTGGCCGGTGCCGAGCTGCTGCGCCTGCAGCGCCCATTGCAGGTCCGGGTCGCCGAGCGCGGTGCGGACGCGGTCGCCGCCGTGGCCGTACACCACGTGCAGCGAGCCCGGCTCGAGCGCGCGTGCGCGGCTAACAACGTGGCGCAGCAGCGGCGCCCCCGCGAGGGGCTGCAGGACCTTGGGGAGATCGGATTTCATTCGCTTGCCCAGGCCGGCAGCGAGGATCAGGACGGCGAGCTTCATGAGCCCGCAAGTGTAGCGGTTTGAGTCCGCCGCGGTTAATCCACGGCCCCCGGGCGGCAGGTGGAAACCGTGAAATGGATCAGCGGCGGAATTGCCGGCCGGTGGCGTTGTAGGGGTCGTTACCGCGCTCGTCGTGGGCCGCGAGATTGTTCTGGCCGAGCAGCTTGTCCATGACGTTGCGCTGGCTGACCGTCGTGGTGCCGCCGTGGCTGTTCGCGGCGCGCCGGGCGGGTTCGGCGGGGCGCGCCGTTTTGCGGGGGGAAAGGCCCGGACCCACCTGTTCGCCGATCGGCGTGGCGGCCGCGACCCAGTCGATGTGATTTTCGATTTCGGGGCTCATGGGGCGGAAATATACGTGAGGGATGCGGCCGCGGGGAGGTCCGCGGTCGGACGATAACGGCCGTTCGTCGGTGTGTCGACCGGCCGTCCGGCACTACCTACCGCCCGTCCGGCACGGGCTCACAAAGATTGTTGGGAGGCTCAGTCGTCTTCGGCCATGAGCGCCTGGATCTTCCCCAGGGTGGCCCAGTTGCGCGTGGTGCCGGTCTCCTCGAGCCCGCCTAGCAGGGCCGTGGCGGCCTTGCTCTCGAGGATGCCGTGCGCGCACCACAGGTAGGCGGCATGTTTGCCCACGTGCACCTTTTCGGCGCCCCAGGCGCGCCGCGCCAGCGGCGCGACCGCGGCCAGCGACTTCGCGTCGCCGGTCATGGCGACGAGTAGTTTGGACGGGTCCTTGGCGACCTTCTCGAGCCGGTTGTCCGCGATGATGGCCGCGATGTCCGCGGCGGATTTCACGACGACGAATGCATCGACGCCGAGTTTTTCGGCGACGGCGGCGCGGATGCGCGCGGCGTGCGCGGCGGCGGTCCCCGCGCCGCCCGTGAACACCGCGTTGCCGCTGTTGAGCAGCGTCTGCACACCCGTGTAGCCGAGCTTGCCGAGCAGTGCGCGCAGGTCGCCCATGGCGATGCGCTTGGCCTTGCCGACGTTGATACCGCGAAACAGCGCAACGTAGCGTGGCACGGATCAGCCTGGGAGCAGGGGAAAGGTCTTGCACTGCCGGCACCAGAGCCCGCCGCCGAGCGTGCCCCAGGCGAGCAGGTAGGCGCCGGCCAGCGCGAGCACGATGGCGGGAATCCACAGAAGCGCGAAGCGCAGCGCAAGCAGCGGCGTGGCGCACAGCAGGGCGCCGGCGGTGAACAGCCGCGGGCGGCTGCGGCGGATCAGATCGCCTTCACACCGCGCGCAGCGCGCTGCCGGCTCCACTAACAACCTCCGGCTTCGGGGCCGCCCGTGCGCCCGGGTTCGAGCGCTGCGATGTCGGCGGCCGCCACGGTCACCGAATAGCGCCGTGAATCGCATTCGACGAACGTCGCATAGTCGCGGATCGTCAGTGTGATGCGCTTCGATGCGGTCAACGACGTGCCGTGCGAGAGGCGTTCGCCTTCCGCCTTGCCGAATGCCGCGGTGTACGCTAGATCCTGCGGCTCGACGTCGAGTTCCCGGACGGGAGCCGCGTAGAAGCCCTTGATCACCGCCGGCATGCGCGGCAGGAACTGCGCGTCGGGCACGAACGTCAGGAAATTGATGTCGCCGCTCGCACGGTCGGGCGCGGAGGCATCGAAGTCCGCCACCAGCGTGCCCGTGAGCTCGAATGCGCCGCGAAAGCGATAGGTGCCATGCTCGGCTTCGAAGCCGACAAAGCGAAATGCGTGGTCGTAGCGCGAGAAGGTCACCGACAGATCGTCGGCCGCGAGCGCGAACGCGGACAAGGTGCCCAAGATCAGCACGGCCAGGCGTTTCATGGCGACCCCGGCGCCGCAATGCCGCGCTCGAACGCGCGGTTCGCAGCGATGATGGCGGCGGTGATCTCGGCGTCCGTGGCGGGCGGCTGCAGGAACACGGTGTAGGTCTTCACCGCGAGCACCGCGATCTCGGACGGACGCGACGGCACCCGGCCGTTGGGGAAGCGCACCGGATGCTGGCGCAGGTAGCCGGCCGCGGCCGCGACGGCGCGCTGCTCGTCGCGGTCGGTGGCGGATGGATAGTCGAAACGCCAGCGCGACACCCGTTCGTTGATGACGGACTTGTCGTCGTCGCCGGCGCGCATGCCGGCGGCCGCGAAGATGCGGCAGTCGAACGTGCGGCAGGTTTCGGGGCGGTGCTGGTAGATGGAGCAGCCGGGTGCGCTGAACATCGGGCAATGTCCGTTTTCACGCGCCGGCATGGTGAGCTCACCGCGGGTGGCGCCGGGCGCAGGCAGCAGGTGTTCGCGCGGAATGAGCGCGAGCGCTTCGCGCTCGTGCGCCCGCACCTTCACGAAGTACGACGACGTGCAGCAGCCGACGCAATCGCCGCAGGCCACGTCCATGCCGGGACCGCTGGCGAGCGCGGCCCGCATCGCGCGCAGCCACGGAGAGAATGCTCCCGCGGGCAGCGGCGGCGCAGGTGCGTTCACGCGCCCACCTCGACCAGAAAGCCGCCGGGGGCGTTCACATAGAAGGAGTACGCGTGCGCGCGCTGCGGCGCGGACACGCCGAGCCCGTCGTCGGCCATGCGCCGATGCAGCGTGTCCACGCGCGATTCATCGGGCACGAAGAAGCCGACGTGGAAGTTGGCGGGGTAGGCAGCGGTGGACGTGCTGCCGGCCTTCATCAGCGTGAGCACGAAGCCGTCGTCGTCGAGCAGCACGGTGAGACCGGCATTGCCGGCGGTCTTGCGAAGCTCGAAGTACTTCTCGAAAAAAGCCGCGGCCGCGCGCACGTCCGGCACCATGAGGTGCAGGTGGTTCACTTTCATGCGCGCATGCTGGCGCGTCGCGCCGGGGCGCGCAATCCCGGGAGCTGCGGGAGCGCGAAACTCCGCGGGCTGCGGCCGGGCGCGGCGCTACAGCCCGTCGTGCCGGGCCGAGACGGCGTGGTTGTAGCGGGACTGGAATTGCGCGCGACTGTTCGACACCGCCCAGATGCGCGCCAGATAGGCGAACTCCCGGTCGAACAGCTCGCGATAGCCTTCCATGAGCTTGGCGTAGCGGCAGTTGCGCACCAGCACGCTCAGCCAGGTGGGGAACCCCAGGCGCTCATACAGATGCGTGAGCTTGCTCTCGAGCGTGCGGACGTCTTCGTTGCCGCGCAGGTATTCGTGCCGCAGGGCCACCATGTACTTGCCTGCCGCGAGCTGGGGGTCGAGCGCCTGGTAGCCGCTGTAGCGCTCGATGACCTGCTCGGCGAGCGTCAGTGTCTCGGTGAACTCCGAGGCAGTGGCGAGCATCAGGATCTCCTCGTCGTCGGCGTGCTCTTCGTCGCGCAGCCGGTCGCGCGCCCAGCGGATGCACTCGCGGTAGTCTCCGCCGCCGGACTTGAGGAGGTGATAGCTCTGCTCGAGCTGGTTGATGGCTTGCATGGGCACTCCAGGGTGCCTAACAATCTACGCTGCGCGCGCGCGTGTTGGAATGCGCACGCGGTGAGTACTTATTGGATTGCGAGAGCTGCTTCACACGGCTCCGCGACCACTTAGGGGGGAGTCTGAGGCGATGCGCGAGGTTTGCGTGAACTACCTAAGTGCCGCGGCGCTGGTCCAGCCAGCGCAGGGCATCGACTTCGTCCACGAAGACATCGCCGCTGGCCCCGCGGTTCTGCGCCATCAGCACCCCGATCTTCTGTGGGTCCATGATCTCGGGACGCACCACCATCGCCACGCGCAGGCTCGCGCCGGCGCTCTCCACCCACTTCACCGCCATGGCGTAGCGCGCGATCGTGCTCGGCGGCGCGAACCCCGTGAGGCCGCGCGTGTTCACGAGCAGGTCGGTGCAGCCGGCGGCGCGCGCATGTTTCATCGCGGCCGCGACCAGGTCGACGGCCTGCTCGAAGGTGGCCGAGCCCATCGGACGATAGTAGCCACGAGTGGCTATCTGCTCGAAGTGTTCGAGCGGCGGTGGGGACATCAAAGGTGCCTGGTCTCCGCGGGCGGCGTCCACCAGCTGTTGTCGCGGCCGTTCGCGTATTTGACCGGCGCTTCGATGAGCTCGCGCGGCTCGACGTCGTCGAGCGCCGCGAGCTTGACCGAGACGTAGTCGCCGCCTATCTGCTCGATGTAGCCGCGCTCGAACGAGCGCACACCGCAGTGCCGGCAGAACAGGTGGTGGCCGGCCTTGGTGCCGAACTGGTAGTTGCTCAAGGCCGCATCGCCGCTGAGCAAGCGGAAGGCGGCGGGCTTGATGATGACGTTCCAGCTGCGCGTCTTGGTGCAGATGGAGCAGTTGCACTTGTTGGTGCCCTGCGCGAGGTCGATGTCGGCTTCGAACTTCACGGCGCCGCAATGGCAGCCGCCTTTGTATGTTTTCAACATGGGTATCTCCTGCCGTGGGCCGGCGCGAAACCGCGCCTGCATGCAGAGCACGGGATAGCATCGAATCCGCCGGCGGGCAACGCGCGCGCGACGGCCCGCGCGCGGGACGGATCAGCCGCGGATCTTGCGCAGCTTCTGGATCATCTTGATCTGCTCGTTCATGCGTACCAGCTCCTTGAGAGCCTCGGCCTGCTCGAGCTTGTCCGTGGCGCCGCGCAGCGCCTCCTCGGCGCGCTGCTTGGCGGCCAGCGCCGCGGCCTCGTCCAGGTCCTTGGCGCGCAGCGCGGTATCCGCGAGCACCGTGACCTTGTTGGGCTGGATCTCGAGCGCACCGCCGCCGACGAAGAAATGCTGCTCGGCGCCGTCCGGTGTCTGCACGCGCACTTCGCCGGCCTTCAACAGCGTCAGCAACGGCGCATGGCGCGGCGCGATGCCGAGCTCACCCTGCGAACCGGGCGCGAACACCATGGACGCGGCGCCGCTGAAGATCTCGCCTTCGGCGGAGACGATGTCGACGTGGATCGTGTGCGCTGCGGTTGCCATGGTCTATCTACCTCAGTTGAGCGTCTTGGCCTTCTCGACCGCTTCTTCGATCGAGCCGACCATGTAGAACGCCTGCTCCGGCAGGTGGTCGTAGTCGCCGGCGAGGATGCCCTTGAAGCCGCGGATCGTGTCGGCCAGCGGGACGATCTTGCCGTCCTGGCCCGTGAACACCTTCGCGACTTTGAACGGCTGCGACAGGAAGCTGCGCACCTTGCGGGCGCGGAACACGGTCTGCTTGTCTTCTTCGCTGAGCTCGTCCATGCCGAGGATCGCGATGATGTCCTGCAGTTCCTTGTAACGCTGCAACACGGCCTGAACGCCGCGCGCGGTGTTGTAGTGCTCTTCACCGACGACCAGCGGATCGAGCTGGCGGCTGGTGGAGTCGAGCGGGTCGACCGCGGGATAGATGCCGAGCGCCGCGACCTGGCGCGACAACACCACCGTCGCGTCCAGGTGCGCGAACGTGGTGGCCGGGGACGGGTCGGTCAAGTCGTCGGCC
>JBIOZI010000242.1:0-15811 GCA_044871085.1 Steroidobacteraceae bacterium | reverse complement strand
GTCTGGCCCGAGAGCGTGCGCCCGGAGGCATCGGTGATCGTGCCGGAGATGATGATCGGGATGTCGATGCCGGATTCATCGATCGCCTGCCGCGCGGCGTAGATGGCCGCCTTGGCATTCAGCGTGTCGAAGATGGTCTCGATGAGGATGACGTCGCAGCCGCCCTCGATGAGCGCGCGCGTGGCGGCGCCATAAGTGGCGGTGAGGTCGTCGAAGGCCACGGCGCGGAAGCCCGGGTCGTTGACGTCCGGTGAGATCGACGCGGTGCGGTTCGTCGGGCCCAGCGCACCGGCGACGAACACCTGGCGGCCCAGCGCCGCGCCGCGCTCGTCCGCCACGCGCCGCGCGAGCAGCGCGGCGCCGCGGTTGAGCTCCTCGACGATCTCCTCGAGACCGTAGTCGGCCATCGCGATCGACGTCGCGTTGAAAGTATTGGTGCTGATGAGGTCGGCGCCGGCATCGACGAACTGCGCATGGATGTCGGCGATGAGCTCAGGGCGCGTGAGCGCCAGCAGATCGTTGCAGCCTTTCAGGTCGCGCGGCCAGGCCGCGAAACGCGCGCCGCGATACGCGGCCTCGTCGAGCCGGTGCTTCTGGATCATGGTGCCCATGGCGCCGTCGAGCACGACGATGCGCTGGGCGAACAGTGCGCGCAACGCGCGCACGCGCTGGGCTTGTTGCGAATTCATCGCGGGCTACTCGTTCGCGGCCTTGCGCGCTCCGGCTCCATCTTTCGAAAGCGAGGGCCGTACGCCGAGCGCATGACAGATGGCGTACGTGAGCTCGGCACGGTTCAACGTGTAGAAGTGGAACTGGTCGACGCCGTGCCGCTGCAGCGCGTGCACCTGCTCGATGGCCACCGAGGCGGCGATGAGCTTGCGCGTTTCGGGGTTGTCATCCAGGCCGTCGAAGCGGTGCTCGAGCCACTCCGGGATGGATGCGCCGCAACGCTTGGCGAAGCGCGTGATCTGCGGGAAGCGCGTGATGGGCAGGATGCCCGGCACCAGCGGCGCGTCGATGCCGCGCGCCGCGCAGGCGTCACGGAAGCGTAGATAGAGGTCGGTGTCGTAGAAGAACTGCGTGATGGCGCGCGTCGCGCCCGCGTCGATCTTGCGTTTGAGGTTCTCGAGATCGAACTCCAGGGTCGAGGCCTCGGGGTGTTTTTCCGGATAGGCGGCGACGGAGATCTCGAAGTCGCCGACGGTCTTGAGCCCCGCCACCAGGTCCGCCGCATAGGCGAAGCCGTCGGACCGCGGCTCGTATTTCACCGTGCCGGCCGGCGCGTCGCCGCGCAGCGCGACGATGTGGCGGACGCCCTGGTCCCAGTAGCGCCGCGCGATGTCGAGCACCTCGCCACGGCTGGCTCCGATGCAGGTGAGATGCGGCACGCAGGTGAGCGAGGTCTCCTTCTGCACGCGCGAGACGACGTTGTGCGTGCGCTCGCGAGTGCTGCCGTCCGCGCCGTAGGTGACGGAGACGAAGCGCGGATGCAGGGGCTCGAGATAGCGGATCGACTCCCACAGCGTCTTTTCCATCGCCTCGTCGGCGGGCGGAAAGAACTCGAAGGAAACGGCCACAGGTGGTTGACGAGACATGGAAAAGCGCGAGCTCCGAAGACATGCGAACGGTGCCCAATCTACCGCACTACCCGGAGCGCGTTGGCGCCAATTCTTGACTATTGGGCCAGGGCTTTTAGCATGTTTGAACTCAAAATCCAGCGCCGGAAGGTCATGACAGCTCAAAAACTCGACAAAGTCGACTCAAAGATCATGCAGATCCTGTCGAAGGACGGCCGCGTGAGCTGGCGCGACCTGGCCGACCAGATCGGCCTTTCCCTCACCCCCACCCTGCGGCGCATCCGACGCCTGGAAACCGACGGCTACATAACGGGGTACAGCGCGCAGTTCGACGAACAGAAGCTGGGCTTCGGCATCACCATGTACGTGTGGGTGTCGCTCGAGCGGCAGGTCGAGGAGACGCTGAAAGTCTTCGAGCGCCGGATCGCCGACGTGCCCGAGGTTATGAGCTGCTATCTCATGACCGGCGAGGCGGACTACGTGCTGCGCATCGTCGTGCCCGACCTGCCGAGCTACCAGCGGTTCATGCTCGACGTGCTCACGCGCATCCCCGGCGTGTCGCGCATCCAGTCGGGCCTGGCCATCAAGCCGGTGCTGCACCGCGCCGCGCCGCCCATTCCAAAATAGCGCTGGCCAAAATAGCGCTGGCCAAAGCAGCGCGGACCCGGGCAGCGCGCGCGGCGCCGGTGCCCCGCCCCGCCCCCGCCTAGCTACCGCGCGGCAGGTGCGCCGCGAGCAGCGCCTGCAGCTGGTCGAACTCCACCGGCTTCGACAGGTGATGATTGAACCCGGCGTCCCGCGCGCGCCGGATGTCTTCTTCCTTGCCCCAGCCGGTGAGCGCCACGCAAGTGGTGTGCCGGGCCCACTCCTTCATGCGCACCGCCTGCACGGTGTCGTAGCCATTCAACTGCGGCATGCCGATGTCCAGGATCAGGACGTCCGGGCGAAAACTCTCGGCGCTCTCCACGGCGGCACGGCCGTCGTACACCGCGCGCACCGTGTGACCCTGCATGCGAAACAGCGTCGCGAGGGTTTCGGCTGCATCGCGATTGTCATCGGCGATCAGGATCTTGAGCGCGACGATGGGCGCCGGAACCTCGGCTTGCCGCTTGGTGGCTTCCTCGAGCGGCAGCAGCAGCGGCAGGCGGACGATGAACTGCGAACCCTGGCCCTCGCCCGCGCTCTCGGCGTGAACGGTGCCGCCGTGCAGGGAGACGAAGCCGCGCACCAGCGCGAGACCAATGCCGAGGCCGCCTTCGGATCGGGCCAGCGCCGGAGCCGCCTGCGAGAACATCTCGAACACCGTCGGCAGTGTTTCCGCGGACAGCCCGATGCCGTTGTCGCGCACGCCGATGACGAGGATCTCTTTCTCGACCTTCGCCCACAGCACGATCTCACCGCCCGTGTCGGTGTACTTGGCGGCATTGGTGAGCAGGTTGGACAGCACCTGCGCCATGCGCAACGGATCGGCTTCGAATCGCACCGGCGCCGCCGGCAGCTGGATGCGCAGCTCGTGCCGCTTCGTATCGAGCAGCGGACGCGCCGTCTCGACGGCGGCCTCGACCACGCTCGCCAGCTCGATGGGCGCCTTGCGCAGCTCGAGCTTGCCGCGCGAGATGCGCGACAGGTCGAGCAGGTCGTCGAGCAGCAGGCTCATCGAGCGCACCTGCCGGTCGATCACGTCGCGCGCCCAGCGGCTGTCACGCTCGGGAAGGCCCGGGGACTGCAGCAGCCGCGCCGCCTGCCGGATGGGTGCCAGCGGATTGCGCAGCTCGTGCGACAGCGTGGCGAGGAATTCGTCCTTGCGCCGCGCCGCCTCGGTGAGCGCCGTGCGCGCCAGGAACTCCGTGTTCACGTCGGTGCAGGCCGCCACCCATTCACGCACTCCTCCTTCGGTGGAGAACAGCGGCGTGGCGCGGATCACGCAATGCCGGTAAGCGCGGGAGTGCGCATGCCACAGCCGTACGTGCATCTCGCAGGGCGTGGCGCAGGTCAGCGCCAGGTTCCAGCGGCCGCGGGCCGCTTCGCGATCGTCGGGATGCATGGCGTTGAACCAGCCGAATTCCTGGTGCTCGCGCCACGACTGTCCGGTGTACGACTGCCACGGCGTCTGCGGCACCGCGAACTCACCGCGCGGCCCCATCGACCATGCGACATCGGTCAATACCAGCGCCAGCGAGCGCATGCGCTCCTCGCGCCGCCGCAGGCTTTCATGCGCCGCGTGCCGGTCGATGAGATCCGCTGCCTGGCGGGCCAGGATGTCGAGCAGGCGCAGATCGCGCTCCGACGGCTGATGCGGCGTACGCCAATGCGTGGACAGCATGCCCACCAGGGCGCCGCTGCGGGAGAACAGCGGCGTCGACTGCGCGGCCGCCATGCCGGCGTTGCGGTACGCCACGAGGTCGGGCGTGCCGGCCATGAATGCGCAGGTCTCGACGTCCGCGGCGATCTGCCGCTGCCCGGTCTTGAGCACCTCGCCGCAGGTGCAGCCCGAATCGGCGCGCACCCACTTCCAGAACTTCGCAGCCTCGGGGTCGAAGCCGCGGAATGCCAGCAGCTCGAGCTCACCCTTCACGCCGCGCTGCGGATGAAAGCGCTGCATGCTCGCGAAGTCCGAATGCATGATGGCCGTGGCCGCGTCCACCACCTTCTCGAACAGCGAGGCCGCATCGGCCTCCTGCGACATTTCGGCGCTCAGGCGCTGGAGCAGCCGCGTGTCGTTGAGCTCGAGCGCGAGCTGCGCCTCGCGCTCGCGCAGCATTTCCTCCGACTTCTTGCGCTCGGTGATGTCGGCCAGGAACGTGGCCACGCCGCCATCGGGCGTCGGAAAATTGCGCACGGCGAACCAGCGCTTCCAGGAATCGAAGTAGCTCTCGACGCTCGTCGGGCAGCGTTCGGCGAGGGTCTTGCGAAATGCCTGGCGCGCGACGGATTCCACTTCGACGGGCAACGCCTCCCAGAGCGGCACGCCGATCAACGCCTCCGCGTCGATGCCGTGCTCGCGGTACATCTCGCGCGCCACGCTGTTGAAGTGCGTGAAGCGCGCGTCGGCATCCATGACCTGGAATGCATCGGTGATGCCGCCGAGCACGCCGCGCAGCATCTGGTCGTTTCGCTGCCGCTCGATCGCGAATGCCAGCTGCCGCGCGATCGTGAGACTCAACGCCACCGCATCGTCGGTGAATTCACCGGCGCGATCGACGTAGGCCATGAACTTGCCGATGAGCTTGCCTTCGGCGAGCAGCGGGATGAACGCCACCGCGCGAATGCCCTCGGCGAGGATGGTGGCTTTGAGCGCGGCATCGATCGGCGCCTGTTCCACGTCGGCGATGCATACCGGCAGCGGGTCCACCGCGCCGACGGCCCAGGGCGAATGGCCGGTCACCGCCTGCCGGTAGGCAGGCGACAGGCCGCGCGATGCCACGAATTGCATGACGGCATGGCTGTCGAACAGCAGGATCGCCGCGCGGTCGCAGCGGAGCGCGGCCAGGATGGCATCCAGGGCGGCGTCGTAGATGGCCTCGGAGCTGCCGGCCCGCTGCAGCGCATGGCTCAGCTGGAACAGCGCATCTTTCTGGCGGTTCGCTTCCGCGAGGGCGGCCAGCATCCGCTCGCGTTCCGAGTCCGCCGCCGCCTTGGCGCGCAGCTTCCGCAGCTCGACCTGGGTCGCGACTCGCGCGCGCAGCACCGCCTGCGAACAGGGCACGTAGAGGAAATCGCAGCCGGCCTCGCTGGGCGGCTCCACCGCGGCGCGGGCGCGCACGTACACGATCGACGGACTCGAACCCGCCGCGTCGCTGCGCAACCGCTCGCCGCCGGCGCAAGCCGGCAGCAGCCCGGGCGCGGCGTCCGTGAGGATGAGCAGCGGGTAGTTTGCCTCGTCGGCCGCGTCGGGGTGCGCACCCGCCGTCACGGGCCCGATGTCATCCAGCAAGGTGCACAGCGAGCTGCGGATGCCGGCGTCGGAGACGGCGAGCGCGACTCGCGCGGAGTCGCAGCGCCCTAACAGGATCGAATCCGCTTCGGCGACGCGCAGATCGATCGGAACAGTGTTCATGGGCGGGCGACCACAGTGGCGGGAGTTGTCGGATTTTCCCCATTCGGCTTCGAAAACAATACCGAGATGCACTGTAGGGGTTCGACTACGCCACGCACTTTGTACGAATCGGGCGGCGCGGCTGGGGCCGCGGACCAGCGCCGCGTGCCACGGCCGCGCCGGGTTCCCCGGCACCTCATCGTGCGCACTTTCGCAGTTAGCGGGAATGTCGGAACACTCCGACACGCCCTAACAGATTTGTGAGACTTCGCCGATTTCAGGGCCATAAATATCCTGCGTCAATACGTCGCTGCCAGAACCGGAAGCGTCGTGTACGAAGCGCCGACGGGGAACGCCCCCGCGCGCGGTTCACCCGTCCACCTCACAACTCGCTTCTCGTTCCATGGCAAACCACAGCACCGAACGCTCAGAAATCGTCAAGGCTCCCACGGGGATTCCCGGACTCGATGACATCACCAATGGCGGACTTCCCGCCGGCAGGCCCACGCTGGTTTCCGGCGGTCCCGGCTCGGGCAAGACACTGCTCGGCGTCAGCTTCCTCGTGCAGGGCGCGCAGCAGTTCGGCGAGCCCGGCGTGCTGCTCACTTTCGAGGAGAACGCCGACGAGCTGGCGCAGGACGTGCGCTCGCTCGGCTACGACCTGCACAAGCTGTGCAAGGAGAAGAAGCTGCTGGTCGACTACATCCACGTCGACCGCAGCGAGATCGAGGAGACCGGCGAGTACGACCTCGAAGGGTTGTTCGTGCGGCTCGACCTCGCGATCCGCGAGATCGGCGCCAAGCGCGTCATGCTGGACACCATCGAGACCCTGTTCGGCGGCCTCAAGGACACCGGCATCCTGCGCGCCGAGCTGCGGCGCCTGTTCCGCTGGCTGCGGGACCGCAAGATGACCACGGTGGTGACGGCCGAGCGCGGCGAGCAGCTGTTCACGCGGCAGGGGCTCGAGGAATACATCACCGACGCGGTCATCGCGCTCGACCATCGCGTGTACGAGCAGGTGTCCACGCGCCGCATCCGCGTGGTGAAGTACCGCGGCTCGACGCACGGCACGAACGAGTATCCCTTCCTCATCGACCGCGACGGCATCTCGGTGCTGCCGGTGACTTCCCTGCTGCTCGAGCACGAGGCACCGAACGAGCGCATCTCCTCCGGCCTGCGCGCCATCGACGACATGCTCGGCGGTCGTGGCTTCTACCGTGCCAGCACCGTGCTGCTGTCGGGCACCGCGGGCACCGGCAAGACCACTCTCTCCGCGCACTTCGTCGACGCGGCCTGCGCGCGCGGCGAGAAGTGCCTGTATTTCCTGTTCGAGGAATCGCCACAGCAGATGATCCGCAACATGGCGTCGGCCGGCATCGACCTCAAACGCTGGGTCGACAAGGGCCTGCTGACCTTCCAGGCGGACCGTCCGAGCCGGCACGGGCTCGAAACGCATCTTATCGGCATGCACCACGCCGTCGAAGTGCTGGAGCCGGACGTGGTGGTGATCGACCCCATCACGAACCTCATGGCCGTGGGCACCCAGACGGACGTGCGCTCGATGCTGACGCGCATGATCGACTTCCTCAAGACGCGCGGTGTCACCGCGCTGTTCACCAGTCTCACTACCCCGACGCAGTCGCTCGAATACACAGAGGCACTGATCTCCTCGCTCATGGATACGTGGATCCTCGTGGCCGTCGACACGGTCGAACGCCAGCGCACCCGCAATCTCTACGTGCTGAAGTCGCGCGGCATGCCGCACTCGGACGAAGTCCGGGCGTTTCGCTTCACCTCGAGCGGCATCGAGCTCGCGCCCTCCAAGGGTGCGGGCGGCCCACGCGCCAAGCGCCGCAAGGCGGCCAGGAAGGGGAAATGATCATGGCGGAGAAATACGACCTGCGGCTGTACGTCGCCGGACAGACCCCCAAGGCGGTGCGCGCCTTCTCCAACCTGCGCAAGATCTGCGACGAGCACCTGGCTGGGCGCTACAGCATCGAAGTGGTGGATCTCATCGAGAACCCCGCGCTCGGGCGCGGCGACCAGATCCTCGCGCTGCCCACGCTGGTGCGGCGGCTGCCGGCTCCGATCAAGAAGATCATCGGTGATCTGTCCAACACCGAACGCGTGTTGGTGGGCCTCGACCTGCGGCCGCGCCGGAACAGTATGTGAGCGGACAGGAGCGCTACGTGTTGCGCCTGTATGTGACGGGACTGACGCCACGCTCGACTCGCGCGATCGAGACCGTGCGCGCCGTGTGCGAACGGCGATTGCCGGGCCGGTATGAGCTCGAGATCGTGGACGTCTACCAGCAGCCGGGGCGCATCACCGAGGACCAGGTGTTCGCCACGCCGACGCTCGTCAAGCTCGAGCCGACGCCGCTGCGCCGGATCATCGGTGACATGAGCGACCAGCCGCGATTGCTCTACGGATTGGGACTGCCACTCGAGGATTGAACGTTGACGGAGCTCGACGCACTGACCATTGAAGAACTGCGCACGCGGCTGGCGGAGGCCGAGGGCAACCTGCAGGCCATCTACTCCGGCGAGATCGACGCGCTGCTGCTCGCCGACGAGAAGGGCGAGCGCCGCGTGTACACCCTGCGCAGCGCGGACGCGCCGTACCGCGCGCTGGTCGAGCGCATGCAGGAAGGCGCCGCGACGCTCTCCGTCACCGGGGACATCGTCTACTGCAACCAGCGCTTCGCCGACCTGGTGCGCATGCCGCTCGAGCAGGTGTTCGGCGCGTCCATCGGCAAGTTCCTGCCGCCGGCCGAGGGCGAGATCCTGCGCGCCATGCTCGAGCACGGCTCGGGCCGCTACCAGACGCATCTCATGCTGAACGGCCGCGAGTCCACCGAAGTGCAGGTGACGCTGTCGTCGATCGTGCTGGACGACGTCGCGCACCGCACGCTGATCCTCTCCGACATCAGCTCGCTGGCGCGCGCGCAGCGCGAGAACCGCTCGAAGGACGAATTCCTCGCGATGCTGGCGCACGAGCTGCGCAACCCGCTGGGAGCCATCCAGGGCGCCGTGCACGCGCTCGCCATCATGAATCAAACCGAGCCCATGGCGCAGCGGGCCACCGGCATCATCAAGCGCCAGGTGACGCACATGGCGCGCCTGGTCGACGACCTGCTCGACGTGGGCCGCGCGGTCACCGGCAAGATCGTGCTGAAGCGCGCGCCGGTGAATCTCGCCGAGGCGGTGCGCAGCTCCGTCGCGGCGCTGGTGTCCGGCAACCCCGCCAATCTCAAACGCATCGAGCTCGCCACCGAGCCCGCCTGGGTGTCCGGCGACGCGGTGCGCCTGGAGCAGATCGTCGGCAACCTGGTGTCCAACGCGCTCAAGTTCACGCGCGGCGACGGCCTGGTGCGCGTGTCGGTGGCGCGCGAGGGCGACGACGCGCTGCTGCGCATCGCCGACCAGGGCGTGGGAATTCCGGCGGAGATGCTGCCGAAGATCTTCGACCTGTTCGTGCAGGCGCACCACACCATCGACCGCACGCGCGGCGGCCTCGGCATCGGCCTCACGCTGGTGCGGCGGCTGGCCGAGCTGCACGGCGGCAGCGTCGATGCGGCGAGCGACGGCGACGGCAAGGGGTCGACCTTCACCGTGCGCCTGCCGAGCGTGGCGGCGCCGCGCGTCGACGGAGCGGCCGCCGCGCAGGGCAATGGCCACTCCGACCGGCGCCCGTTCGAATCGCGCCGCGTGATGCTGGTCGACGACAATCACGACTCGCGCGAGATGTACCGCGCGGTGCTGAGCGCGCACGGCCACGAGGTGTGCGAGGCACCCGACGGCGAGCACGCGCTGCAGCTGCTCGAGGCCACCCTGCCGCAGGGCGCGCTCGACGTGGCATTCATCGACATCGGCCTGCCGGGCGGCATGGACGGCTACGAGCTCGCGCGCCGCATCCGCAAGCATCCGCTCGGCGCCGGCATCCGGCTGGTGGCGCTCACCGGCTACGGCTTTCCCGAGGACCGGCAGCTCTCGAGCCAGGCCGGGTTCGTGAAGCATCTCGTGAAGCCGGTCGACCCGGAGGCGCTGCACCGCGAGCTGTCCGCCGCCGCCTGCCGCCCTAACTAACTAACGACGCCGGCCGCGCGACCGACGTTTCCCCCAGGGAGAACCCCGAAGGTGCCGGCAGCGGGCACCTCGATCCTCCGGTTCGCTGCGCGATCCCCGACGGACCTCTCGGTTGCCGATGACCGCAGCGGCTAGTGTTGCCGCTCCCGCAGTGGCCCGAGAGCGCAGTGAAACACTTCCTCATCGCCTTCGGACTGCTGCTGGGCGCGCGGTCCGCCGCAGCCGTCGAGCTGCCGACCGCCGGCAGCCAGCTGCAGCAGATTCCCAGCGCCGCTCCCGCGCTCACCGCCGCGTCCACGCCGCTCGCGCTGCCCGCCGCCCAAGCCGAAACCGCGCCCGCCTCCGCCGCGACGCCCGCCGCGGGTGCGCGCTTCGTCGTGAAGGAACTGCGCGTCACGGACGCGCGCGCTTTCTCGCAGCAGGAGCTGGTAGCCGCCACCGGATTCCGGGCCGGTTCCGAAACGAGCCTGGCCGAGCTGCAGCGTTTCGCGACCGAGATCTCCGGGCACTATCGCGAGGCGGGATATTTCCTGGCGCAGGCCATCGTGCCGGCGCAGGACGTCATCGACGGCGTGGTCACCATTGCCGTGCACGAAGGCCGCTACGGCGACATCGAGCTGCGCAATTCCAGCAGGTTGTCGGATGAGGTCGCGCGGCGATTGCTCGGCGGCCTGCATGCCGGAGACCTCGTCGCGATCCGTCCGCTCGAGGCGCGGCTGCTGCGACTCGCCGATGTACCCGGCGTGCTCGTGAAGTCGACACTCGCGCCCGGCACCGCGTCCGGCGCCTCGAACCTCATCGTCGAAGTCATGCCGGGGCGCCGCGTCACGGGAAGTCTCGACGCGGACAATTCCGGCAGCCGCCACACCGGGCGCAACCGCCTGGGCGGCACTCTGCACGTGAACAATCTCGCCGGCCACGGCGACGTCGCGACGCTGCGCGCCTTGAGTGCCGGGGACGGACTCGCATACGGATACGCGGGTTACCAGATGCAACTCGGACGCGCCCACGCGGGCGTCGGCTACACCGCGCTCGACTACGAGCTGGGCGGCCAGTTCAGCCCGCTCGATGCGCACGGCACCGCGCGCATCGCGAGCGTGTACCTGAGCCACTCGCTGCTGCGGCAGCGCGCCACCAGCCTCACCGCGGCACTCGCGCTCGACTCGAAGCGTTTCGAAGACATCATCGAAGTCACCGAGCCCGCGACCACGACGCGCAAGCGCGCGCGCGCGGCCAGCCTCAGCCTCTCCGCCGAGCACCACGACGACCTCGCCGGCGGCGGCGTGAGCACGTACTCCTTCGACTGGACCTCGGGAACCCTGGACATCGACAGCGCGGCCGCGCTCGCGGCCGATGCGGCCAGCGCGCGCAGCGACGGACACTACGACAAGCTCGGGCTGCGCGTGCAGCGACTGCAGCGCGTGACCGATACTCTGACACTCTACGCCCGGCTGCAGGGGCAGCTCGCCGGACGGAACCTCGACGTCTCCGAGAAGATGTCGCTGGGCGGCGCGGGCGCGGTGCGCGCCTACCCCGAGGGCGAGGCCTACGTCGACCAAGGCTATCTACTCAGCGTCGAGGCGCGGGTCCCGGTGGGCCGGCTGCTGCCGCGCCTGCCCGGCACGCTGCAGTGGGTGACGTTCCTCGAATCGGCCACCGGCAGCCTCAACCGCGATCCGTGGACCGCCGAGCGCAACCGCCGCAGCCTGAGCGGCGGCGGCGCGGGTCTCGCCTTCCAGGAGCCGCACGGCCTGCGGCTCGAAGCGTATTACGCGCACACGCTCGGCGGCACCGCCGGCACCTCGACCCCGGATGGCGATGGCCGCGTGTGGCTCAGCGCATCCCAGAATTTCTGAGGACGACATCATGAGTGGCCCCGATCGAACCGCACCCGGCACGACTGTCCTGCGCACGGTAATCGCCGCCACGCTCGCCGCGGCAGCCGCCCCCGCCGGGGCCGGGCCCGAGGACGGCAACGTCGTCTCCGGCGCCGCGACCATTGCGCAGTCCGGCGGCGAGACCACCATCACGCAGTCCACGCAGCGCACCGCGATCGACTGGTCGAGCTTCGACATCGGCAGCGCGGAGAGCGTGCGCTTCGTGCAACCCGACAGCAGCTCCGTGGCATTGAACCGGGTGCTCGGCACCGACCCCTCGAGCATCCTCGGCAGCCTGTCCGCGAACGGCCACGTGTTCCTCGTGAACCCGAATGGCATCCTGTTCGGGGCGGACGCGCGGGTGAACGTGGGCGGCCTCGTCGCCGCCACCCGCGACATCTCCAGCGACGACTTCATGGCCGGCCGGCTGCGCTTCGGCGGCGACGCCGGCGGCGCCATTCGCAATTTCGGCGCCATCGAAGCGGACGGCGGCTCCGTCGTCTTGTTGGGCGCCGACGTCGGCAACCACGGCACGATCACGGCGCGGCTCGGCACCATCACCCTGGCGGCCGGCGATGCGTTCACGCTCGACCTGGCGGGCGACGGCCTGCTCAACGTCGCGGTGGACGCCGGCGCGGTCGGCGCGCTGGTCGAGAACGGCGGCATGCTCACGGCCGACGGCGGCCAGGTGCTGCTCACCGCGCGCAGCGCGGGCAATCTACTGCCCTCGCTGGTGGGCAACACCGGCGTGGTGCAGGCGCGCACCGTCGAGCAGCGCGCGGGCGTCATCCGCCTGCTCGGCGTGGGCGATGGCGTCGTGAACGTCGGCGGCACACTCGATGCGAGCGCGCCCGCGGGCGGCGCCGGCGGCTTCGTGGACACCTCCGCGGCGCACGTGCACATCGCGCCCGATGCCGTGGTCACCACCCATGCGGCCGGCGGCGCGAGCGGCCTGTGGCTCATCGATCCGGCGGATTTCACCATCGCCGCGAACGGCGGCGACATCACCGGCGCGCAGCTCGGCACCAGTCTCGGGCTCGGCAACGTGCTCATACAGAGCAGCGCGGGCGCGGGCGGAGTCGACGGCGACATCCACGTCGATGACCACGTGAGCTGGTCGGCCAACCGACTCACGCTCGAGGCGTATCGCAACATCGACGTCGATGCCACGATGGATGGCACGGGCAGCGCGGATCTCAGCCTGAGCTACGGGCTCGGCGCGCTCGCGGCCGGCAACGCCGCGGCCTCGAACCTGCGCGCGCCGGTCAATCTACCCAGCGGCAGTCACCTCACCACCCGGCTCGGCTCGGACGGCGCGACGATCAACTACAGCGTCGTCAACGACATGACGGCGGTGCAGGCGATCGGCGGCGGCCTCTCGGGCAACTACGCCCTCGGCAGCAACCTGGACGCCACCGGCATCGGCTTCGCGCCGCTGGGCCCTGCCTCCAACGTCAACGACTTCGGCAACATGTTCTCGGGCGCATTCGAGGGCCTGGGCCACACCATCGCCAATCTCACCGTCAACCGGCCGAACAGCTCCGTCAACGGATTGTTCGGCGGCATCGCCCCGTCGGGCCAGGTGCGCAACCTCGGCCTGGTCAACGTCGGCATCACCGGCGCTTATGGCAACGGCGCGTTCGCGGGCATCAACAACGGCCTGCTGCGCAACGTTTATTCCAGCGGCACCGTCACCGGCCTCGACGACGCGGGCGGGCTGGTGGGGTACAACTGGGCCGGCGCGACGATCGCGCGCAGCCATTCGAGCGCCGCGGTTTCGCATCGCGCGGGCGCGTTCTTCGACGCGCATGCCGGCGGCCTGGTCGGCTACAGCTACTTCAGCACGATCGTCGACAGCTACGCGACCGGCGACGTGAGCGGCAAGAACGTCGGCGGGCTCGTGGGCGTGAACAACGGCGGCACCATGCGCAACAGCCTCGCGATGGGCGCCCTCACGGCCCAGTTCGGCGCCGGCGGCCTGGCTCCGCAGGAGTTCAACGGCGGCGTGGCGATCGACAGCTATTGGAACGTCACGACCACCGGCCAGGCGGGCAGCGCCGGGGGCACCGGCCTCACCACGGCGGAGCTGCAGGCCGAGATGCCCGCGGGGTTTTCGACCGCGGTGTGGGGCAACGGCGGCAACCGCGCCACGCCCTATCTACTGGGCAACCCCGGCCGCGCGCTGGTCGCGAACAGCGCTTCCAGCGACTACTACCAGATGATCCTGACGCTCGACCAGCTGCAGAACGTCGGGCTCGCCGGCAACTACGCGCTCGGCAACGACATCGACGCCTCCGCCACGGCCGGCTGGAACGGCGGCGCCGGCTTCGAGCCCATCTCCGACGGCACCGTCGAGAGCTTCGGCGCCAACTTCGACGGCCTCGATTTCGCGATTCGCGACCTCACCATCAACCGGCCCACGACGAATTTCGTGAGCCTGCTCGGGTTCGCGTTCAATGCGACGATCGAGCACCTGCACCTGGTCGACGCCGATTTCACGGGCCAGAATTTCGTCGGCGGTCTCGCCGGCTCCACGGTGATCGGCATAATGACCGACGTCTCGGTCACCGGCGACATCCGCGGCCAGAGCTCGGTCGGTGGATTGATCGGCTACGACAACACCACGCTGGTCCGTTTCAGTTACTCCGATGCCGACGTCAGCGGCGTCGACAATGTCGGCGGCCTCATCGGTGAGTCCAACGGCGGCATCGAAATCAATGCCAGCTTTGCGTCGGGCGACGTCACCGCGACCGGCGATCACGTGGGCGGGCTGATCGGGCGCAACGGGTTCGCCTTCAACGTGGCGTACAGCTACGCCACCGGCAACGTCAGCGGTGACGAATTCGTCGGCGGACTCGTGGGCTCGAACCTCAACGGCGCCATCGTGTACACGTATTCCACAGGCACCGTCACGGGCAACAGCGACGTCGGCGGCCTGGTGGGGTTCGACGACTCCGGCTTCGACCTCGACAATCACTGGGACACGCAGACCTCGGGAATCGCGACCAGCGCCTTCGGCACCGGGCTGACCAGCGCGCAGATGCGCCAGTCGGCGAGCTTCGGCGGCTGGGATCTGAGCGGCACCTGGCGGGTGTACGACGGGCACGCCGCGCCGCTGCTGCGCTACTTCCTCACACCGCTGACGGCGACCGCCGCCGACGTCACGCGCACGTACGATGGGCTCGGATACGCCGGCACGCCCAGCCTCACGTACTCCGCCGCCCCCGACCTGGGCCTGCTGCTCGGCACTGCGGCGTACGCGGTATCCGGCACCAACGCGGGTACGTACAGCATCGGCGTCGGCGGCCTGTACTCCACCAGCCAGTTCGGCTACGACATCACGTTCGTGGACGGCACGCAGACCATCGACCCGTTCGTGGTGAGCCTGTCCGGCGGCCGCGGCTACGACGGAACGAACGACATCTCCGCCGGCAGCCTCTCGCTCGGCACGCTCGTGAATGGGCAGACGCTGAGCCTCTCGGGCACGGGAAGCGCGGACGGCAACGCGGGCCTCGGCCATGTGCTGTCGCTCGATTCGCTGGCGCTGGTCGACGGCACGGGCCTGGCGGCAAACTACACGTTTACGGGCGGTACGCACACCGTCGACATCGCGCGCGCCGCCATCACGCTCGGCACCACCAGCGTCGTGAAGACCTACGACGGCGGCGTGAGCGCGCTCGGCACGCTCAGCCTCGTCAGTGGCACGTTGTTCGGCGCGGATTCGCTGAGCGGCGGCACGTTCGCGTTCACCGACAAGAACGCCGGCTCCGGCAACAAGACCGTGTCGGTCAGTGGTGCCACGGTCTCCGACGGCAACGGCGGCGCCAACTACGACGTGAACTATGCCGCCAACACCACCAGCACCATCGACCGGGCGGTGTTGACCGCGACCGCGGCGGCGCCCGACAAGACCTACGACGGCACCGCTTCCGCCACCGCGACGCTGAGCGGCGTCACGGGCCTCGTCGGCGCCGAGACGCTCGGCGTCGCCGTCACCGGCGCGTCATTCAACAGCGGCAATGTGGCCAGTGCGAACCTCGTCACCGTGGGCGGCGTCGCGCTGAGCGACGGCACCAACGGCGGACTGGCGGCCAACTACTCGCTGGCCGCGGGCCAGACGGCGACGGCGCACATCACGCCGCGCGCGCTCACCGCGACGGCTGCGGCCTCGGACAAGGTCTATGACGGCGGCACGTCCGCCGCGGCCACGCTGGCAGGACTCGCCGGCTTCGT
>JBIOZI010000241.1:0-22682 GCA_044871085.1 Steroidobacteraceae bacterium | reverse complement strand
CCTGGCGACCACCGGCCTTCCAGTCGGCCGGAATCTGCGCATATCGCGGGCTGCTCTCGAACGCCTCGCGCATCCAGCCGCCGACCTGATCGACCGACACCCCCGGACGCAGGCGCGCGAACACACGACCGTCGATTACGTAGATCTCTTCGCTCGGCCCTCGAGGGTTGGCTTGCGATTCGAAGCCCACCATCACTTTCGCGTCACCGAGCATCGGACTCGACTCGCCGATCGGACCGCGGGGATCGAAATCGGGGATGATCGCCTCGATGGTGTAGAAGATTCCGCCCGATTCGAAACGCCGACCCAAGGCCTGTTCCGCGGGCAGCTCGCCCCAGAGTTTGCGGACGAGCCCCGGCGTGACGGCGATGCCGTCGTGCCGGGACAGCGCGGCGCGCAGGTCGCCGTGCAGCGCCTTCAGGCCCAGCAACGGCACGAGATCGGGATCGGCCATCAGCCGCGACACCGGCAGCAGCCGGCCTTCATGAGAGATGTCCATGCTGTAGCCGGACGCACGACTGATGAGGTCCAGCGGGACCCTGCGATCCTTGAGCATCTTCGCGAAAGACGTCGGCGATGCGGTGAACCACTCGTTGGGCTGGCCCGGCAGGTTGCCCTTGAAGTCGAGCAGGACGACTCGCCCGGGGTCGGGGATCGACGGTGCGGGAGCAGCCAGGGCGATCGCCAGCAATGCCACCAGCAGGCAGGTCGTCATCGCGAGCATCAATCCGCCGGAGGCTACCAACGCCGGCCCGCGCCGGCTGTTCACGCTGCGCCAGGCATCGAGCAGCAGTGCTTTCACGCGGCCTGCTCCGCGCGCGCATCCACGAGCACCCGGCCGTCGAGCAGGCGCACGGTCCGCGAGGCGAGCGCCGCGTGCTCGGCGCTGTGCGTGACCATGATCAGCGTGGTGCCCTCCTCGCTGAGCTCGCGCAGCAGCTGCATGACCTCGTGACCATGGGCGGTATCGAGATTGCCGGTGGGCTCATCGGCGAGCAGCAGCGCCGGGCGCGCCGCGATCGCCCGGGCTATGGCCACCCGCTGCTGCTGTCCGCCGCTCAACTGGCTGGGGTGATGCGCCGCGCGATGCGCCATTCCGAGCCGCTCGAGCACTTCGGCCACGCGGGCGCGACGTGCCTTTTCCGGCAGCTCGCCATAGCGCAGCGCCAACTGGACGTTGTCCCGCACCGTCAGCTCGTCGACCAGGTTGAAGCTCTGGAACACGAAGCCGATGCGGCCGCGGCGGATCGCCGCCAGCTCGCGGCCGGTCCGGCCCGCCACTTCCTGGCCCTCCAGCCGGTAGCTGCCGCTCGTGGGCGTGTCCAGCAGGCCTAACAACCCCAGCAGGGTCGACTTGCCGCATCCCGACGGCCCGGTGATGGCGACGTACTCGCCGGCCTCGATCTCGAGGTCGATTGCATCGAGCGCCGTGGTCTCGACGTCGCCGGCGCGGTAACGTTTCGTGAGTCGACTCAGTTCGATCATGGCAGCGCGAGCCTCGGGGCATCGGATGGGGGTTGTGAGATCAGCACCTTCTCGCCGGCACGGAGCCCGGCCAGTACTTCGACCTGGCCGGAGGCCCGGCGGCCCAGTTTGACCGGGCGCCGGTGCAGCTCATCGCCCTGGCGGACATATAGAAGAGTCTGCACGCCGGGTCCGTCCGGGAGCAGCAGCGCGGGCGTGGCCGGGCTGAGCTGCAGCCGCACGTCCACCGCCTGGCCGGCGCGCAGCCCGGCCGGCACGGCCGCGGCATCCGCCCAGCGCAGCAATACCCGCGCCCTGCCGTCCTTCACCTGCGGCAGTGTCTGCGCCAGGGTCAGCGTACCGCTGGCACTGGTCGCTTCCTGGCCGGGCCGCAGTCGCGGTAGATAGAACTCGTCCACCTCCGCCGCCAGTTGCATGCCGCTGCCCGGATCGTCGACGCGTCCGAGCCGGTCGCCCGGACGCACGCTCGTGCCGACCTGCAACGTGAATCCGCTCAGTCTCCCCGTCAGCGGTGCGCGCTGGGTCAGCCGCTCGTGCGAGCGCTCGATCAATTGCAGGCCGCGCTGCAGGCCCTCGACCGCACGGGCCATCTCGTCGAGCGAACGCTGGCGGATGTTCGCCTCGACGCGCTGGTCCGTGCGCGCCTGCTCGAGCAGCCGTGCGGCCAGGCGCTCCTGGCGCTGCGCCTGCTCCAGCACCACCGCCGCCGCGAAGCCGGCGGCCGCGAGCCTGGTCTGCCGCTGCAGCTCGGCTTCGGCCTGCGCGTGCGCGTCCAGCAGCTGCGCCAGCTCGCGGCGGTTCTGCGCGAGGCTGGCCGCCTGCGCGCTGCGCTGCAGGGACACGTTGGCCATCTGCTGGGCCACCTCTGCGCTCCGCTGCATCAGGAGCTGTTCCTGTTCGGGGCTGTGCAGCTGGTAGATAGGAGCTCCGGCCTCCACCCGGTCGCCATCGTGGGCGAACACCGCCTCCACGCGGCCGGCCTCGGCGGCATCGAGCTGCACCGACCGCATGGGCTCCACCCGCGCGCGCAGCGCCACTTCGTCGTGGAAGACTCCGCGGGTCACGGGCGCGAGCTGTGCGGAATCCACCACTTGCAGACGCGAAGGTCGCTGCCAGAGCAGCAACCCGAATACGGCCAGCGCCCCCGCCGCGAGCGCGACCCGCGGCAGGCGGCGCCGCCACAGCGGCTGCGGCTGCAGCGCGCGGTCCATCGCGAGGCCGGCGTGCGCCCCGAAGGCTGCCTGGGCAATGAGACGCGGCTTGGACAGGGGCTGCTGCATCGGGCCTCACTCTCGACCAATGTGCCGCCCCGGAAAATCCCCCTGTCCGCTTTCGCACACCTCGCTGGCGCACCCGAGCGCATCATTGCGAAGATGCGAGGCGTGCCAGACCCATCCCGGTCGATCCTGCTGCTGGACGATGACCCCGACGTGGGCATAGCGGCGCAACTCCTCCTGCAGCGACGTGTCGCGCCGGTGGTCTGCCTGCGCCGCCCCAGCGAGCTCATCGCCGCCGTGAATCGCCTGCGTCCTTCGTTGCTGCTGCTCGACCTGAACTTCGGTGCCGGCCGCACCGACGGCTCCCAGGGCCTGCGTCTGCTCGACGAAGTCCAGGCGCGCCCGCAGCCACCGGTCGTCGTCGTCCTCACCGCCTACGGCGACATCGAGCTGGCGGTGCGGGCGCTCAAGCGCGGCGCCTTCGACTTCATCGTGAAACCTTGGGACAACGTGCGCCTCGTGGCCACGTGCCAGGAAGCGCTGGAGCGCGCGCATTCCCCCGCGGACGAACGGAATGCGTCCACCGCCGCGCCGGCCGGGCAGGCACCCCAGCAGGTGCAATCGCTCGCGGCGCAGGAGCGTGCCGCGGTGCTGGCGGCCATGGCCGAAGCCGAGGGCAATCTCAGCGCGGCCGCGCGCGCGCTCGGGCTCTCGCGCGCGGCGCTGTATCGGCGCCTGGAAAAGTATGGGCTTTGAAAAGACGCGCCTCGTGTTCGCGGCGCTGCTATGGCTGGCCGCGGGTGCCACGGCGGCGATGGCCGGCGCTTCGGCGCGCACCTGGGTCGGTGCCGGCCTGCTGCTGCTCGCCGGCAGCTTCGTGGCCTGGCCGCTGGCGAAGTCGCGCATCGCCGCGGCTGCCGCCCCCGAACCGCCGGCGCCGCACGATGCGCGGCGTCTAACAACCTTGCAGGCCCAGCTCGAGCACCTGCCCGTGGCCGCGTGGCTGAAGTCCGACCGCACCCTGCAGCCGCTGAGCAGCCGCGCCCGCAGACTCGCCGCGCCGGGGGGCGTGCGGGACTACCAGGAGTTGGATCGGCTGCTGACCGGCAGCGAGCGCAGCGGCCCGGTGCTGCTCGATACCGAACGCGGCACCGAGCGCTGGCACTTGCAGCGCCAGACATTGGCGGTGGACGGCCAGGCGCAGGCGCTGCTCGTGCTGACGCCCCTCGAGCAGGAGCTGGAGTCCGAGTCGCTGCGCGCCTGGCAGCAGCTGTTGCAGGTGCTGACGCACGAGATCATGAACTCGCTCACGCCGATCAGGAGCCTGAGCCAGACCGCGCAAGGCCTGCTCGACGAGCCGGATGGCGCGGCGGACCTGCGCACCGCGCTGGACGCGATCGCGCGCCGCTCCGAGCACCTGTCGAGCTTCGTCACTAACTACCGCAAGGTGAGCCAGTGGCCGGCCCCGGCCATGGCGCCGGTGGACCTGCAGGGGTTGTTCGGCCGCCTGCAGCAGGCCGTGGGCCGGGCGTGGACGGCGCGCGGTGGCGAGGCGACCTTCGAGCTGGCCGCGCCGACCCTGCGCCTGCTCGCCGACGAAGGGCAGCTCGAGCAGGTGCTGCTGGCGCTGATCCAGAATGCCGAGCACGCGACCGCGGAGCAGCCCGCGCCGCGCTTGTGGGTGCAGGCGCGGCAGAGCCGCGGCGGACGCCTGCAGATCATGGTCCGCGACAACGGCCCGGGCGTGCCCGCCGGCCTGGAGCGGCAGATCTTCCTGCCGTTCTTCAGCGCGCGCGAAGGCGGACATGGAATCGGCCTGACCGTCGTGCGCCAGCTCATGTACGGCATGGGTGGCCGCGTCCGCCACGTGCGTCCGCTGGAGCACGGCGCGGCGTTCGTGTTGAGCTTTTGAATTACTGGAGCTGTACGTCCCACACCTTGGAGCGGCGCGAAGTGCCGTCCGGGCCGCTGGCTTCGAGCACCACCACGTAGTTGCCGGGCCTGGCGTAGCGGTGTTGCGGATGCTGCTCGGTGGACGTGGTGTCGTCGCCGAAGGACCACTTCCACGAAGTAATGCGGCCCACCGAGGTGTCGGTGAACACCACGAGTCTGCGTTCCATGTCGAGCACCTGCCAGCGCCAGTTCGCCTGCAGCTTCGGCAGCAGCGCCGGCTCGAGAGGCATGAGGCGGAACGCGCACAGCGCCGCGGCGTCGCCGTACATGGTGTGTTGCGGGGAGAGGTTCCAGAAACCCGAGCGTTGATTGGTTTCCACGTTGTCGTAGTCGAGGATGGCCCAGCCGAGCGCGATGATCTTGTTCTCGCTGAGCACGGACTCGACCGCGCGCTGCGGCCCCTCGGGGCCGGCGTAGTCGAACGGCGTGATCCAGAACTCCAGCACCAGTTTGCCCTTGCCGCCGGGTTTGAACTCGTACGACGTGGCGGCGTTGGACCAGGGGAATTCCTTGGTCCACGTGGCCGCGCCCCAGGCCATGGTCCAGTCCTTGTCGAGCGCCGGCGTGAAGATGTGGTAGTTCTGCGCGTGCGCACCGTGAATCGCCCAGTGCGCGGCGTCGACGCTGATGCGATCGTCGGGCACCGCCGCGGCTGCGCCCACGTGCTGCGGCGTCCAGAAGTCGCGATGACCCTTGTCGAGCAGCACGCCGCCGGAGGCATCGCCGTCGACGACGATCTCGAAGGTGTCGTTGTGCAGGCCCGGCAGCGAGAAGTCCCAGTAGTCGTCGTAGGCTTCGTACAGGAAATACAGGCGGTTGAGTCCCTTCACCCAGCCCACCCGCACGCGCACGTCCAGCGTGGCGGGGTCCAGTGCCGCCTTGCGCCGGCCGGTGTCGACGAGCTGATCGCTGCCGACGACGTAGCTCTCGGGCACCACGGCCCAGTCGGAGATGTCGCCGTCGACGCGCGGAATCTTGTTAGCCGGAAACTGGAACACCTGGTAGGTGACCTGCGGCTTCTCCAGCGCGGTCGACGGACCCGCGATGAGCGCGGCCGCGGCGGCGAACAGGACGGCAGGGCAATTCACTCTCGTGTGCATGTGAGACATCCATGAAGCCCGGTCCGCGCCTCGACTGTTTACCGGTTTTGGGCGCGGCGTGCCAGTGCGCACGGGCGGGAGCCGCATGCATCGCTGCGCCAACGATGGCAAGATTCCGCGCATGGATATCCGAAAAATCTGGCTCGGCATTCTCGCGAGCATCGTCGCACCACTGCTCGTGACCGCGTGCGCCTCCGCTCCGCCGGCACGGCCTGGGGCGCCGACGGTGTGGTCACTGCATGACGCCGCGCGCGTGGCAGGGCTCACCACCCGCGTCGAGGGCGCACCCAGGCCCATTGCGTCCGGCACGAAGCCCGCCATCGTGTTCGACGGCCAACACGACGGCATTTTCGTGCCGGCCAATCCACTCGCCGGCATGTCCGCGTTCACCATCGAAGTGCGCTTCATGCCCGACGGCACCGGCGGCGAAGAGCAGCGCTTCCTCCACCTCGAAGATGAGCTCAAACACCGCGTATTGATGGAAACCCGCGTCACACGCGATCGGCAATGGTCGCTCGATACGTTCCTGTTCCAGGACGCCGACCACAAGCGGACGCTGCTCGATCGCACGCGCCTGCATCCCACGGATCGCTGGTACTGGGTGGCGCTGGTGTACGACGGCCGGAAGATGGCGCACTACATCGACGGCGTGCTGGAGCTCGAAGGCGACGTGGAGTTCGTGCCGATGTCGGCGGGACGCACTTCCATCGGCGTGCGTCAGAACCTGGTGTCGTGGTTCAAGGGCGCCATCCGCGAGGTGCGCTTCACGCCCGGCGCGCTGCCCGCGGGGCAACTGCAGACCAAGCCTTAGACGCGGCCGTCAGTCCAGCTTCTTGCTCTCGAGAAACCCGGACATCAGGTCGGCAATCTGCAGGTTGTTCAAGTCCGAGAACGGAAAATGCGTGTTGCCGCGGATGCCGATTTCCGGCAGGTGGACGACGGTGACGTCGCCCCCGTGGCGGTTGACAGCGTCGCGCCACAGCCGCGCCATCGCCAGCCGCGCCCGCCAGCCGTCCTGGCCCGGATGCGCGTCCGGCTCCTGCGGGATGTTGTCACCGTAATAGATGATTATCGGTATCCGCGTGAGCTTCTGGAAATCGGCAGCGGGGATCGCGACTCCTTCGAGCGGCCCGCTCGAGCTCGATTGCGGCGGCGGCACCTCGCCCTCCGCGAAAACGAAATTGCTGCCGGGCTCGTACGCCACGATGCCGCGCACGTTCGGGCTCCTGATGGCGGTGGCCCAGCCCGGCCCGCCGGCCTGTGAGTGCGTCACGAGAATGGCCGGGCCGGTCCTGTCGAGGAGCCGGGCGCCGGCCTCGGCGACCACGTCCAGGTCGAACGGCCCGATGTTGGGCGTCATCTGCCGGAAGTACTGATCGAGCGCCTGCGGGTCGCGCGAGAACTGCACGCCGGGAAAGTAGTTCGGCCAGATGCCGATTCGAAACACCCCGAACCAGTTCTGTTCGTCGGGAATCGGCTTGATCGTCGCTTCCGCCATCGCGCGGCCGGCATCTCCACGCCGCGGCTGATCGATGACGTACACGGCAAAGCGGCGCCGCAGAAAGATGTTCTGGTAGCCCTCGCGTCCATCCGGCGTGGTTTCCCAGGTTTTCGAGAACTGGCCGAAGCCATGCCACAGGATCAGGGGATATCTGCGGGGCTTCTGCGGCACTTGATAGAACACGTAGGCGTGATCGCCGCGGTACGTCTGTCCGTCGGGTGTCGGCGCATAGGGGTCGAAGGTGCCTGGATTCGTGAGCATCCCGCCGCCGACGAGAAAGCTCCCCTGCTCCTGGATGCGCAGCGGTGCGCGTTTGGAGGGTTGGGCGGCCTGCGCAGTCAGCGTGCAGACGGCGGCGAGCGCCCATGCGATCGACACCACGAGACCGTTGGATTCATGCGAACGCATGCGGCGCTCCTACTTGCGCTCTTCGAATACGATTCGGATCGCCGGCAACGCGGCCATTGCCCGTGGCCACCCGGCATAGAACGCGATGTGAGTCGCCGTTTCGGCCGCCTGGACCTTCGTGAGTCCGTTGGCCTTCGCGCGCGTCAAATGATGATCGAGTGCCTCCAGGTGGCCGCGGGCAATCAACGCCGCCACGGTGATGAGGCTTCGATCCCGGGGCGTGAGGTCCGGCTGACGCCAGAGGTCCGCGAACAACACCTCGTCCGTGTATCGCGCGAGTGCCGGCGCCGTGGGCGCCACCTCAGCGGCGATGTCGGCGGCGCGCCTGGTTTCCATGGCGCGATCCACGGGCAACGAGGCCCGTGCAGGAGCTTTGAGCTCCCTGGCATCGATGCCGCGTCGAGCGAACACCGTTTTCGCCACGTCCACGGCCGAGATGGCGTTGGGCCAGCCCGTGTAGAACGCAAGATGCGTGATCAGCGCCGAGATCTCGCCCGGCTTCACTCCGTGGTCGAGCGCGAGCTGGATGTGCGAGGTCAGCTGCCCGCCCTGACCATTTGCGATCAGCACGGACATCGTCACGAGGCTTCGGTCGCGAGGGGAAAGCTCGGGACGCTTCCACAGATCGCCGAACAAGACGTCCTGGGTGTACGCGTACAGTTGCGGCGCAGTCTCCCGCGCTTCGCGCGCCGCCGGCGTATCGGGCACCGGATTTTGCGCCAGCACCGCGGTCGATCCGAAACTCAATACGGCAGTAACGATCCGGTTGCACAACGTCATGAGTCGACTCCTGGTTGACGCATGTTAGGGGCAGCGCCGCTCGCCGGTAAGATGGCCAATGCGCATGCGGTCATGAACGCCATTCATGAGTGGTGGATGACGTCGGGCGAAGACTACTTGCGCTTGTACCGCAGGGCGTCGACGACGAGCGCGAAAGCCGGGGAGGATTGCCTGCGGCTCGGGTAATAGAGGTGGTAACCCGAAAACGGAGCACACCACTGGTCGAGCACCTGCTTCAGCCGCCCGCGTTCCAGGTGCGGCGCGGCCGTATCCTCCGGAAGATACGCGACACCGAACCCCGCCAGCACGGCATCGAGTATCTGCTTGCTGGAATTGAAAACCAGCTGCCCATCGACGCGCACGTTGATCTCCCGCCCGGCGCGCTCGAACTCCCAGGCGTAGATGCCGCCGTAAGTAGGTAGACGCAGGTTGATGCAGTTGTGACCGGTCAGGTCCTGCGGGGCGCGGGGCTCCGGCCGGCCGGCGAAGTAAGACGGCGCAGCGACGACGACCATGCGGAAGTCAGGCCCGATCCGCACGGCAACCATGTCCTTGGCCACCTGTTCGCCGAGGCGGACGCCGGCATCGAATCGATCCGCGACGATGTTGGCGAGGCCGTAGTCGACGATGATCTCGACGTGAACGTCGGGGTATTTGCGCAGCAGCGGTTGCAGCCTGGGCCAGAGGATGGTTTCGGTGACGTGCAGGCCGGCGGTGATGCGGACATTGCCGGAAGGCGCGTCGCGCAGCGCACTGAGCGCGTCCAACCCGGCCTGGATTTCCGCGAAGTGCGGGCCAACCGCGGCCAGCAGGCGCTCGCCTGCATCCGTCGGCGCAACGCTGCGCGTGGTCCTGGTGAGCAGCCGCAACCCGATGCGCGACTCGAGGGCACGGACCGTATGGCTCAACGCGGATTGCGAGACGCCGAGCTTGGCCGCGGCCCTGGTGAAGCTGCGCTCCCGCGCAACCGACAGGAACGCCAGGATATCGTTCAGGTTTTCGCGCGCCATTGATGATCACCGCTCATGAGTCCTAGCGCATTCTGGCGGCTAATCAGGAACCGATCCAGCGGGTATCTTGCGGCATCGGCCGTCGCGATCCACGGGCGCGGCGGCCGGCGCGGCGTCAGGATTGTAGTTAGGGGAAGACATGCGGAACACCAGGCTCTGGATCGTCATGCTGACCGGGCTGATCTCGGTGGCATTGGCACGGCAATCTTCCGGGATCGGCATCATCCGCGCCGGCGCAACGCCCGCGACCATCGCGCCGGCGGAGAATTTCACGGGAACGGTGCACCTGGAAGCGCAGTTTCGGCACGGCCCGCCGTCACGCGTGGGTGGAGCAATCGTGCGGTTCGAGCCCGGCGCGCGCACGGCATGGCACGTGCATCCGCTGGGACAGACGCTGTTCGTCACGGCGGGAGCCGGCTTCATCCAGCACTGGGGCGGCCCGCGCCAGGAAATCCGCACGGGCGACATCGTCTGGACTGCGCCCGGAGTGAAGCACTGGCACGGTGCCGCGGACTCGACCGGGATGACGCACCTCGCCATCAGCGAGGCGCTCGACGGGAAATCCGTCGACTGGATGGAGAAGGTCAGTGAGCAGCAGTACCGCTCGGCGCAGTGAGCTCCGCGCCAACTGACGGCGGAGTCTGATGGAAATTTCGCCTGGCGCGTTCGACGCTCGGCAACATCAACTGGAGACAGCCATGTCAACCGGCGAATTCGAAATGACCCGGCGCGACCTTTTGAAAGCGGGCACGGCCTGCTCCGCCGCCACCGCCCTTCCCCTGGTGGCCCACGGCCAGTCGGCCGGCGAGAAGGCGCCGACAATCGCGACCGTGACTTTGCAGGTCAACGGCAAGCCGCAAACCCTGAAAGTCGACACCCGCACCACGCTGCTCGACGCACTGCGGGAGCATCTTCATCTCACCGGCACCAAGAAAGGCTGCGACCACGGTCAATGCGGCGCCTGCACGGTCATCGTCGATGGGCGGCGGCTCAACTCCTGCCTCACGCTCGCGGTGATGCACGAGGGCGGCAAGGTCACCACCATCGAGGGGCTGGGCACGCCGGCCAGGCTGCATCCCATGCAGGCCGCGTTCGTGAAGCACGACGGCTATCAATGCGGCTATTGCACGCCCGGGCAGATCTGCTCCGCGGTGGCCGTGCTCGGTGAGATCGAGGCGGGCATTCCCAGCCACGTCACCGCCAACCTCCGGGAGAAGCCGCTGCTGTCGGCCGTGGAGCTGCGCGAGCGCATGAGCGGCAACATCTGCCGCTGCGGGGCGTACAGCAACATCCTGGATGCGATCGTCGAGGTGGCCGGGGTCACCGGGAGCCGCACGTGAAGGCCTTTTCGTACGAGCGCGCGAAATCACCGGCGCAGGCCGCGGCGGCGGCACGCGTCAACGGCGCGAAATTCATCGCGGGCGGGACGAACCTGCTCGACCTCATGAAGCTCGAGATCGAGACACCGCAGCACCTCATCGACGTGAACGGCCTGGCGCTCGACAAGATCGAGGTGACGCCCGAGGGAGGCCTGCGCATCGGCGCACTGGTACGCAATACGGATCTCGCCGCCGACGAACGCGTGCGCCGCGACTATGCCCTGCTCTCGCGCGCGCTGCTCGCCGGCGCCTCCGGCCAGCTGCGCAACCGCGCCACCACGGCGGGCAATCTACTGCAGCGCACGCGCTGTCCGTATTTCTACGACACCAATCAGCCCTGCAACAAGCGCCAACCCGGCAGCGGGTGCAGCGCGCTCGGCGGCGTCAGCCGCCAGCTCGCCGTGGTTGGCGTGAGCGACGCCTGCATCGCCACGCATCCGAGCGACATGGCCGTGGCGATGCGCGCGCTCGACGCGACCGTGGAGACGGTGAATCCCGCGGGCGCCACCCGCAGGATTCCCATCGCGGACTTTCACCGGCTGCCGGGCGACACGCCGCACATCGAGACCACGCTGCAGCCCGGCGAGCTCATCACCGCGGTCACGCTGCCGAGCCCGCCCGGCGGCACGCACATCTACCAGAAGGTGCGCGACCGCGCCTCGTATGCCTTCGCGCTGGTCTCCATCGGCGTCATCGTGCAGCGCGACGGCACCGGCCGCGTCGCCGTGGGCGGCATCGCGCACAAGCCGTGGCGCGTGGAGGCGGCCGAGCGCGAGATGCCGCGCGGGGCGAAGGCCGTCGCGGCGGGTCTGCTCGCCGGTGCGAAACCCACCCACGACAACGCGTTCAAGCTCACGCTGGTGGAGCGCACACTCGGCGCCGTGTTGGCCCAGGCGCAGACACAGCCGGGAGGGGCGCAGTCATGAAGTTCGACGCTCCCGCCACTGACAACCCCATCGATCGCGGCAAGGTCATCGGCAAACCCACCAGCCGCATCGAGGGTCCGCTCAAGGTCACCGGCACCGCGCGCTACGCCTACGAGCGCCACGATGCCGTGAAGAACCCCGCCTATGGCTACGTGATCGGCGCGGCCATCGCCAAGGGCCGCATCGAGTCCATCGACACGAGTGCCGCGGAGGCCGCCGCCGGCGTGCTCGCCGTGGTGACGGCGGCGAACGCGGGCAAGCTCGACAAGGGCAATTTCAACACCGCCCGGCTGCTCGGTGGCCCGGAGATCCAGCATTATCACCAGGCCGTGGCATTGGTGGTCGCGCGGACCTTCGAGCAGGCGCGCTCCGCGGCACAGCTCGTGCGCGTGCGCTACACCAAGGCCGACGGCAAGTTCGACCTCGCCGCTGCGAAGGACACCAGCACCAAGCCTCAAGCCGAGTTCGGCAACGAGCCCGACACCGCCATCGGCGATTTCGCGGGCGCCTTCGCCGGCGCGCCGGTGAAGCTGGATGAAACCTACACGACGCCCGACCATGCGCACGTGATGATGGAACCGCACGCGTCCATCGCCGCGTGGAGCGGCGACAAGCTGACCTTGTGGACCTCCAATCAGATGATCGCCTGGTCCGTGGGCGACATGGCCAAGACGCTGGGCATCCCGAAGGAGAACGTGCGGCTGCTGTCGCCGTACATCGGCGGCGGCTTCGGCGGCAAGCTGTGGATCCGCGCCGATGCGCTGCTGGCCGCGCTCGGCGCGCGCGCGGTGCGCCGGCCGGTGAAAGTGGCGCTGCAGCGCCCGCTCATGATCAACAACACCACCCACCGTCCGGCCACCATCCAGCGCGTGCGCATCGGCGCCGGCACGGATGGCAGGATCACCGCCATCGGCCACGAGAACTGGTCCGGCGACCTGCCGGGCGGCGGGCCGGAATGGGGCACCGTCTACAGCCGGCCTATCTACGCCGGCGCGAACCGCATGTCGATCACGCGGCTCGCGGTGCTCGACCTGCCCGAAGGCAATGCCATGCGCGCGCCGGGCGATGCGCCGGGCTCCATGGCGGTGGAGATCGCCATGGACGAGATGGCGGAGAAGCTCGACCTCGACCCGGTCGAGTTCCGCGTGATGAACGACACACAGGTGGACCCGGAGAAACCCGGGCGCCCGTTCTCGCAGCGGCATCTCGTGGAATGCCTGCGTACCGGCGCCGGGAAGTTTGGCTGGAGCAGACGCAATGCGCAGCCCGGCAAGGTGCGGGACGGGCGCTGGCTGGTCGGGCTCGGCATGGCCGGCGCCTGGCGTGGCGCGCCGGTCATCAAATCCGCCGCGCGCGTGCGGCTCGACAGCGCCGGAGTCGTCACGGTGGAAACCGACATGACCGACATCGGCACCGGCAGCTACACCATCATCGCCCTGACCGCCGCGGAGATGATGGGCGTGCCACTCGACAAAGTGGTGGTGCATCTCGGCGATTCCTCATTCCCCGTGTCGTCGGGCTCGGGCGGCCAATTCGGCGCCAACTGCTCCACCTCCGGCGTGTACGCCGCCTGCGTGAAGCTGCGCGAGGCGGCGGCAACGAAGGCCGGCTTCGATCCGTCGCAGGCGACGTTCGAAGACGGACGGATTCGACAGGGCGAGCGCAGCATGAAACTCGCGGAGGTCGCCGGCGCCGGCGGCCTCACCGGCGAGGACGCCATCGAATTCGGCGAGCTCCATCGAAAAACCCTGCAGGCGACCTTCGGCGCGCACTTCGTCGAAGTGGCGGTGGACTCCGCGACCGCCGAGGTGCGGATCCGGCGCATGCTGGCGGTATGCTCGGCGGGCAGGATCCTCAATCCCAAGGCCGCGCGCAGCCAGATCATCGGCGCCATGACCATGGGCGCCGGCGCGGCGCTCATGGAAGAGCTGGCCGTCGACAAGCGCGCCGGGTTCTTCGTGAACCACGATCTCGCGAGCTACGAGGTGCCCGTGCACGCCGACATCCCTCACCAGGAAGTCATCTTCCTCGACGAGACCGACGACAAGGCCTCGCCCATGAAGGCCAAGGGCGTTGGAGAGCTCGGAATCTGCGGAGTGTCGGCGGCCATTGCCAACGCCATCTACAACGCCACCGGCGTGCGCGTGCGCGACTATCCGATCACGCTCGACAAGCTGCTGGGACGCATGAAGACCTAGCCAGCTACCGCCCTTCCATCAACCGCCGTAGCGACGCGGAAAGATCACGCGAAACGTGGTGCCTTCGCCCTGGGACGACTCGAGCTCGAGACTGGCATCGAGCATCTCGCACAGTCTCTTCACGATCGACAGGCCGATGCCTTCTCCGGAAGGCACCCGGCTCGCGGAAGACGCGGTTTGTGAGGCCAGCGTCGGCGCCGAGTCCGCCTGCAGCGAACCGGCCTGGTTCGGCGACACATTCCGATGTTCCACTTCATGAGCTTCGGTGGTCGCACGCTTCAACACCCGCTCGAGCGGCGTTGCCAGGCCGCGTTCGAATCCGGGGCCCGTGTCCTGCACACACAGTGCCCATTGCGGCCGGCGCTCATTGTCACCCGCTTCCCAGGTGACTTTGATGCCGCCCTCTTCGGTTACCTTGAGCGCATTGAGAACCAGGTTCTGGACGATGCGCTGAATTTTTTCGGCATCGCCGTCGACGAGCAGCGAGGGCGGGCCCTTCGCCACCAGGAAGAGATTGCGCTCGGCCGCCAGCGGTCGCGCCGTATCGCAGAACTCCTTCAGGCGCACCGCGACATCGAAATGCGTGATCTGGCGGCGCTCCTGGCCGGCTTCGAGGCGTGCCTGGTCCATCAAGTCCGTGAGCAGCAGGTTGAGCGACTGCACGCCGAGCTTCAGCATTTCGGAGAACTTCGGCCGCAGCTGCTCGGGGATATCCGCGCGGGTGAGCACGGCCGAGGCATTCGCAATCACGTGCGCACGGCCACGCAGGTCGTGCGCGGCTTCGCGCCACGCCTCCGCGCGCCCGCGTTCCAGCAATTGCAGATGGGTCAGTGCGGCTTCCAGCTCCGTGACACGGGTCGCGGCCTCGCTCTGCTGCAGGCGTGCATAGCGGCTCGCGCTGGCGCACACGCCATCGCTGCACAACCGGACCAGCTCACGGCGCGCGCGCTGCATCACCGCGGGTTCGACGCCGGGGTCGAGCGCCTGATAATTTTCCAGCTCGGCGAGCAGGCACAGGTGCAAATGCCCCCACTCGCCCATCGTTTCGGGCTGGTTGTAGCCCTGCTGCCAGCGATGCAGGCCGTGCTCGGCCGCCGATTCCTTCTGCTCTTTGCGCGCGAGCGCGTGATCGGTTGCGTCCTGCGCCCTGAGGCGATGCTCGAAGGCATCGAGCACGGCTGGAATGTGGTCGATGAACTGCGCCCGGGTGATCGTCGACGTCATCGTCAATTCCGGGTCCGCATCCACGGCGCGCCGCCACGCGGAGAGGATGGTTTCACGCTGCAGCGACAGGTGCGCGGCCAGCTTCCCGAGGCCGTCGGAGGTTGGTTCGTCGGTATTCATGGGGGGCTTCCTTCGCCCCGGGGAGGGAGTGGCGAAACGTAAGCCGCAGGCTACAGCGGCGTTTCAAATCTGAAAATGGCGGCGCAGGCGGGTCGCGGGTCGGTTTTCGCCTACGAACCCGTTGATGCAGCGCCGACAGCGGAGGCCGGACGATGTGCATTTTTACAATCGATGCACCTGGGGTACGGGCCGAAGAACGGCCCACTCGATTCCGGCAGTGTCATTTTATCGTCTGCCAGCGCGAATGGAACTGCCCAAATCGGTGGAGGAAACCCTCGTGACAACCCGGTAGGGTGCGCGGCCATGAACACGCCCTCCACTGCCGTCTCCACGGCATTCTCCGGCTATCAGAAGGTCCTGGTCGGCATGCTGGCGTTCCTGCAGTTCGCGGTCATCCTCGACTTCATGCTGATGTCGCCGCTCGGCGCCCTCATCATGCCCGCGCTGTCCGTGTCGCCGGCGCAGTTCGGCACGGTGGTCTCGGCGTATGCGTTCGCCGCCGGCATCTCGGGCCTGCTCACCGCGGGGTTCGCGGACCGCTTCGATCGCAAGAAGCTGCTGCTCTTCTTCTATGCCGGCTTCGTCGCGGGCACCGCCTGGTGCGGCGTCGCGCAGAGTTTCGAGTCGCTGCTGCTGGCGCGCATCGTCACGGGCCTGTTCGGCGGCGTCATCGGCTCCGTCATCCTCGCGATCGCCACCGACCTGTTCGCGCCGCAGATGCGCGGCCGCGTCATGGGGTTCATCCAGACCGCATTCGCCGCCAGCCAGATCCTCGGCATTCCCATCGGCATCTATCTATCGAACCACTGGAACTGGCACGTGCCGTTCCTCGCGCTGGCGGCGCTCGGCGTGCTCGGCGGTGTGCTCATTGCGTGGCAGATGAAACCGGTCGCGGAGCACCTGAAAGCGCCGCAGGAACACAGCGCCTTCCGGCACCTGTCCAATACGGTCGCCGAGCCGCGCTACCTGTTGTCGTTCGTGTCGGTGCTGTTCCTCGCGACCGGCGGCTTCATGCTGATGCCGTTCAGCAGTGCCTTCACGGTGAATAACCTCGGCATCTCGCTCGACGACCTGCCCGTCATCTACCTGGTCACCGGAATCGCGACCATCTTCGTGGGTCCGCTGGTGGGAAAAGCCGCCGACACCTTCGGCAAGATGCGCGTGTTCTTCGCCGGAACCGCGTTGACCATCGTCATGGTGGTGATCTACACGAACCTGAGCACATCGACGCTGATCGCCGTGACCGTGATCAACGTGGTGCTGTTCATCGGAATCTTCTCGCGCATGATTCCCTTCCAGGCGCTGATGTCGCAGGTGCCCGCGCTCACGCAGCGCGGCTCGTTCAACGCCATCAACGCGTCCATCTCGCAGCTCGCGGGCGGCCTCGCTTCCTTCGTCGCGGGACACATCGTCCAGCAGGGCGCGGATGGCCGGATCCATCACTACGATGTCGCCGGCTATGTCGTCGTCACCACTTCATTGCTGGCCTGCGTACTGCTGTGGCGGGTCCAGCAAGGAATCGCCCGGCCGGCGCTAGTGCCGGCCTGACTACCGGATGGCACTGCTGCTGGCTCAGTCGCCTCTCATCGGGCCGCCTCGTCCACGTACAGGCGGTAGCCGAGCCCGGCTTCGGTGACGAGATACTTCGGCCGGTGCGGATCCGGCTCGAGCTTGGAGCGCAGATTCCGGATGCACACCCGCAGGCTGCGCGTATCGCCGACCTGCGACGGACCCCAGACCTCGCGGATCAGGCGGTCCTGCTTGACGATCGTGCCGGGCTGGCGCGCGAGGTGCTCGAGCACGCGGTATTCGAGTGGCGTGAGATGCACCGCCGGCGCGAGCCCGCGCGCCTCACGCCGCGCGAGATCGATGACGACCGCGCCCAGGTGGATCTCGGACGAAGGCAGCGTGCCGATGGCGGTACGGCGCAGCGCCGCGCGCACGCGTGCCAGCAATTCCGCGGCACCGAATGGCTTGGTGACGTAGTCGTCGGCACCGGCATCCAGGGCGGCGATCTTCTGTGCCTCCGCGGTGCGCGCCGACAGCACGATGATGGGCACGGCCGACCAGGACCGCACGGCGCGAATCAACTCGATGCCGTCGCGATCCGGCAGGCCCAGGTCGACCACCGCGAGGTCCGGCTTGTGCGCCCGCGCCTCGATCTCCCCGCGCGCCGCGGAGCCCGCCTCGACGATGCGGTAGTGAGCCGCGGTGAGCATGGCGCGCAGCACATCGCGGATCCCGGGGTCGTCCTCGACCACGAGGACCTGGTGCATGGCCAGGGTCACGCGGGCCGCTCCGCGGTCGGCAACGTGAATTCGAAACGGGCGCCGCCGCCGGGCCGCGCGCCCGCACGGATGTCGCCGCCATGCGCCTGCGCGATCGCTCGGCAGATCGCGAGCCCCAATCCCACGCCCGCGATGACGCCCTCGCCGTCGCCGCGCTGGAACTTGTCGAACAGTCGCGCGGGATCACCCGGCGGCAGGCCGGGACCGTCGTCGTCGACGACCACGCGCAGGAAGGCGCCTTCCGCAACCGCCGCGATCGTCGCGCGCGTACCGGCCGGCGTGTACTTGATGAAGTTGTCGAACAGGTTCGCAAACAGCTGCACGACGAGCGTCGGGTCCACGAACACCGGCGGAAGCTCGTCCGGCAATCGCAGCTCGACGGGATGATCGGCGAGCTTGTCCTTGCAGCGCTCGAGCGCCACCGCCGCCAAGTCGTCGACCGACTCCCAGTCCCTGCGCAGCACGGGCGCTCCGGATTCGAAGCGCGTCAGGTCGAGCACGTTGGAGATGAGCTCGGACATCTCCCGCGCGCGGGTCTCGATGGTGCGCGCCAATGCCTGGCGCGTGGTTTCGTCGAGCGCCGCGCCCTGTTGCGCGAGCGTGCTGCCGGCGCCCGCCATCACCGCGAGCGGCGTGCGCAGGTCGTGGGAGATCGATGCCAGCAGGGTGTTGCGCAGGCTTTCGCCCTGCGACGCCACCCGCGCCGCTTCCGCCTGCGACGACAGCCGCTCGCGCTCGAGCGCGACGCCGATCTGCCCGGCGAAGGTCTCGAGCAGGTGCAGCTGCTCGGGCAGCAACACCAGCCGCCGGTTGCGCGGCAGCACCGCCAGCACACCCAGCAGCCGCTGCGCATCTCCCAACGATAGATAGAGCGCGGGAGCGGCCGGAAGCGTGTCGGAGCCGAACCCCGCGCGCCGCCCGTGATCGAGCACCCACTGCGCCACGGCGAGGTCGCTGCCGCGGTACGACCCTTCGACCGGCGGCTCGCGCGGCGCGTGCAGCTTGCCGGCGCGATCCGGCAGCAGCAGCACCGCCTCGCACTGGAACACCTCGGCGACGTGCTTGATGGCGATGCGCGCCATGTCGGAGCTGCCACGCGTCGCCGCGAGCTCGCGGCTCATGCGATACAGCAGCGCGGTGCGCCGCTCGCGTGCGCCGGCCACGCGCGTTTGCTGGCGGACGTTCGCCATGAGGGTCGCGATGACCAGCGCGATGGTGAGCATCACGCCGAAGGTGACCAGGTATTGCACGTCGCCGACGGCGAAGGTGAACCGCGGCGGCACGAAGAAGAAGTCGAATGCCGCCACGTTGAGCACGGCCGCCAGCACCGACGGTCCGCGGCCGAAGCGCAGGCCGGTGGCGGTGACGCCAAGCAGGTAGAGCATCACCAGGTTGGAGAGCTCGAGATACGGATACATGAAGTGCGCGAGCAGCGTGCAGACCGCGGTGATCGCGAGTGCCGCCGCGTAGCGGCGCAGGCGTACGGGCTGCGTGCGCTCGCCCGGCGGCGGTCGCGGCGGGATGGCCTGCCCGCGCGCCGCGATCGTGATGACGTCGAAGTCGCGCGCGCGCAGCGCCAGCTCGGTCGCGACCGAGGGGCGCAGCAGCGCGCGCCAGCCGCGCCGCTTGGGCGCACCGACCACCACGCGCGTGAACTGGCGCGTGGCCGCGTATTCGAGCAGCGCGTCCACCGCCGACGCTCCATCGAGCGTCACCGTCTCCGCGCCCAGCGATTCGGCCAGCCGCAGCAGCGCGACGCGCCGGTCGCGTTCCTTCTCCGACAGCCGCAGCAGTGCCGGAGTCTCCACGTACACCACGGTCCAGTCCGCATCCAGCGCATCGGCGATGCGCTTGCCCGAGCGGATCATCTGCTCGGACTGCGGATCGGGTCCGGTCGCGACCAGCACCCGGTCGCGCGCCAGCCAGCCGCGCGAGCTGGCATCGGCGGGCAGCGACGCGCGCGCCGCCACCTCCATGCGGTCCGTCATGCGCCGCAGCGCCAGCTCGCGCAGCGCCAGCAGGTTGGGCTTGCGGAAGAAGCGCTCGGTCGCCGTTCCGGCATCCTGCGGTAGATAGATCTTGCCGGCGTGCAGGCGCGCGAGCAGGTCGTCCGGCGGCAGGTCGATCAGCTCGACCTCGTGCGCCTCGTCGAAGATCCGGTCCGGCAGCGTCTCGCGCTGCCGCGCACCGGTGATCTGCGCCACCACGTCGTTGAGGCTCTCGAGGTGCTGGACATTGACGGTGGTCCAGACGTCGATGCCCGCCTCCAGCAGCTCCTCGATGTCCTGCCAGCGCTTCGGATGCCGCGGCACCGGGTCGCCGCCGAGCAGATTCGAGTGCGCGAGCTCGTCGACGATGAGAATGGCCGGATGGCGCGCCAGCGCCGCGTCCAGGTTGAATTCCTGGCGCACGATGTCGCGATAGCGCACGGCGAGCGTGGGCACCTGTTCGAGACCTTCCATGAGCCGCTCGGTGTCGATGCGGCCGTGCGGCTCGACATAGCCGATGACGACGTCCGTGCCACCGGTGCGGGCTGCGCGCGCGGCCTCGAGCATCGCGTAGGTCTTGCCCACTCCGGCGGTGGCGCCGAAGAAGATCCGCAGGCGGCCACGCTGCGCCCGGGCCTCTTCGGCCTGCACGTGTACCAGCAGCTGATCGGGATCCGGCCGCTGTTCGGCCATGCGGGGGTTTACTCTCGTTTGGCCGGCGCTTGCGCGTCGAGCGCGAGATTCAATTCCAGCACATTCACTCGCGGCTCGCCCAGGAAGCCGAGAGTGCGATTGCTCGTGGCGGCGGCGACGAGCGCGCGGACCCGCTGCGGCGCGAGGCCGCGTTGGCGCGCCACGCGGTTCGCCTGGAACTCGGCGGCGGCAGGCGAGATGTGCGGGTCGAGACCGCTGCCCGAGGCCGTGACCAGGTCGATGGGCACCGGCGCATCGTTGCCGGGGTCGGCGGCGCGCAGCGCGGCGATGCGCTCGCGCACCGCGGCGTGCAGGTTCGGATTCGTCGCCGCCTGGTTGGAGCCGGAGGACACCGCGCCGTTGTCGGGAAACGGCCCGGTCGCGGAAGGCCGCCCCCAGAAATAGCGCGGGCTCGAGAACGACTGGCCGAGCAGGCGCGAGCCCACTGCCCTGCCATCCTGCTCGATGATGCTGCCGGTGGCCTGCGCCGGCACGGCGAGCTGCGCGAAGATCCACACCACGGCGGGATAGGCGACGCCGGTGACGAGGGTCAGCAACGCGAAGACGATGAGGGTTTGTTTGAGCTCGCGGATCATGCCAGTCCCACTCCTGCCAGGGCCAGGTCGATGGCCTTGATGCCGGCGAAGGGCACCAGGATGCCGCCCAGGCCGTAGATCAACAGGTTCCGCCGCAGCAGCACGGCCGCCGACGACGCCCGTGTCCTGACCCCGCGCAGCGCCAGCGGCACCAGCACGATGATGACGAGCGCGTTGAAGATCACCGCCGAGAGAATCGCGCTCTCCGGGCTCGCGAGCCGCATGACGTTCAGCGCGCCGAGGGCCGGGTAGGTAGTCGCGAAGGCGGCGGGGATGATGGCGAAATACTTGGCGACGTCGGTGGCGATGGAAAATGTCGTCAACGCGCCGCGCGTCACCAGCATCTGCTTGCCCACGTCCACCACTTCGATGAGCTTGGTGGGGTTGGAATCGAGGTCGACCATGTTGCCGGCCTCTTTCGCGGCCTGCGTGCCGGTGTTCATCGCCACCGCGACGTCGGCCTGCGCGAGCGCGGGCGCGTCGTTGGTGCCGTCGCCGCACATGGCGACGAGATGGCCTTCCTTCTGGTGACGGCGGATGAGCTCGAGCTTGGTCTCGGGCGTCGCTTCGGCGAGGAACTCGTCGACGCCGGCTTCGGCGGCGATGGCGGCGGCGGTGATGCGGTTGTCGCCGGTGACCATGACGGTCTTGATGCCCATCTGCCGCAGCTCGGCGAAGCGCTCGCGGATGCCGCCCTTCACGATGTCGCGCAGCTCGACGACGCCCAGCACGCGCCGGCCGTCCGTCACCACCAGCGGCGTTGCACCGCGGCGCGCGATGGTGTCGACCAGCTCGCTCACGGGCGCCGGCCACGCACCGCCTTCCGCCTCGACGAACGCGCGAATGGCACTGGCCGCGCCCTTGCGCAGCCTGCGGCCGTCGAGATCGACGCCGCTCATGCGCGTCTGCGCGGAGAACTTGTGGAAAGTGTGCGGGGTCGCCGCGAGATCGCGGCCGCGCAGATTGAAGCGTTGTTTGGCCAGCACGACGATCGAACGGCCCTCCGGGGTTTCGTCCGCCAACGAGGCGAGCTGCGCCGCATCGGCGAGCTCGCGTGCCTCGACCGATGGCGCCGTGTGGAACGCGGTGGCGTTGCGATCCCCGAGCGTGATGGTGCCGGTCTTGTCGAGCAGCAGGACGTCGACGTCACCGGCCGCTTCGACCGCGCGGCCGGAGGTGGCGATGACGTTGGCGCGCACCATGCGGTCCATCCCGGCGATGCCGATGGCCGAGAGCAGTCCGCCGATGGTGGTGGGAATCAGGCACACCAGCAGCGCCACGAGCACCGTGATCGTGACCACCGAACCCGCGCCCGAGCTGGCGACGGCGTATTGCGAGAACGGCGCGAGCGTCGCGGTGGCGAGCAGGAACACCAGCGTCATCATCGCGAGCAGGATGGCGAGCGCGATCTCGTTCGGCGTGCGCGCGCGCGAGGCGCCCTCCACCATCGCGATCATGCGATCGAGAAATCCCTCGCCTTCGCGGCTGGTAACGCGCACTACCAGCCAGTCCGACAGCACGCGCGTGCCGCCGGTGACCGAGGCGAAGTCCCCGCCCGCTTCGCGCAGCACCGGCGCGGATTCACCCGTGACCGCGCTTTCGTTCACGGACGCCACGCCTTCGACCACCTCGCCGTCGGCGGGAATCGTGTCGTTGGCCTCCACCAGCACGAGGTCGCCGCGCTTCAGCGCGCCGGCCTCGACCAGCTTGTGATCGTGTCTGTCCTTTCCGAGGATGCGCTTGGCATGCACGTGCCTGCGCATGGCGCGCAGCGTCGCCGCCTGCGCCTTGCCGCGGCCCTCGGCCACGGCTTCGG
>JBIOZI010000240.1:0-2756 GCA_044871085.1 Steroidobacteraceae bacterium | reverse complement strand
CACTGTGACGATCCCCGCAGCAGCGTCTGCATCGCGCGCCAGCGGCGGCAGTGAATGGCGGCGCAACGCGGCGCGCAGCGCCTGCGACTTGCGCCGCACGTCTTCGAACTTCCGCTCCCAGCTAGTTAGTACCAGGGACCGCTCCAGCGCGCCCAGCAGGTTCGAGGAGTGCGTGAAGGGCACGCCATCCGCGGCCTGGTAACCGGCCAGGTCGAGGTAGCGCGGTATGCGCTCCGGGTCCGCGAGCCGGCCCTCGTGGAACACCGCCGAAAGGCCGGGATACGCGGCCAGGCCCTTGCCGCTGACCGCGGTCGCGAACCGCACGCCTCTCAAGTCCACCGGCATCAAGCCGATGGCGCTGACCGCATCGAGACACAGGTCCGCGCCCACGCTTTCGCTCAACGACAGCAGCTCGGGCAGTGGATTGGCGACACCGGTGGAGGTCTCGGTGAGCACGGCCCAGATCCATGCGGGCCGGCAGCGTTCGGTCACGCGTCGTGCCAGGTGCCAATCGAATGCCTGGCCCCAGGGCCGCTGTTCAGCGACGAACGCCAGGCCCCAGCGCCGCGCGTGGTCGATCAGCCGCTCGCCGAACTCGCCATTCGACAGGATCAGCCCCGCGCCTTCGCGGCCGCGAAGCTGTGCCGCCACCGCGTCGTTGGCCAGCGTGCCGCTGCCCACCATCAGCGCCACGTGCGGCGCGTTCACCAGCGAGATCAGCGCAGCCCTGGCACGGCGCATCGTTTCGAGAAATGCCGGCGCGCGGTGGGAGAGCGGCGGAGCGTGGAATGCCGTGCGAACCTGCGGCTTGACGGTCACCGGGCCGGTGAGAAAACTGGCCTTCATGCGTGCGCCGCGGTCCCGCGGTGCAATGCCCTGCGCCGCGTGAAGGCCTCGAGCGTCAGGAACATGGGTTGATAGGAGGCCGCGGCGGTTCCCACCAGCGCACCGAAGGGCTCGAAGCCCAGATGGCGGTACAGCTTCAATTCGCGCACCGTTCCGGAGATGACCGCCAGGTCGCATCCCCGTGCCAGGAAGTGCGCGGACAGAGTGCTCATGAGCCCGCGGAATACCGAAGTCTTGCGGTGCGCGCGCGCGACGCAGAGCAGGCGCACTTCCACCGCCTTGCGATGCACCGGCAGCCAGCGATCGAGATCCGCCAGTTTCCCGTCGAGCGAAAACGGGCGTTCGCACCGCCCGCACACCATGCCCACGATGCGGCCCTCCGCGATGCAGATGACGTAGGTGTTCTCGGCGTGAAAGCGATCCACCAGCCGCCGCTCGGCATTCGGCGCGTGCTGCGGAATCTCTTCGACGAAGGTCTCGTAGTTGAGTCGATGAATCCCTTCGAAGTCCGTGTGTTCCGCGATTTTGTAAACCAGGCGTTCCAGGGCGCCCTCCCGTCCGGCGGACCATGAGTTTGTCGTGCCAGCGGGAGCTTAGTTAGCAACCGGCGGTATGCAAAGCCGACTCGATTCGTATCGCCGCGGGATACCGGTGGTCGGGGGAACGCAGACAAACCTTGCGCCGCGGCACCGCGAGGAATTAAATACCTCGCCCCCCGGGCCTGCGGACATCGACGCTCCGGGTGGTGGCTCTCTCGCGCCGGTGGGGACCGGCGGGAGCGGGTACCAACTAACAAGCTCGGCTAAGGAAGGCTGCATGAACCGACTCACCTGTCTACTGGCGTTCCTTGGCCTCGTTGCCTTCAGCGACGCCGCGCACGCCATCAACAATGGCCGCTACACCATCGTTTCCTCGCTGAGCGGCCTGAACATGGACGTCTCGGGCAGGAGCACGGCGGATGGCGCCAAGGTCGTGCAGTACACCGCGACCAACGCCACCAATCAGCAGTTCGACGTGCTCGCCCTCGGCGATGGCTCGTACTCCATCCGCCCGGTCCACAGCGGCAAATCGCTGGACGTGTATCAGCGGAATGCGAACGACGGTGCCGAGGTGCGGCAGTGGAGCTATTCCGGCGCCAACAACCAGCGCTGGCGCATCGACGACCTCGGAGGCGGAGTGTTCGTCATCACTTCGGTGTTCAGCGGCAAGGCCGTCGAGGTCTGGCAGGGCAGCACGGCCGCCGGCGCCGAGATCCGCCTCAGCACCTACGCCGGCAGCGCGCGGCAGAAATGGTCGTTCCGTCCGGTGGGCGGCACGCCGCCCATGGCGAGCATCACCGTCTGGCTGGCGGGGGACTCCACCGTCGCCACCGGCGGGTCCGTGTGCCCCATCGGCTGGGGGCGTGACTTCTCCACCTACTTCAACAGCCAGGTCACCGTTCAGAACCTGGCGGTCGGCGGACGCAGCGTGCGCACCTGGCTGTACGACGTGCAGTCGGTCATGGGCAGCGACGGCGAGTGCGTCCTGAACCGCAATGCCAACGGCACCCCCATCGTGCAGGCGCGCTGGACCACCATGCTCAACGGCATGAAGCAGGGTGACTATCTACTCATACAGTTCGGCATCAACGACGGCGACAGCGCCTGCCCGCGTCACGTCGGCGGCAACGCGTTCAAGGCGGAATACACGATGATGGCGCAGGCGGCACGCGCGCGCGGCGCGACGCCCATCTTCATCACTCCGGTGAGCACCATCCGCTGCTCGGGCAACACGGCCGTGGCCAGCCGCGGCTTCCTCACCGAGACCAACAGCGTGGGGGCGGCCAATGGTGTGCCGGTCATCGACCTGCACGCGCGCAGCATCGCGCTGTACAACAGCCGCGGCTTCTGCCCCATCCCCGGCGGCGCCGA
>JBIOZI010000239.1:0-12646 GCA_044871085.1 Steroidobacteraceae bacterium | reverse complement strand
ATCGACACGTCCGTCGTGCAATTGATCGATGAGGCGCAGGGCGGCGGCGCTCATCGATTCCTCCAGCCGGCCAGGGTCGGCGCTGACGCCGTCCGCTTCGATGACCGCCAGCAACGGGGCGAAATCTTCGGCTGCCAGTCCGAAGTCCTCGACGCGCCGCATCGCGTCGAGCACTTCGTGCGCCTGCCGGGTCAATTGTCCGTCGCGCACCCACAGCGCGGCGGCGCCCTGCCCCGCGTCCGAGGCGGCCGCGGCCACGCCGGGCCGCCACAGGGCGGCGATGAGCGCAAGCAGCGCGAGCGCGAGAGGAGCGGCAGTTTTCTTCATGGGTATCGGGAGCATGTGCGGGAGCGCCCCAGGCTACATCCGCAGTACTACCGACGACAGTTCCCATATGAAACGCGAAGATGCACGCATTGGCAATCACCTCCGGAGCGCCCATGCAAGTCGCCGCCTGTATCCAGGATGAAATCGAGGAGATGTTCGACCGCGTCGACGAGGACGGCGACCGCAGCATCAGCTTCGAGGAATTCAGCTCCCTCATGCTCGAGATGGACCATGCCAGGTCCGAATCCGCGCTGCGCGTCAGCTTCGATGCGATCGACGCCAACCGCGACGGGCGCCTGAGCTTCGACGAGTTCCGCGCCTGGGTCGCGCGTTGAGCGATAGCTAGCCGCGCCCGGCTGGCGCTTCCCGCCACATGCGGCGCCGGCCGATACCGGTGCGATCGCGGTCGGGGCACGATTCCGCGCATCATCATTGGGATCGGTCGGTGACATGAACATGAACACCCGCAAGTTGCGTGAGCTCGGCCAGAGCCTGTGGCTGGACAACATCACCCGCGACCTGCTCGACAGCGGCACGCTGCAACGCTACATCGACGACTGGTCGATCAGCGGCCTCACCTCCAACCCGACGATCTTCGACGAGGCCATCGGCGGCAGCGCGGCCTACGACCGCGCCATTCACGCCGGCGCGCGCGCGCAATCCGACGAGGAGCTGTTCACGGAGCTCGCACTCGACGACCTGCGCCGCGCGGCCGACCTGCTGCGGCCCATCTTCACGGCGACTTCGGGCCTCGACGGCTGGGTGTCCATGGAGGTGTCGCCGTTGCTCGTCGACGATGCCGCCGGCACCATCGCCGCCGCGGCGCGCATCTTCGCGCAGGCCGGCAGGCCCAATCTGTTCGTCAAGATCCCCGGCACCGTGGCGGGCATCGCCGCCATCGAGGAATCCATCTTCAACGGCGTGCCGGTCAACGTGACACTGCTGTTCTCGCGCGGGCAATATCTCGCCGCGGCGGAGGCCTGTCTACGCGGCCTGGAGCGCCGGCTCGCCGCCGGGCTCGATCCGTGCGTGGCTTCCGTCGCTTCGCTGTTCGTCAGCCGCTGGGACAAGGCCACGCACGACATCGTCTCCCCGGACCTGCGCAACCGCCTGGGCATCGCGGTGGGTGGTGTCTGCTACCAGGCGTATCGCGAGTTGCTGGGCTCGGCACGCTGGCAGCGGCTCGCGGAGCGCGGCGCGATTCCACAGCGGCTGTTGTGGGCCAGCACCGGAACCAAGGATCCGGACGCTTCCGACTGCCTGTACGTCGAAGCCCTCGCCGCTCCCGACACCATCGACACCATGCCGGAGAAAACGCTGCACGCCTTCGCCGACCACGGCCGCGTGATCGCGGCCCTGCCCGCCGACGGCGTCGCCGCCGGCGCCACACTCGCGCGCTTCGGCGCCGCCGGCGTCGACCTCGATGCGCTCGCGCGCCGACTGCAGGCCGAGGGCGCGCGGTCCTTCGCCAAGTCCTGGAACCGGCTGCTCGGCCGCGTGGCGGCGAAACGCCAGGAATGGGTGGAAGCATGAGCACACCGGTTCTGTCTGCCGAGGAGCTGCGCCGGGTCGATGCCTGGTGGCGCGCGGCCAACTATCTATCGGCCGGGCAGATCTACCTGCTCGACAACCCGCTGCTCGAGCGGCCGCTGGCGCTCGCCGACGTCAAGCGCATGCTGCTCGGCCACTGGGGCACCACGCCGGGCCAGAATTTCATCTACGCGCATCTCAACCGCGTCATCGTGAAGCACGACCTCGACATGCTCTACGTGTCCGGCCCCGGTCACGGCGGGCCCGCGGTGGTCGCCAACACCTATCTGGAAGGCAGCTACAGCGAGATCTACCCGGACATCGGCCAGGACGAGGCGGGCCTGCGGAAACTGTTCCGGCAGTTCTCCTTCCCCGGCGGCATTCCCAGCCACGCGTCGCCGGAGTGCCCGGGCTCGATCCACGAGGGCGGCGAGCTCGGCTATTCGCTCAGCCACGCCTTCGGCGCGGCATTCGACAACCCCGCTTTGATCGTCGCCTGCGTCGTGGGCGACGGCGAAGCCGAAACCGGCCCGCTCGCGACCGCCTGGCACTCCAACAAGTTTCTCGATCCACGCGGCGACGGCGCGGTGCTGCCCATCCTGCACCTGAACGGCTACAAGATCGCCAACCCCACTGTGCTGGCCCGCATCCCGCGCGAGGAGCTCGAGCAGCTGCTGCGCGGATACGGCTGGGCACCGCTGTTCGTGGCGGGCCACGAGCCGGCGCTCATGCACCAAGCGATGGCGGGCGCGCTCGATACGGCGGTGGCGCAGATCCGCGGCATCCAGCGTGCGGCGCGCGAGCAGCAGAGCACGGCGCGGCCGCGCTGGCCGATGATCGTGCTCGACTCCCCGAAAGGCTGGACCGGGCCCGGCCTCGTCGACGGCAAGCAGGTCGAAGGGACTTTTCGCGCGCACCAGGTCCCGCTGCACCCGCGCGCGCATCCCGCGCATCTCAAACTACTGGAAGACTGGCTGCGCAGCTACCGGCCGCAGGAATTGTTCGACGGGCAGGGACGCCTGCAGCCGGACATCGCGGCGCTCGCGCCACACGGCACGCGCCGCATGGGCGCGAATCCGCATGCCAACGGCGGGCTGCTGCTGCGCGAGCTGCGCATGCCCGACTTCCGCGACTTCGCCATCGACGTGCCCACGCACGGAGCGCACGGCCCCGGCGACACGCGCGTGCTCGGCCCGTTCCTGCGTGAAGTAGTCGCGCTGAACCAGGAGCTGCGCAATTTCCGCGTGTTCGGCCCCGACGAGACGCTGTCGAATGGATTGGGCGCGTTGTTCGAGCAGACCGCGCGTCAATGGGATGCGGCGACCCAGGCGGGCGATGAATCCCTGGCACCCGCGGGGCGCGTGCTCGACTCCATGCTGAGCGAGCACCAGTGCCAGGGCTGGCTCGAGGGATACCTGCTCACCGGCCGGCATGGGCTGTTCAATTGCTACGAGGCCTTCATCCACATCGTCGATTCGATGTTCAACCAGCACGCCAAGTGGCTCAAGGTCACCGCGAAGCTGCCGTGGCGCCGCAAGATCGCCTCGCTCAACTACCTGCTCGCATCGCACGTCTGGCGCCAGGACCACAACGGCTTCTCGCACCAGGACCCGGGGTTCATCGACCACGTGGTCAACAAGAAGGCGGACGTCGTGCGCGTCTATCTACCTCCGGATGCGAACTGCCTGCTGTCGGTCATGGACCACTGCCTGCGCAGCCGCCACTACGTCAACGTCGTCATCGCCGGCAAACACCCGGCGCCGCAGTGGCTGTCGATGCCCGCCGCCGAGCGCCACTGCGCCGCGGGCATCGGCATCTGGCAGTGGGCCAGCAGCGATGCGGGGGACGACCCCGACCTGGTCATGGCCTGCTGCGGAGACGTGCCCACGCTCGAGACCCTCGCCGCGGTTGCCATCCTGCGCGAGCACCTGCCGGCGTTGCGCGTCCGCGTCGTCAACGTCGTGGACCTCATGAGGCTGCAGCCCCCGTCGGCGCATCCCCACGGGCTGAGCGACGCGGACTTCGACGCGATCTTCACCGCGCGCACCCCCGTGATCTTCGCGTTCCACGGCTATCCGGCCTTGATCCACCGGCTGACCTACCGGCGCACCAATCACGAAAACATTCATGTCCGCGGTTACCAGGAGGAAGGCACCATCACCACGCCGTTCGACATGACGGTGCTCAATGAGCTCGACCGCTTTCACCTGGTGATCAGCGCCATCGACCGGCTGCCGCAGACGGGTGAAGCCGGCGCGCGGCTGCAGGACCGGCTGCGCGACAGGCTGCTCGAACATCGACGCTACATCGAGCAGTTCGGCGAGGACATGCCGCAGATACGCGAATGGCGGTGGGGCGCGGCGCCGGGCGTCGGCGCGTAGCGCCGCACGCTTCAGGCATCCGGGGCGCAACGGCGGCAATGCGCCGAGTACGGCACGGCGCGCAGGCGCTCCGGGTCGATCGTCTTTCCGCAGCGTTCGCACACGCCATAGGTGCCGGCCTCGAGCCGTTCGAGCGCACGTTCGATCTGCTCGAGCTCGCCCCGCGAGGTCGCGTCGATCGCGCGCAGGACGTCGTCGTTCTCCATGACGATCGCGGCGTCGGGAGCGTCGCGTGGCAGCGGCGTGGTCCCGCGGCCCAGGTCATCGTGCACGCGGCGCACGCGTTCGCGCAGCTCCGCGCCACGCGCCAGCAGATTTTCGCGGGTGGTCCGCAGCTCGTCGTCGCCGGCGGCGTGCATGGCAGGCTGTCTCATTGAAATCTCCTCTTTGGTGTCGGCCGGCAACGAACCGGCCGGATCATGCTAGGCGTCACGGGCCGCGGTGCGCCTCCGTAGTGTTGCGCATATCCGCGGGCCGGCGCGGTCGGGGATAGGTAGAAATCCGGACAGCGTTACGCGCAGCCGCGAATCGCGGCACTCGGCCCAGGCGCGAATAGTTGCTCCCGTCAATTGTCAGGCCAGCCAATCAACACCGAGGAGTCCGACATGGGCCTGGTTCGCCGGGAGCCGCTTGCCATCGAAGACGTGTTTGTTCGCCTGCCCGGGATCTTCGGCCGACGGCCCGCGAAGAGCTCGACGGGCCCAGAACGCCCACGCTTCCGCCCGGTGCTGCGTCTCGAATCGCTGCTGCTTGCAGTCATCGCATGGATGATCGTCACGATGAACGGCCCCTGGTGGACGGCGGTGGGCGCGGGGCGGGCCTGGAATGCGCCCGCGAGCTGGCTGTTCATCCTCGCCTCGTTCGTCGCGCTGGTCGCGCTGCATTTCGTGCTGCTCGCGCCCTGGATGAACCGCTGGACGGTGCGGCCGCTGCTCAGTGCAGTGGTGATCGCCGGCGCCGCCGCGGCGCACTTCATGCGCGCCTACGCCGTCATGTTGGATCCGACCATGATCCAGAATGTCCTGAATACCGACGCGCACGAGACGCGCGAGCTGTTGTCCTGGTCCCTGGCCGGATCGGTGCTGCTGTGGTCGGCCTTGCCGGTGACATTCATCTGGTGGGTGCGCATCGAACGGCATCCCTGGCTCGGCGCCGCGCTCGTGCGCGCAGGCTTCGTGGCCGGCGCTCTCCTGGTCGCGCTGCTCGCGATCCTCACGGTCGGTCGCGATCTCGCTTCGACGATGCGCAACGACCACGACCTGCGGTATCTCATCACTCCGGGAAACCTCCTCTACGGATTGGCGGCCGGGTCGGCGCGGGACGCGCGCGAGGTGGGCACCGGGCGCGCACCCGTGGGCACCGATGCACACCGGTCGCGCACGGCGCTTGCCGGTCCGAAGCCGCGGGTCTTCGTACTGGTGTTGGGCGAGACCGCGCGCGCGGCCAACTTCTCGCTGCTCGGCTACGCACGTCCGACCACGCCGCTGCTCGCCAGTCTCGATGTCACGGCCTTTCGCGACGTGCGCGCCTGCGGCACGTCGACCGAGGTATCGGTGCCATGCATGTTCTCCCCGTATGGCCGCGCCGGCTACGACGAGCGGCGCATCCGCCACTCCGAAGGACTGCTCGACGTCCTGGCACGCGCCGGATACGCGGTGAAGTGGATAGACAATCAATCCGGGTGCAAGGGCGTTTGCCAGGGGCCCGGCATCCAGTATCGGAAGATCGATCCGAGGTCGGGCTCGGCCCTGTGTGCGGGCGACGAATGCCTGGACGGGATACTGGTGGGCGAGCTTGCGGCCGAGCTCGCGGCCGTGCATCGGGATACGGTCATCGTGTTGCACATGATGGGCAACCATGGTCCCGCGTACTTCAGACGCTATCCGCAGGAATTCCGGCGCTTCCGGCCCGATTGCGCCACCGCCGAGCTGCGCAGGTGCACGCGCGACGGCGTCGTCAACGCATATGACAACGCCATCCTCTACACCGACTACGTGCTGGCATCTCTCATCCGCGTGCTCGAGCTGCGGGCGGGCGCGGTCGATGCCGCGATGCTGTATGTCTCCGATCATGGCGAGTCGCTCGGCGAGGCCGGCCTGTATCTGCACGGCATGCCGTACTCCATCGCCCCGGAGACGCAGAAACGCGTGCCGATGATCGCGTGGCTGTCGCCGCAGTTCGCGCTATCGGGCTCGGTAGATAGAGCATGCCTGCGGCGCAGAGCGTCCGACGCGCTCTCGCACGACCATCTGTTCCACTCGGTACTGGGTGTGCTCGACGTGCAGACCTCGGTGTACCGCCCCGAGCGCGACTTCTTCGCGCTCTGCCGCGCCGCCAATGGCCCGGCATCGCGGGCATAGGTGGAAACCCGGACCGCATTACGCGCACCTGCGAATCGCCGCCTGCGGCGCGCGGGAATAGCTTCTCACCGTCAATCGTCGGATCACCACAACCACCAAAGAAGGAATTCAACATGAGCCTGATTCGCTGGGAACCGTTCTCCGGTATCGATGAAGTGTTTGCCCGCATGCCCGGCCTGTTCGGCCGCTGGCCGCGCGCCTTCGAGGCGAACGGCAAGAGCGCGCTCGAATGGTCGCCGCCGGTCGACATCAGCGAGACCGACACCGAGTACCTGATTCGCGCCGAGCTGCCCGCCGTCAAGAAGGAGGATGTGCACGTCACCGTCGAGGACGGCATGCTCACCATCAGCGGCGAGCGTCAACAGAAAACCGAGGAGAAGAAGGAGAGATCGCACCGCGTCGAGATGGTGTACGGCAAGTTCGCGCGCAGCTTCTCGCTGCCCGACAACGCCGATGCCGCCAACATCCGCGCCGAGTCGAAGGACGGCGTGATCACGGTGCACGTCGCGAAGGCCAGGACCGAAGCGAAGAAGCCGACCCAGATAAAGGTGCAGTAGCACCGTGCAACCCGGGTGAGGGACCGGCCCGCGCGGTCCCTCCCGACGGCGAAAGTTAGATCCGGAGAATCGCATGCGACACGACTTCGATCACGTGGACGAGATCGTCGACCTCTTCGAGCAGAACGACACCGACGGCAACGACGCCATCGATTTCGCGGAGTTCGAGGCGCTGGTGCTCGAGCTCGACCCGAACATGCCGCGCGCGGCACTGGAAGTCGGCTTTCGGGCAACCGATACGGACCACGACGGCCGCATCGACCTGGCCGAATTCCTCGACTGGTGGATGACCGATTGAACGACGGCGGCTGACCCCCGGGGAGCGGCAATGACGCGGCGCGCGAGCGGCGAACCGGGGTTCCGGGGCCCGCACGACCGGGCACTGGTGCGCGCGGGCGGACGAGGACGCCGGCCGCGCCATCTCAGCTCACGGCCGAGGGCTCATCCGTGCCCGGGCGATTTTGCCCGCTCGGGCGCGGACCACATGGTGTATAGATAGTCCATGCGCATCCTGGCCTTCAACTGCGGCAGCACTTCCGTCAAGTGCGCGCTCGTCGATGACGCCGGACGTGCCTTCGAGCTGCGCGTCGAGAACATCGGCGGCGGCGCGGCGCAGCTCGTCGTCGCCGGCACGCGGCGCACGCTGCCGGAAAGTCCGGATGCGTTCGCGGCCATCGATGCGGCGCTCGCGGAGCTGCGCGCGCGGCGCGCCGGGCTCGGCACGGTGGATGCAGTGGTCCACCGGGTCGTGCATGGCGGCACGCAGTTCGGCGCGCCGGCCCTCATCGACGACGGCATGCTCGGGCGGCTGCGCGCACTCGACCGGCTGGCGCCGTTGCACAATCCGCCGGCCCTGCATGCGATCGACGGCGCCCGTGCGCTGTTCGCGGGCATCCCGCAGGTCGCCGTCTTCGATACCGCGTTCCACTCGACGCTGCCGCGCCGCGCGCGCGAATACGCGCTGCCCGAGGATGTGCGCACGCGGTTCGGCATCCGCCGCTACGGCTTCCACGGCATCAGCCATGCCGACGTCGCCCAGCGCGTCGCAGCGCACCTGCAGGTCGAGCCACAGTCGCTGCGGCTCATATCCTGTCATCTCGGCGGCGGCGCCAGCATCACCGCGGTGGAATACGGACGCAGCGTCGAAACCAGCATGGGCATGACGCCGCTCGAGGGTCTCGTCATGGGCGCGCGCGCCGGCGACCTGGACCCCGGCGTGTTGCTGCAGCTCGCGCGGGAGATGGCGCCCGACGCGCTCGATGCGCTGCTCAACAAGCGGTCCGGCCTGGTCGGCCTCGCCGGCACCGACGACATGCGGGAAATCGAGCGGCACGCCGGCGAGGGCCGCGAGGACTGCCGTCTGGCGATCGGCCTGTACACGCACCGCATTCGCAAATACATCGGCGCCTATGCCGCCATCATGGGCGGCGTGGACGCGATCGCGTTCACGGGCGGCGTGGGCGAGCACAGCGCCTTCGTGCGTCAGAGCTGCCTGCAGCGGCTGGGCTTTCTCGGCGCCGTGCTCGACGAGGACGGGAATCGCGAGGCGGCCGTCGGCGCGCGGCAGCCGGTACTGGACCTGGCCGCCGGCCACTCGCGCGTGCGCATCCTGGTGGTGCAGGCCGACGAGGAGCGCGCGATGGCGCGCGCGGCGACCAGACTACTCTCCGTACCGCCCACGGCCGGCTCGCGCCCGCGCATTCCGATCGCGGTCTCGGCCCGGCACGCCCACCTGTCGCAGCCGACCATCGAGCGTCTGTTCGGCTCCGGCTATCTACTGCAACCGAAGACCGCCCTCTCCCAGACCGGCCAGTTCTCCGCGCAAGAGACCGTGCGGCTCATCGGGCCGCGCGGCACCCTCGAGCACGTGCGGCTCATGGGCCCGCCGCGCGCGCACGACCAGGTGGAGATCTCGCGCAGCGACGAGTTCACGCTCGGCATCGACGCCCCGGTGCGCATCTCGGGCGATCTCGCCAACAGCCCCGGCGTCACGGTGGAGGGTCCGCACGGGCGCGTGACGCTCGCGAGCGGCGTGATCTGCGCCCGGCGGCACATCCACATGAGCCCCGACGACGCGCGTCGCCTCGGAGTGGCCGACTGCGACGTGGTCTCCGTGCGCATCGACAGCGAGGGACGCGACCTGACTTTCGGCGACGTCAGCGTGCGCGTCGCACCGGCCTTCACGCTCGAGCTGCACCTCGACACCGACGAGGCCAACGCGGCGCAGGTGCGAAACGGCGACACCGCCGAGCTCGTGGTGCGCTGAGGCCACGGCGTCCATACGGAGCAGCGCGTATGCGCATCCTGCGGGAGTACGCGTTGATCCGCACGCGCGGGACCGCCGTGCCGCGTACTTTGCTCGGAAACATCCATCCGATCATTTCCGAGGAAACGACGATGTCCGCGCATGTTCGCCCGCTGCCCTGGCCCGATCACCAGGCGGACGCCAGCCTGATCTGGCAGATCCGCCGCTGAAGCTGCCGCCATGGCACTCGACTACCTGCATGCCGCCGCGCACTGGTTCGGCCGCCATCCCGATCAGCTGGGCGCGAGCGAGCGCAAAGCGCTCGAGCGTGCGGTCCAGCGCCGCACGCTCATCGAAGATCCGCGGCAGAGTCTGCGAGCCCAGGAAACGCTCGCAGAACGGGTCGCGGACGCGGTGGCACGGCTCGGTGGCTCATGGGCTTTCATCGGCCTGTTCGTCGGATTCCTGCTGGCGTGGATTCTCTTCAACTACCTGGTGCTCGGCTCACGCGCCTTCGATCCGTATCCGTTCGTCTTCCTCAATCTACTCCTTTCCATGGTCGCGGCCCTGCAGGCGCCCATCATCATGATGAGCCAGAACCGGCAATCAGCGACCGACCGGCAGATGGCCGCGCATGACTACGAAGTGAATCTCAAGGCCGAGATCGAAATCATGGCGCTGCACGAGAAGATGGACGCCTTGCGGACCGAACAGCTCGCCGCGCTGCTCATCCAGCAGCAGCAGCAGATCGACTTGCTGACCAGGCTGCTGCAACGCACGGAGCACGCGGTCGACGGGCGCGCGCCGGCTCGATGACGGGCACTCCGGTCAATGCGCCGGGCTCGCACGGTTGCCAGCCCCGCGGCCGGTGGCCGGTCTAGCCATTCCCGCCCGTAACACCCGTCACTTGCGTGCGAAAGAATCTGTTCCTGGCGCCTTGGAAAACGCGGCATCGATGATCGTGCCGTCGCTGAGCTGGCACAGGCCTTCACCGCCACCGCGCATGCCGGACCGCGGGCGAACCAGGCGGAAGCGGCAGCGCATCTGTTGGCCGCCGGCCATCCCGAGGGTGGCTACGACCTTGCCCTCGTAGTGTTTCAGGAAGTCGGAACCGGGTTGCGAACGCCAATGGCGCCAGCCCAGGCCCACCTCGGACCAGCCGTCCCACAGAGGTGCCAGCCGATCGATCGGCAGCTCCTGCGTGATCCGGAAGTAGACGCCGTCAAACCGGCGTCCGTCGGGAAGTCCGGCGGTCATGGTGCCCGACAGCTCATCGATGCCACGCCAGTGGAAGTCGACCAGCATTCGCTTGATGCCCGGTTGGGGCATCTCGAGTCCGTCCGAAGTCATGGTGCAGCCCGCCATCGCGAACGACAGCGCCGACGCGAGCGCCCATGAGATCGATCTCGTTTTCATGTTCGAGCTCCGTTGCATGGGCACATGTTGGCGCACGGTGAGGCCCGCGGAATCAGTAATAGCGCGCATGACGCCACGCGCGGCGGTAGTTAGCATGCACCCGGACCGGCGCCGGCGCACCGCACCGCCTCGCATCGCATCGCATCGCATCGCATCGCGGGAGCCTCGGCGGCGAGGTCCAATACGGAGCAACGCGTACCGGCCCCCTTCGCACGTACGCGTTGACCCGCACGCGCCGGACCGCCGCGCGGCGTACCTTTGTCGGACGCCATCCGCACGATCACTTCCGAGGAATAGACGATGTCCACTCATTTTCACGCCATGGCCTGGATCGACCATCAGGTCGCAAAAGTTTTTCACTTCGATGCGCTCACCAGCGAAACGGCGTTCGTCCGCAGCAATCATCCGCACCGGCACCTGCATCACAAGGCGAACTCGGCTGACAGTGGCCACGCGCCCGTCGACAACGAATTCCTGGGCCGCGTCGTCGCCGAGATTTCACGCGCGGGCGCGATCCTGATCACCGGCCCGGGCACCGCGAAGCTGGAGCTGCGTTCCTTCATCCAGCAGCGCTATCCGCACCTGAGCGCGAGGATCGCCGCCGTCGAGGCACTCGACCATCCGAGCGACGGCGAGCTGCTCGCCTTCGGCCGCAAGTTCTTCGCGGCCGACGAGCGCATGCATCCGCAGGTTGCCGCCGGCGCCTGACGCCGCCGGCCCGCGCATACGCAGATTCCCGGACCAGTTAAGCGATGCTACGAATCGGCGCCTCGCGCCCGCGCGCGCACGATCGTGACCGCATCGAAGCCAACCGGAGAACCCACATGGAAGCCGCTCGCAAGATCCTCGTCGCGGTCAAGAACCCGGACGCCCGGCGCCAGCCGGGCGTCGAGAAAGCCATCCGCATCGCGAAGACGCTCGGCGCGTCGGTGGAGCTGTTCCACGCCATCTCGACGCCGGTCTTCCTCGAATTGCAGCCGCTCACGGGAACCACGCTCGCCGAACTGCGGCGCGAGTCACTGGAGCTGCGGCGCGAGCGGCTCGAAGAGCTGGCCGCGGCGGCGCGCAAGCGCGGCGTCTCCGCGACGAGCACGGTGGAATGGGATTTCCCGCCGCACGAGGCCATCGTGCGGTGCGCGATCCGCTCGCGGGTGGATCTGATCATCGCCGAGTGCCACGAGGGCCGCCGCGTGGCGCCCTGGCTCATCCACCTGACGGACTGGGAGCTGCTGCGCGCGAGCCCCGTGCCGGTGCTGCTGCTCAAGAACACGAAGCCGTGGCGCCGCGGCCCCGTGCTCGCGGCCGTCGATCCGTCCCACGCGCACGCCAAGCCTTCGCGCCTCGATGCGCTGATCGTGGAACGGGCGCAGCAGCTCGCGAGCTCCCTGCGCGCACCGCTGCACCTGGTACACGCGAACTTCCCGGCGATTCCCGGCATGGCCTTCGGCGATCCATCCATCGATGCCGCCACGCTCGCGATCACCTACGAACAGCAGAAGGAGAGCGACCGCAAAGACTTCACCGCGTTCGCCCAAGGAACACGCGTGCCGCGCGCGCGGCGCCATCTCGTGGACGATGCGCCCGTGAGCGCCATCCCGAAGCAGGCCCGCAAGCTGCGCGCGGATCTCGTGGTGATGGGCGCGGTGTCGCGCTCCGGCCTCAAGCGCGTGTTCATCGGCAACACCGCGGAGCGCGTGCTCAACGACCTGCCCTGCGACGTGCTCGTCGTGAAACCCGCGCACTTCACGAAGCGCGTGTCCGCGAAGCCGCGCGGGATGCGCGTGATCCCGCCGCAGCCCCTCCTTCCCATGCCCGTGTGAGGTTCCGATG
>JBIOZI010000238.1:0-27308 GCA_044871085.1 Steroidobacteraceae bacterium | reverse complement strand
CGATGCAGGCGGCGCGCTCGAGAGCGGCGCGGCGGTAGTACTCGACGCGCTGCCAGCCGCCGACGGTCATCCACTTCGGATCGCGGCTGGCATGCTCGTGGTGCGCGCCCGTCCGGCGCGTGGCATGAAAGCCCGCGCCGGCCAGGTGCTTGAGCGGCACCGGGTGATAGAACGGCCGCTGCGTCGTGAGCGCCGTGTCCGCGAGCGTCGCGCCGCGCGCGCGCATGAGGATGCGGGCACCGTTGACGTTCGAGTGCTTGCCCTGCGACGGGCCCATGCCGAGCGTGCTGAAGCGCTTCAGCAGCTCGGTGCTGTCGAAGCCCTCCTGCGCGGCGTCGTGCAGGTCGTGCACCTGCAGGTCCTCGTCGAGATCCACGAACTCGCGGCCACGCGCGTGCGCGAACACCGGATACGGATGCGACGCCGTTCGGGCGGCGGCCGCGGATCTCGCCGGCGGCGTCACCGCGGTCGGCGCCGTGCCGCGCGCCTGCGCGGCGGCCGCGACGCCGGTCTCGCGGCCGTGCTCGAGCCGTGCGGCGAAATCGTCCACGCCCGCGAGCCGCCCCACCGCGAACAGGCCGGGCGGTAGTTTGACCGGCAGGTGCCGCTGCAGCGCCGGGTCGTATTCGAACACCGCACCGGCCTGGGCCGGTAATTGGCCCGCGGGCGCGAAACCCACGCTCATCAGCACGGCGTCGCAGTCGAGCGTCTCAGTGCGTACGCCGCCGTCCGCGGTTGCGTGCCTGAAGCGCAGCGCGCGCACGGCGCCGCGACCCAGCGCCGCTTCGGGCTCCGCGCAGGCGATGCAGCGCACGCCCGGCAATCCGGCGGCGTCGTCCTCCGCGCCCGAGCGCAGGTCGAGCACCGCGGCCACGTTCACGCCGTGCGCGGCCAGGTCGCGTGCCAGCGAATAGGCCGCGCGGTTCGCGGCTAGGACGACGACGCGGCGGCCCGGCGCGATGGCGTGGCGATGCAGCAGCCGTTGGGCCGCCGAGCCGGTGAGCACGCCGGGAAGATCGTTGTTTCGGAACACGGCGGGCTGCTCGATGACCCCGGTGGCGAATACCACCGCGCCGGCGCGTACCTTGGTCATGCGGGCGGGCTCGATCAATGCCAGCCAGCGGTCGGCATAGCAGCCGGCCGCGCAGGTAGACAGGAGGGTTTCGATGTTCTCGTGCGCGGCGACGCGCGCGAGCAGCGCGGCGAGCGCGCCGGGCGGCGCACCGCTCCAGCCGCCGCTGCCGCCGGCGCGCGCGTTTTCATCGACGAGCAGCACGCGCGCGCCCGCGTCGGCCGCGGCCTGCGCCGCCGCCAGGCCCGCGGGGCCGGCGCCCACGACGAGAACGTCGCAGAACGCGTAACGCTTCGGCGTGCGCGCGCGCGGCGCGCGTGCGTCGATGCGTCCCAAGCCCGAGAGCCGGCGAATGCGGCGCTCCCAGGCGGGAAAACGCGCACCGCCGAGCGGGGCCTTGCCGAAGAAGGCCTTGTAATAGAACCCGACCGGCAGGAACGGCGCCAGCCACTCGATGAGGCGCGTGCGGTCGTTCGCGAGGCCGCCACGCGTGTTCACCGCCGTCACGCGCGCGCCGGCGATGAGCGGCCACACGTCGCCGCGCACATTGGGCACGCCGTCGACCTCGAACAGGTTGTTGGCGTCGTGATTCGCGAACGAGTGGATGCCGCGCGGCCGGTGATACTTGAAGCTGCGCGCCAGCATCATCTCGCCGGCGGCCGCCAGCGCCGCGGAGATGGTGTCGCCCGCGAACCCGGTGAAGGCGCGGCCTTCGAATTCGAACGGCAGGGCCGTGGCGCGGTCTATCCACTCGCCGGCGACGGGCGGCAGGCGGTACATCATGCGCCCGCCTCCACCGGCTGCGCATCCAGCCCGGCGGCATCGTAGGTGCGCAGGAATTCGTCGCGCGCCGTGTCGCGCTCGGCGATGAACCAGTAGCCGGACGGCGTGTGGCACCACCACTCGCGCCGCACGCGTGGCACGCTGGCGCGGTTGAACAGATAGGCCGTCCACTCGGCGTCGCTGCAGCGGTCCGGATCGGGCATGGCGCGCACCTCGCCGCCGCAGACGAACTCCAGCAGCGGACGCGGCCCGTTCAGCGGACAGGTGATGATCTTCAATGGCCCACCGCGGCGGCGCCTTTCTCGCCGGTGAGCTGCAGGCGCGCGAAGCGCTCGAGCCCGAAGCTCTCGATGAGCGGATGCGCGGCGCCCGTCGCCACCGTGTGGCTCATGGTCTTTCCGGCGATCGGCGTCGCCTTGAAGCCGTAGGTGCCCCAGCCCGCATCGAGGAAGAAGCCCTCGCAGGGCGTCGCCCCCATGAGGGGCGCGAAGTCGGGCGTCATGTCGGCCATGCCCGCCCACTGCCGGTTCACCTTCACCTCCGACAGGAACGGAAACAGGTCGAGCATGTGGGCGGCGAGCCCCTCGGCGAAGTCGAGCGTCGAGCGCGTCGAATGCAGCTCGTGCGGATCGAGCGACGCGCCCATCACGAGCTCGCCGCGCGCGCTCTGCGACACGTAGGCGTGCAGCGAGCTCGAGACGATGATGGGATCGAGCCAGGGCTTGAGCGGCTCGGACACCATGGCCTGCAGCGGGTGGATGACCAGCGGCGAGTCGAGGCCGAGCATCGCGAGCACGCGCGGCGTGCCGCCGGCCACCGCGCACAGCACGCGTTTCGTGGCGATGTTGCCGCGCGAAGTGCGCACGCCCGCCACGGCGCCGCCGCGCACGTCGATGCCGAGCACCTCGGTGTCCTGGTGGATCTCGACGCCGCGCGCATCCGCGCCGCGCGCGTAGCCCCAGGCCACCGCGTCGTGGCGCGCGATCGCCCCCGGCGCGTGATAGAGCGCGCCCAAGATGGGTGAATGGCCGCCGCATTCGAGATCGATCTGCGGCACGGAGCGCTTCACGAAGGCGGCGTCCACCAGCTCCGACCGCACGCCGAGATGCCGGTTGACCTCGGCGCGCCAGCGCGCGGTGCGCAGGTCGGCGTCCGAGTGCGCCAGCGTGAAGTGGCCGCGCGTGGAATAGAACAGGTTGAGCCCGAGCTCCTCGGACAGGCCGGCCCACAGCGCGAGGCTGGCGTCGTAGAAGCGCACACCCTCGGGCGTGAGGTAGTTCGAACGGATGATGGTGGTGTTGCGCGCGGTATTGCCGCCGCCGAGATAGCCCTTCTCGAGCACCGCGACGTCGCGGATGCCATGATCGCGCGCCAGATAATATGCCGCGGCGAGGCCATGTCCGCCGCCGCCGATGATGACGACGTCGTAGCCGTCCGCGAGGCGCGCGGGAGCACGGAACATGCGCGGTTCCGGATGGCGGCCGCGCAGTGCGCGCCGCAACGCGAGCTTCACCAGGCGATGGGGCATCGAATCGCGATTTGCATGAGAGTAAATTGTGTTGCGCACGGATAACATGCGGCGGCGCGCATCGTCAACGGGCCCATGAAGGAAGGAGTCGGTTATGGCAAAAAAGAGGGTGGCCGGCGCGAGCCCGGCCCCGCAGAGCGTCGCGCGCCAGGTCGGCGCCGCGGCGCGGCGGCTGCGTGCCTCCATGGGCCTGACGCTGGGCGAGGTCGCGAAGCGCTCGAAGGTGAGCGCCGCGATGCTGAGCCGGCTCGAGAACGGCGACGTGTCGCCGAGCCTCGAGACGCTCGGCGCGCTCACCGGCGCGCTCGGGGTGCCGCTGTCGAACCTGTTCGGCGACGTGGGCAAGCCGCGCGGTGGCGCGCAGCACGTGCCGAAGGGACAGGGCCTCGAGGTCGTGCGCCGCGGCACCAGGCGCGGCCACACGTATCACCTGCTGGCGGCCGACCGTGGTCCGCGGCGCGCCTTCGAGCCGTTCCTCGTCACGCTCAACGACAAGAGCGAAGTGTTTCCCGGGTTCGAGCACCCGGGCATAGAGTTCATCTACTTGTTAGAGGGCGCGCTCACGTATCGCCATGGCGACGAAACCCACCTGCTCAAGGCCGGCGACGCGCTCACGTTCGCGGGCGAAGTGCCACACGGTCCGGAGACACTGTTGAAGACTCCCATCCGCATGCTGTCGATCATCATCTACGCGGAAAGGGAATGACGCCGCTCATGCCTTGGCCGCGAGCTGCGCGAGCCGCTTCTCGAGCTTGCCCAACTCCTCTTTCCAGCCCATCTCCGCGAACTGCGTGAACTGCTCGTCGTGCATGGCATCGAAGCGCAGCTTCATGTGGACTTGTTTGCCGCGCGGCTCGAGGTCGAAGCGCGATTCGACCTCGTAGGGCGTGATTCCGGGAATGAACTCCACCAGGTTGTTCCAGGCCGCCGCGGTTTTCGGCTGCACCAGCGTGTAGCGCGCCTTCATGTGCTGCGTCAGCGGCTGGTTGGCCTGCTTCATGAACTCGACCTGCTGCGGCCCGACCGCGGTGAACGCGTAATGCAGCGCGCCGCCGACGCGCAGCTCGAGCCTGCTGACTTTCGTCTCGAAGCCTTCCGGCCCCCACCAGGACTCGATGCCGTCTTTCGTGGTCCAGAGCTCCCACACTTCGTCGAGCGTCGCGGTGAACGTGCGCTCCATGGTGATCTGCTTTTTCATTTCCTGCGCCTCTTCTTGAGCGCGGCGTCGAAGCGATCGAGCCGCGCCTCCCACGTGGCGCGGAATTGCGCCACCCACTGATCGATCTCCTGAAACGGCTCCGCGCGCAGCGAGTAGTAGCGCCGCTGGCCGTCCGGACGGACGTTGACGAAGCCGGCGCGCGCCAGGATGCCGAGGTGGCGCGAGACGCCGGACTGCTGGATGTCCACGCGCTCGACCAGGTCGTTCACCTGCGTCTCACCGCCGCGCAGCGCCTCGATGATCCGCAGACGCATCGGGTCGGCCAGCGCGCTGAAGGTCGTTATATTCATGTATGTGTATATACGCATACGCAGCTATTGAGTCAAGTAATGGGGACATTCCTCGTTTCCTAGCAAACGGGGACAGGCCTCATCAGGGTTGGCGCCGTCTGCCACGGTCGGAGGGTCGCGAGCGTCGAGCGCAACGGTGGAACGAGTCAGTACCGGGCTACGCGCGCCGAGGCGGCATCCTGGCAACGCACCCGCCGCCCCAAGCGTTGCTTGCTCGCGCAGCATCGGCGGTTATGTCGCCACGTGATCAGGGGGCTGCAGCAGCGCTGGTCCCCGCAGCAGATCGCACGGCGGCTTACAGAAGACTTCCCCAACGATCAGACTATGCGCGTGTCGCACGAGACGATCTATCGCAGTCTGTTCATCCAGGCCGCGGAGTGCTTAAAAAGCAGTTCCTGGCGCATCTGCGTCGTCAACGATCCTTGCGTCGCGCGCGCGCCTCGAACACGCAAGCGCCCTCTCAAGCCCGCTTGGCGATACAGGGACTGTCCATCCGCGAGCGGCCTGCAGAGGTGGAAGATCGTGCGGTGCCCGGGCACTGGGAAGGAGACCTGATCTGCGGCAAGCACAACTTCTACATCGCCACGCTGGTGGAGCGCCACTCGCGCTTCGTGATGCTGGTGAAGATCGCTAACAAAGACACGCTGACCGTCACGGCCGCATTGGCGAAGAAGATGCTCAAGCTACCCGCGGAGCTGCGCCGCTCCCTGACCTGGGATCGTGGGACCGAGCGCACTGCGCACAAGCAGTTCACGATCGCCAGCGACATGAAGGTCTATTTCTGCGATCCACAAAGCCCCTGGCAGCGCGGATCGAACGAGAACACCAACGGGCTGCTGCGCCAGTACTTTCCCAAGGGCACCGACCTGGCGGTGCACTCCCAAGCCCATTTGAACTTCGTGGCCAATGAGCTCAATCAGCGTCCGCGCCAGACCTTGCGCTTCCGCACCCCGGCGGAGAAGCTTGCCGAGTCTGTTGCATTGACCGGCTGAGCCGGCACTGTCCCCGTTTGCTAGCAATCGAGGAATGTCCCCATTACGCGTCACGGGCAGTTTCGCGCGCCGCGCATGCTCGGGACGCGCGTGGCGCACGCGCGAAAGTTGTTAGGCCTCGATCTTGCAAGACACGGTGCTGCTGCACCGAACAATATAGTTCCCCGCCGCCGCACGTTCGAGCGTAGGATGTCTGCGAATTCGGGAGGCAGCATGATTCCAGCCAATACGGCCGCGGCAGCGACCGCCACCGCGCCCGTGACCCGCGTGCGCCACCCACCCGGCAGCCGGGGACTTCCCGTCATCGGATGCCTGCTGCCCTTCCTGCGCAATCCCATGGAAGCGATCACGAGCGTCGCGCGCAAGTACGGCGGCATTGCGCGGGTACTCATCCGCGGTAAATATCTCTACGTCGTTTCCGACCCCGAGCTGCTGCGCGAGATGCTCATCACGCACCGGCAGAAGTACATGAAGAATGTGCGCTACCGGCACTACCAGGCACTGCTCGGCCAGGGACTGCTGCTGTCCGAAGCCGCGGACTGGCGGCGGCAGCGCGTCATCACGCAGCCCGCGTTCAAGCCGGACGCCATCGATGCGCAGGTCGGTTGGATGAGCTCGCTCACCGAGAGCTTTCTCGGGCGCTGGGACGAGCACGCCGGCCGCGGCGCAACCATCGACGTCGAGCCGGAGTTCGGACGCCTGGCACAGGTGCTGTCCGGCCGCTACCTGCTCGGCGAGCCGTTCGAGGAGATCCGTGAAGAGTTCTGTGTCATCGCGGCCGACATCAAGCGCCACTGGCCGCAGGCGCCGCGCAACATCGTGCGCGCGTTCCTGCCGCAGTCGAAGCGCAAGCTCGCGCGATTCGATGCGGCCATCGCCGCGCTCGATGAGTGCCTGCTGCGTTTCATCGCGCGGCAGCGTGCTTCCGACTTCCAGAACTGCGGCGTGCTCACGCGCATCGTCATGACGAGCCGCGCGGAGGGCGCGGAGTTCGACGATCGCTCGCTGCGCGACCAGGTGTCCACGCTGTTCTTCGCCGGCCACGAGACTTCGGCCACCGCGCTGTGCTGGATCCACTGGGCGCTGTCGCGGCACGTCGCGATCCGCGAGCGCGTGCAGCGCGAGGTGGCCGACGTCCTCGGCGGGCGCCGGCCGACCGCCGCGGACCTCGAGAAGCTCACCTACACCACGCAGGTCATCGAGGAATCGCTGCGGCTGCACTCGCCCATTCACTCGATCTCGCGCGTCGCTCTCGCCGACAACACGCTCGGCGGTTATCACATCCCGAAGGACGCGACGGTGTGTGTCTCGATGTACGCCATCCACCGGCTCGCGCACCTGTGGCCCGAGCCCGAGCGCTTCGATCCGGCGCGCTTCGAGCCCGAGCGGGTGGCGGCGCGCTCGCGCTTCGCCTATCTACCGTTCGCGGCCGGCCACCGCAACTGCATCGGCGCCGGCCAGGCGCTGCTCGAGCTCAAGATGATCGTGGCCCAGCTCGCACAGCGCTTCACGCTCGACCTGGCGCCCCGGCAGAAGATAGAGCCCGCCCCGGGCACCACCATGTATCCGCGCTACGGCATGCGCATGACGGTGCGACCGGCGCCAGGGCCGGCGCCGGTGCCGGCATGAGCGCGCCCGCGGTCTCGCGCGGCGAGCAGGCGCGGCAGTTCTACAACGCCGCGGCGACCACCTCCACCGGCTTCTCGTTCATGAACTACGGCTACGCGCCGCTCGGCGCGGAGCTCGCGCATTCGGACGAGCCCGAGCGCTACTGCCTGCAACTGTACCGCCGGCTGCTGCAGGAGGCACCGGTGCGCGGGCGGCGCGTCGTCGAAGTCAGCTCGGGCCGCGGCGGCGGGGCGGCGCACATCGCGCGCGCGCTCGCGCCCGCGGATTACCTGGGCATCGACATCAGCGAGGAAAACGTGCGGCTGGCGGGCGAGCGTTCGACCGGCATCGCGAACCTGCGGTTCATGGTCGGCAATGCCGAGGCGCTGCCGGTTCCGTCGCAGGCGGCCGACGTGCTGCTGAACGTCGAAGCCTCGCATCTGTATGACAACCCGGCGCGGTTCTTCGGCGAGGCGCGCCGCGTGCTGGCGGCCGGCGGCACGTTCTGCCACGCCGATCTGTGCTGGAAAGACAAAGACCCCGCGCAGCTCATCCGTGCCGCGGGCTTCACGATCGACTCCGTCGACGACATCACCGCGCACGTCTTGCAGGCGCTGAGCCTCGATTCCGTGCGCCGCGAGGCCATCGTGGCGACGTTTCCGCGCGAGATGCAGAACGATTTCCGCGACTGGTCCGGGGTGAAGGGATATCGGGCGTATCAGCGCCTGGAGAGCGGGGAGTGGATCTACCGCGCGATCATCGCCCGCGCGTAATGGGGACATTCCTCGTTTCCTAGCAAAAGGGGACAGATCTATTTTTGCGCCGACCGTCGGCGCTACGCGCGCACCGGCCGCGGCCACGCACAAAAAATAGATCTGTCCCCTTTTTCCCTGCCCCCGTTTGCTAGGCTTCCCACCCAATGGGCTGGCAATTCTGGATTGACCGCGGCGGAACATTCACGGACATCGTCGCCCGTAAACCCGACGGCGTCCTCCTCACCCACAAGCTGCTGTCCGAAAATCCCGGGCGCTACGAGGACGCGGCCATCGCCGGCATCCGCGCGCTGCTCGGTCTCGCGCCCGGCGAGGCCCTGCCCACGCAGGACATCGAAGCCGTGAAGATGGGCACCACGGTCGCCACCAACGCGCTGCTGGAGCGCAAGGGCGACCGCACGGTGTTCGTCACCACGCGCGGCTTCGCCGACTCCCTGCGCATCGCCTACCAGCACCGCCCGAAGCTGTTCGTGCGCCGCATCGAGCTGCCGTCGATGCTCTACGAGGAAGCCATCGAGATCGACGAGCGCATCGGCGCACACGGCGACATCGTGCGCGCGCTCGACGAAGGCGCGGCCCGCGCCGCCCTGGCCGGCGCCTTTTCGCGCGGCATCCGCGCCTGCGCCATCGTGCTCATGCACGGCTACCGCCACCCGGCGCACGAGAGCGCGCTCGAGCGCATCGCGCGCGAAGTCGGCTTCACGCAGATCTCGGTCTCGCATCGCGTGAGCCCGCTCATGAAATTCGTCTCGCGCGGCGACACCACCGTCGCCGACGCCTATCTGTCTCCGGTGCTGCGCCGCTACGTGGACCGCGTCGCGGCGGCGCTGCCCGGTACGCGGCTGCAGTTCATGCAGTCGTCGGGCGGCCTGAGCGAGGCGCACGCGTTTCACGGCAAGGATGCGATCCTCTCGGGCCCGGCGGGCGGCATCGTCGGCGCGGCGCGCGCCGCCGCGTCCGCGGGCTTCGACAAGATCATCGCGTTCGACATGGGCGGCACATCCACGGACGTCGGCCACTTCGCCGGCGAATACGAACGCGCGCTCGACGTCGAGGTGGCCGGCGTGCGGCTGCGCACGCCGATCCTGCGCATCCACACCGTGGCCGCGGGCGGTGGGTCGATCTGCCGCTTCGACGGCGTGCGCCTGCGCGTCGGGCCCGAGTCCGCCGGCGCCAATCCCGGGCCGGCATCGTACCGGCACGGCGGCCCGCTCACCGTCACCGACTGCAACGTCTTGTTAGGCCGCATCCAGCCGGACTTCTTCCCGGCATTGTTCGGCCCGCGCGGCGACGAGCCGCTCGATGCCGACGTCGTGCGGCAGCGCTTCGCCGCGCTCGCGGCCACCATGCCCGGCGCGATCGACGCGGCCGCGCTCGCCGCGGGCTGCATCCGCATCGCGGTCGAGAACATGTCGAATGCGATCAAGAAGGTCTCGGTGCAGCGCGGCCACGACGTCACGGAATACACGCTCACCTGCTTCGGCGGCGCGGCCGGCCAGCATGCCTGCCTGGTCGCCGACGCGCTCGGCATGCGCCGGGTGTTCATCCACCCACTGGCCGGCGTGCTCTCGGCGTATGGCATCGGCCTCGCCGACGCGATCGTCATCCGTCACCAGACCGCCGAGCTGCCGCTCTCGGCCGAGGCGCTCCAAAGCCTGCGCGCGCCGCTGGGCCGGCTCGAGCACGCGGCCGTCGCGGAGCTGCTGGCGCAGGACTTCGCAAAGGCCGCCATCGACGTCGAACACGCGGTGCTCATCAAGTACGCGGACACGGATTCCACGCTGCCTCTGCCGCTCGACGCGGATTCCACCGCGGACTCCCTGCGCGAACGGTTTCTCGCGGCGTATCGCGTGCGCTATGGCTTTCACATGGCGGGACGCGCGCTCGTCATCGAAACGGTCTCCGTCACCGCCACCGGACGCGCCGGCGTCACCGCCGCCACGCCCGCCGCCGCCGCGCACGCCGGCGCCGCACCGCGCGCGGGCGCGCCGGCTCCGGCAGCGACGCGGCGCATGTATTTCGACGGCGCATGGCACGACGCACCGCTCCACGCGCGCGACACCTTGCGCCCCGGCGACCTCATCGCGGGCCCGGCCGCGATCACCGAGCCGAACACCGGCGTCATCATCGAGCCGGGCTGGCAGGCCACCTGCACCGCGGCCGGTCACCTGGTACTCGAGAAAGCGGCCTCCGTGCCGCGGCGCGCCGGTCTATCTACCACCGCGGACCCGGTGCTGCTGGAGGTATTCAACAACCTGTTCATGGCCATCGCCGAGCAGATGGGCGTGACGCTGGCGAACACCGCGAGCTCGGTGAACATCAAGGAGCGGCTGGATTTCTCCTGCGCGCTGTTCGACGGCGCCGGCCAGCTCATCGCCAACGCGCCGCACATGCCCGTGCACCTGGGCTCGATGGGCGAATCCGTGCAGGAGATCCTGCGTCGCCGCGCGGGCACGATGCGCGCCGGCGATGCCTTCGCGTTGAACGCACCCTATGCCGGCGGCACGCACCTGCCCGACGTCACCGTGGTGATGCCGGTGTTCACCGGCGACACGGCCGCGCCGGAGTTCTTCGTCGCCGCGCGCGGGCACCACGCCGACATCGGCGGAATCACGCCGGGCTCGATGCCCTCGCACTCGCGCACCATCGGCGAGGAAGGCGTGCTGCTCGACAACGTGCCCGTCGTCGAGCGCGGCGAGCTGCTCGAGGCGCCGCTGCGCGCGCTGTTCGAGTCCGGCGAGCATCCCGCGCGCAACGTCGCGCAGAACCTCGCGGACCTGCGCGCGCAGGTGGCGGCCTGCCAGAAGGGCGCGGCGGAGCTGGCGGCCATGACGCGGCACTACGGCCTCACGGTGGTCCGCGCCTACATGCAACACGTGCAGGACAATGCCGAGGCCGCCGTGCGCGCGTGTCTCGGCGTGCTGCAGGACGGCGCATTCTCCTGCGAGATGGACAACGGCGCGGTGGTGCGCGTCGCCATCCGCATCGACCGGCAACGGTGCGAGGCCGTCGTCGATTTCACCGGCACGAGCGCCTCGCTACCCGACAACTTCAATGCGCCGCTGCCGGTGACGCGCGCCGCGGTGCTGTACGTGTTCCGCACCCTGGTCGACGACGAGATCCCGATGAACGCGGGTTGCCTGAAGCCGCTGCGGCTGGTGGTGCCCGAGGGCTCGATGCTCCACCCGTTGTACCCGGCCGCCGTCGTGGCGGGCAACGTGGAGACTTCGCAGGTGATCACGGACTGCCTGTATGGCGCGCTCGGGGTGCTGGCCGCGGCGCAGGGCACGATGAACAATTTCACCTTCGGCAATGCGCGGCACCAGTATTACGAGACCATCGCCGGCGGCTCGGGCGCAGGCGCGGACTTCGATGGCACCGACGCGGTCCAGACACACATGACGAACTCGCGCCTCACCGATCCGGAAGTGCTCGAATGGCGCTTTCCGGTACGGCTCGAGGAGTTCCGCATCCGGCGCGGCTCGGGCGGCGCGGGACGGCATCGCGGCGGCGACGGCGTCGTGCGCACACTGCGCTTCCTCGAGCCGATGACGGCGGTGATGCTGGCCAACCGCCGGCGCGTGGCGCCGTTCGGCCTCGCGGGCGGCGCCCCGGGCGCGCTCGGACGCAACTGGCTGTGGCGCTCCGGTGCGCGCGAGGAGTTCGGCGCCACGTTCTCGGCGGCGGTGCAGCCGGGCGACGTCATCGTCATCGAGACGCCGGGCGGCGGAGGCTTCGGCGAGCCATGAGCGCGCCCGCCCCCGACATGCGCCGGCAGGGCTTTCGCCGTGCGCTCGCGAGCATCGCCGGCACCGCGCTCGAGTACTACGACTTCGCCGTCTACAACACGCTGGCGGCGCTGGTGTTCAACGAGTTGTTCTTCCCGACGGTCGATCCGCTCGCCGGCACGCTGCTGTCGTTCGCCACCTACTGGGTGGGCTATCTATCGCGGCCGCTGGGCGGCGTACTGTTCGGACCGCTCGGCGACCGGCACGGCCGGCGCTTCGTGCTGGTGCTCACCCTGCTGCTGATGGGCGCCGCTACGACGGCGATCGGGCTGCTGCCCACCTACTCGCAGGTGGGCGTCTGGGCGCCGGTGCTGCTGGTGATGCTGCGGTTCGTGCAGGGCGTGGCGCTGGGCGGCGAATGGGCGGGCGCGGTGCTGCTGACCATGGAGCACGGGGAGGACGCGCGCCGCGGGCGCAACGCCGCGTGGGCACAGATGGGGCCGTCGACGGGCGTGCTCGTGGCCACCGCGTCCATCGCCTTGATGACCGCAATGCTCACCACGGACCAGCAGCACGAGTGGGGCTGGCGGCTGCCGCTGCTCGCCAGCGTGGTGCTGGTCGGCTTTGGGCTCTGGCTGCGCGTGGGCGTGCCGGAAACGCCGCAGTTCCGCGCGCTCGCGGCGGAACGGGCGCTGGCGCGCGCGCCGCTCGGCGAGGTGTTGCGCGGGCACCGGCGCGGCCTGCTGGTCGCGGGCGGCTCGCGCTTCGGGCCGGACGTGATGTATTCGCTGATCACCGCCTTCCTCGTGGCCTACCTCACCAGACAGCTCGAGCTGTCGCGCACGCTCGCGACGACCGCCGTGGCGCTGGGCTCGGCCTGCAACATCCTCAGCATCTTCGCCGCGGGTAGTTTGTCCGACCGCCTCGGCCGGCGCACCGTCTATGGCGCAGGCGCAATCGGCGCGTTCGTCTGGCTGCTGGCGCTGTTTCCGCTGGTTCACCAGAAATCGGCATGGGCGGTGATCCTCGCCGTCGTCAGCGGCCTCACCATCCACGGCTTCATGTACGGCCCCCAGGGCGCGTTCATCACCGAGCAGTTTCCCGCGCGCGTGCGATACGCCGGTGCGTCCGTTGCCTACACCTTCGCCGGCGTGTTCGCGGGCGGCATCGCGCCGCTGGCGTTCACGGCGTTGTACGGCAGGTTCGGCAGCCCGCTGGCGATCGTGGCGTACGCGTCGGCGGCATTGGCCATCACGGGCCTCGCCCTGCACCTTTCGCGATCTCGTCACGCACCTTCGCGATCTCCGCGGGCTTGACGATGTACGCGTCGAAGCCGGCCTCGGTGCCGGCCTTCACGTCCTGGTCGGCGCCATAGCCCGACATCGCGACCAGCCGCAGCGCGCTGCCGCGCGCCCCGCGCAGCCGGCGCGCCACCTCGAAGCCGCTCATGCCGGGCAGGCCGATGTCGATGAAGACGATGCCGATGCGCGGCTCGCGCGCCATCATCTCGATGCCGGCGGGGCCGTCGGCGGCCTCGTACACCTCGTGTCCTTCCATTTCGAGCAGCATGCGCAGGCTCGCGCGCGCGTCGTCGTTGTCTTCGATGAGCGCGACGTGCCGGGACGTGCGCGGCTCGCTCTCGTCGGCCACCGGCGCGGCCGCGGGCGTCTCGATCGCCGGCAACCGCACCGTGAACTTCGCGCCCTTGCCGAGCCCTGCGCTGTGCGCCTCGATCGTGCCGCCGTGCAGCTCGGTCAGCCGTTTGACCAGCGTGAGGCCGATGCCGAGCCCGCCCTGCGCGCGATCGAGGGTGCGCTCGCCCTGCACGAACAGGTCGAACACGCGCGGCAGCAGCGCGGCATCGAGCCCGATGCCGGTATCGGCGACGACCACCAGCGCCTGCGCCGCCTCGCGCCGCGTCGCCAGCGAGATGCTCTCGCCGGCCGGCGTGTACTTCACGGCGTTGGTCACCAGGTTGACGATTACCTGGTCGATGCGCGTGGCATCGGCGAACACCCACACCGGCTCGAGCGCCAGGTTCCACTGGTGCTCGCCCAGCCGCCCCGTGCCGCGCAGACCATCGAGCGTCGTCGACACCGACGCGGCGAGATCGAGCGGCGCGCGGTTGAGCGAGATCTTGCCGATGATCACGCGCCCGGCATCGAGCAGGTCGTCGGTCATGCGCGCGAGATGGCGCGACTGCCGCGTGATGATGGTGGTGGCCGCCGCCGACGCCGGATCGAGCGACTCGCGCCGGCGCTCCATGATCTGCGCGGCGTTCGTGATGGCCGAGAGCGGATTGCGCAATTCGTGTCCGAGCATCGCGAGGAACTCGTCCTTGGCCTTGCTGGCCTGCTCGGCCGCGAGGCGCGCCTCGCGCTCGCGCTGGAAGGAAGCCGTGCGCTCGCCGTGCGCATGCTCCAGCGCGACCGCCACGCGCCGCACCTCCGCGAGCCGCGTGTTCGGCATCGTCGGCGCCTCGCCGCGCCCGACGCGCGCCGCGCTCTCCTCGAGCTCGTTCATGGGCAGCACTATCGTGCGCCCGACCAGTGTCGCCACGATGATGCCGAGCAATATGGACGCGAGCACCGCGCCGCCGAGCAGCAGATAGGAGCGCACGACGGGACCATCGACGTCCTGCTGCGGAATGCCCACGGCCGCCGCCCAGCGCGAGAACTCCGAGCGCTTGAACACGGTGTACACGGGCACGCCTTCGAGCGTGTTCGTGATCGAGACGCCGCGATGATCCCCGGATTCCAGCATGCGCAGCAATCCGGCCGCGGGCGTCTTGCCCACCGCCTGCTGCTGGTTGAGCGAGCGCGCCACCACCTTGTTGTGACGATCGACCACCACGATGACTCCGTGGCCCGCCACCTTCCGCAGCTCGAGCAGGTCGAGGAAGGAATCGGGCCTGACGATCGCCGCGAGCACGTACTTGACCTTGCCCTCGCGCAGGTAGGGCACCAGCACCGCGACGGCATACATCTGCAGCACCGGCGCGAACACCACCTGCCCGACCACCGGTGTCTTCTCGCGCATCACCTCCGCGACGAGCGCCGGTTCGGTCACCTGCGGCAGCGGCAGTCCGTCGCTGACGCGCGCGTTCATATATTGCCGGTCGCCGTCCAGCACCACGACGTTGAGCCAGCTCGCGCGGCGGGCGAGCAGCTCGAGCGCCTCTTCGCGCACGCCCTCGAAGTCGCCGTGCATCAGCCGCGGGCTCGCGGCCAAGGCGTCGAGCGCCGCGATGTCGCCCTTGAGCTCCGAGTCCGCGGCGCTCAGCAGCGCGGTCATGGTGTCCTCGCTGGAGCGCAGCAGCCCGCCCTTCTGCTCGCGGGCATTCCAGATCAGCAGCACGCACGAGAGGATCGCCACCGGCAGCAGGCCGGCCACCGCGACCAGGAACACGCGCCGTTCGAGCGCGCCGAGCGCGAAGCGTCCCGCGCGCCGGCGGGAATAGTTTGACCCCGACTGCGCGGCGGCCGACGACGTCATATCTAATAACCTTCGGGGACGACTGAAAAGTGCAGGACTCGTCCTACATGCCTGGGACTCGATCGGCGTCGGAGCGGCCTATAGAATCGGGGTTTCGCCTGGAGCAGACCCGCCCGATGATCCCTAGAATTCCTACGGAGCCGGTCGGCAGCATACCCCGCCCCCTCGAGCTGATCGACGCGATTCGCCGCGCAGGTTCGGGCAACGATCCGGGTCTCGAGCCGCTCTATCTTCAGGCCACCCGCGACACCATCGCGCAGTTCGAAGCCACCGGATCGCCGGTCGTCACAGACGGCGAGCAGCGCAAGTACCACAATTTCTGGACTTACAGCGTCGACGGCCTGGCCAACACCTCGCCGGACGGCTTCCGCATTCCGTTCTCCGCGGGGCACGTACGCCGCATGCCGACGCTCACGAGCGGGCCATTCCGCTACATGCGCTATGCGGATCGCTTTCTCGACACGGCGCTGCGCTACGCGCACAAGCCGGTGAAGCAGGCGGTGATATCGCCGTCCGCGCTCAGCCTCATGTATCCGCCCGAAGGGCTCTCCGACTACTCGCGCGAGCACTTCATCGACGACCTGCTGGCCGAGCACGTCAAGGAAGTGCGCCGTTGCATCCAGGGCGGCGCGGACTCGGTGCAGGTCGATTTCACCGAAGCCCGGCTGGCGCTCAAGCTCGACCCGAGCGGGGCACTGCTAGCGAGCTTCATCGACCTCAACAACATCGCGCTCGGTGCCCTGACGGAAATCGAGCGCCGCCGCGTGGGCGTGCACACCTGTCCGGGCGGCGACCGCGACTCCACGCACAGCGCCGACGTGGCATATGTCGATCTGCTGCCGAGCCTGTTCGGCCTCAACCTCACCAACTTCTACGTCTCGCTCGCCGGCGAGCGCGATCGCCCGGCCGCGCTGCAGATGATTCGCACGCACCTGAAGCCCCACCAGCGGGTGTTCGTCGGGGTCATCTCCCCGGTCGACCCGCGCCTCGAGACGCCCGAGGAAGTGTGCGAGCGCGTGCTCGAGGCGGCGCGCTACATTCCGCTCGACCAGCTCGGCACCACCGACGACTGCGGCTTCGCGCCGTTCTGCGACGACACTTCGACCACCCGCGAGCTGGCATTCGCGAAGATCCGCGCGCGCGTCGCCGGCACCGCCATGGCCGAGAAAGCGCTCGCCGCCGTCCCCAGCCAACGCGCCCCGTGACCGACGATTCCGAAGAACAACGGCTCCGCGCAGCGGCACTCAAGAACGTCGAGGTCATCCTGGCGGCGCGGCAGCGTGCCGAACGCGATCTGGTGGCCGCCAAGGATGCGCTCGAGCGCCGCACCTCCGAGCTGCAGCAGCAGCGCGAGTGGTTCGAGGTCACGCTGGCGAGCATCGGCGATGCGGTGATCACCACCGACGTGCAGGCCCGCGTCACCTTCCTGAATCCCATCGCGGAGACGATGACGGGCTGGGCGCTCAAGGACGCGCTGGGAAAGCCGCTGGCAGACGTCTTCAAGATCATCAACGAAGACACGCGCGCGGCAGTCGAGAGCCCCATCGACCGCGTGCTCGCCACCGGCCAGGTCGTGGGCCTCGCCAATCACACCTCGCTGGTCGCAGCCGACGGCACCGAGACCGCGATCGAAGACAGCGCGGCGCCGATCCGCGATTCGGCCGGCAAGGTCGCCGGCGCCGTCATGGTGTTTCACGATGTCACGCGCCGGCGTCGCGCCGAGCGTGCGCTGCGCGCCAGCGAAGAGCGGCTGCGCGCGATATTCGCGCAGGCCGCGGTGGGCATCGCGGTGGCGGACGTCGAAGGCCGGTTCCTCGAGGCGAACCAGAAATTCTGCAGCATCCTGGGTTTTCCGCTCGAGGAGCTGCGCGGGCACACCTTCCTCGAGCTCACGCATCCGGACGATGCCGAGGCGACGCGAATCCAGGTGCGGCGCCTCGTCGACGGCGTCATTCCCAACTACGCCCTCGAGAAGCGCTACGTCCGCAAGGACGGCACCACCGTCTGGAGCAGCACCACCGTCACCCTGTTGCGGCGCGAGGGCGGCGTCGCCACGCAATTCCTCGGGGTCATCGAGGACATCACGGAGCGCAAGCAGGCGCAGGAGCTGCGCGAACGATTCGCCGCGATCGTGGAGCATTCCGACGATGCCATCATCACGAAGACGCTCGACAGCATCGTCACCACGTGGAATCCGGCCGCCGAGCACATCTTCGGCTACACCGCCGCGGAGATCATCGGCAAACCGATCACCATCCTCATCCCGGATAACCAGCTCGACGAGGAGCCGGCGATCATCGAGCGCCTGAAGCGCGGTGAGCGCATCGACCACTACGAGACGATCCGCCGGCGCAAGGACGGCGCGCTCATCAACGTGTCGATCACCGTCTCGCCGCTCAAGGATGCCGCCGGCAAGATCATGGGCGCGGCGAAGATCGCCCGCGACATCACGCGGCAGAAGCACGCGGAGGTGGTGCGCGAGCGGCTGGCCGCCGTGGTGGAATCCACCGACGATGCCATCGTCACGAAGACGCTCGAGGGCGTCATCACCACCTGGAACCCCGGCGCGCAGCGGCTCTTCGGCTACACGCCCGAGGAAGCGATCGGCAAGCCGGTCACGATCCTCATACCCCCGCAGCACGAGAACGAAGAGCCGCAGATCCTGCAGCGCCTGCGGCGCGGCGAGCGCATCGACCATTACGAAACCGTCCGGCGGCACAAGGACGGCTCGTTCCTCGACGTGTCGCTCACCGTCTCCCCGCTCAAGGACGTCGCCGGCAACGTCATCGGCGCCTCGAAGATCGCGCGCGACATCACGCGGCAGAAGCACGCCGAACAGGTGCTGCGCGAGCAGGCGAACGTGCTCTCGCTGCTCGACACCACCGGCAAGGCGATCGGCTCCAAGCTCGACCTGGAGAAGGTGCTGCAGACCGTGACGGACGTCGCCACGCAGCTCTCCGGCGCGAAATTCGGCGCCTTCTTCTACAACGTGACGAACAGCGAGGGCGAGTCGTTCCTGCTGTACACGCTCTCCGGCGCGCCGCGCGAGGCGTTCGAGAAGTTCGGCCTGCCGCGCAACACGCCGGTGTTCCACCCCACCTTCACGGGCCAGGGCGTCGTGCGCTCGGCCGACATCACGAAGGATCCGCGCTACGGCCAGATGAGCCCTCATTTCGGCATGCCCAAGGGCCACCTGCCGGTCCGCAGCTATCTCGCGGCGCCGGTCACCGCCCGCACCGGAGAGGTCATCGGCGGTTTGTTCTTCGGGCATCCGGATCCGGACGTCTTCACCGCCGGCTCCGAAAAGCTCGTGGTGGGCGTGGCCGCGCAGGCGGCGGTGGCCATGGACAACGCGCGGCTGTACGAAGCGGCGCAGCGCGAGCTCGACAGCCGCGAGCGCGCCGAGGCGGCGCTGCGGGAAACCGACCGTCGCAAGGACGAGTTCCTGGCCACTCTCGCGCACGAGCTGCGCAATCCGCTGGCGCCGATCCGCCAGGCCACGATGATCAGCCGCTCGCCGGCCGCCACCGAGGAGCAGAAGCGCTGGAGCCACGAGGTGATCAGCCGGCAGGTGCACCACATGTCGCTGCTGCTCGACGACCTGCTCGACGTCTCGCGCATCACGCGCGGCACGCTCGCGCTGCGCATCCAGATGGCCGAGCTCGCGAGCATCGTCGAGGCGGCCGTCGAGCAGGCCCGGCCGCTCATCGATGCGAAACAGCACCAGCTCACCAGGAACCTGCCCACGCAGCCGGTGCGGTTCGCGGGCGATCCGCTGCGGCTCGCGCAGGTGCTATCCAATCTACTGACCAACGCGGCCAAGTACACCGATCGCGGCGGCAGGATCCTGCTGCGCGCCACCGCGGACGAGGATTCTGTGACGATCAGCGTCACGGACACCGGCGTCGGGCTCGCGGAGGACGCCATCCCGACGGTGTTCACCATGTTCTCGCAGGTGAAGGGGACGCAGGATCGCTCCGAAGGCGGCCTCGGAATCGGCCTGGCGCTGGCGAAGGGGCTCATGGAGCTGCACGGCGGGTCGATCTCGGCGCGCAGCGCGGGCATCGGCAGCGGCAGCGAGTTCACCATGCACATCCCGCGCACGGCGGCGCCTCAACAACCCGATCGGGCGGCGGCGCCGGTCGCGCGTGCCGCGGGCGCGCCGCGCGCGCATCGCGTGCTGATCGCCGACGACAACCGCGACGCCGCCGACAGTCTCGCGCTGCTGCTCGGCATCGAGGGCCACGAAGTGACCGTGGCCACCAATGGATCGCAGGCGCTCGAGTTGATCGCGGCCGAGCATCCCGACATCGCGCTGCTCGACATCGGCATGCCGCTGCTCGACGGCCACGAAGTGGCGCGCCGCGTGCGCGCCAACCCGGCGTTGGCCGACATCGTGCTGGTGGCGATCACCGGCTGGGGTCAGGAGAGCGACAAGGTGCGCGCGCGCGATGCGGGGTTCGACCTGCATTTCACCAAGCCCATCGAGCCGCAGCATATCATCGACCTGCTGCGCTCCCCCGACCTGCGCGGCTCGTGAGCGGGCGCACCTGGCGCGGGCAGCGGTCCCTCGCCGCCCGCGCGCCGCATCAAACGCGCTGCGAGCTCGCATTCCTCGCCGCCACGATCCTTGTGGCGTCCACGGCGTGCGGGAATGCTCGGCGCGACAGGTTGCCGCGGCGTGAAAGTACGGTGAAGGTCTCGCGTCCGTTTCAATACTCGACGTAGTAGTCCTTGCGGAATTCCTGGCCCGAGTACGCGAGGCGCATCGTCCACGGCAGCGGCGGCGCGGTCCAGTAGCTGTCGTCGGCGGGCAGCCCCAGCGCGATGAGGCTTTCCGCCGCGATGTACATGCTGCCGGCGTTCGAGTACGGATCGCCGAGCGTCGGCTGGTGACGGGTGAAGCCGATGGTCAGGAAGCCTTCCGCATCGAAATTGCTCGGGTCCGCGAAGATCCTGCGTTGCGCCGCGACGGTGGCCGCGCGTGCCTGGCCCTCGGGCAGCCTGGCCGGCAGCTTCTTGCGCCACGCGAGCAGGCCGAGCGGCTGGTGGGCCGCGGTGCGATACGTGAGGGAGCGGCCGATCGCCGCGTACGCGCCGTCGGGGCCGATCATCCGCTCGAGCTGCTCCGCGTAGCGCTGCATGCGCAGGTACTGCTGCGGCAGCAGTTCCTTGGGTCGCAGGCTGTTGAACGAGGCGTCGCCGGCAACCAGCACCTCGAGTATCTGGGTCAGCATCGGGTGGATCACGTAGCTGTTGTAGAGGTCGAAGTGAAAGCGCACTCCGTCCGCGTACCAGCCGTCGCCCACGTACCACTCGTTGAGCTTGCGCACCGCGAGGTCGATGCGCACCGGGTCCCACTGCGCGCCGACCGCCAGCAGAAACGCCTCGTTCATCGCCGCGAACAACAGCCAGTTCGTGTACGGCGGCGAAACGCGGCGCAGCTTCTGGACTTCCTCGATGATCCGCTGCTTCGTGGCCGCATCGAGCGGCTTCCACAGCGCGTCGGGCGCGCGCAGCAGCGCGCTGGTGAAGAACGCCGAATCGACCAGCGGCTGGCCTTCGGCGCTCCACAGCAGATAGTCCGGGCTGCGCGGATCGACGGCGTGCGTAACACTCGCGAGCGCCTGCTGGCGCAGCCTGCCGCGCGCGCGGCCTTCCGCGCCGCCGTCGGGCAGCGCGAGCCAGGGCGCGATGCCGTCGATGAGCCGCGCGAATGCCTCGAGATAGGCCACCTTGGGATTGCGGCCGTCCCAAGTGGGGCTGAGCGCGGGCTTCCAGTCGCGTTGCAGCCGGCCTTCCGACATGCGATCGAGCACCGGCGCCGCCATGCGCGTGAGCAGCTCGAGCAGATAGCCGCGATCCGCGGCGCCGTCCGGCAGCGCGGACGATGCCGCCTGCGCGCCGGATGCGGGCGAGGCGGCCGACATCGCCGCCCCACCCATAACTGCACAGAGCTGGGCCGCGAGGAAATGGCGCCGTTTCAAAGTGGGATCGCTCATGAATGGGCTCCGAACCTGGGGAGGTCGATTTCCGGCCCAGCTTGTACTACAAATGTCGCGACGCCAACGCCACGGGGGTGGAGCATGAGCAGGGAAGCTTGGGGTTTGTCCATTTGCGTGTTGTGTGCGGGAGCGCTCGGCGCGGCGGCGCACGCACAGGAACCGGCGGATCCTGCGGCGCCGGATCTCGACGAAGTGGTTGTCACCGGCTTTCGCGGCAGCCTGCAGAAGGGCATCGAGCTCAAGCGCGAGTCGGTGGCGGTGCGCGATTCCATCGTGGCCGAGGACATCGGCAAATTTCCCGAGCTCAACGTCGCCGAATCGCTGCAGCGCATTCCCGGCGTGTTCCTGAGCCGGGACGGCGCCAGCAACGAGGGCCAGCGCATCAGCATCCGCGGCCTCGGCTCGGAATACTCGGTGACGACGATCAACGGCGCGCCGGTGCACACCACCTCGTCGCAGAACGTCGGCACCTCGACGCGCGATTTCAACTTCGACGTGTTTCCCTCGGAGCTGTTCGGCCGCGTCGACATCTACAAGAGTCCGCTGGCGCACCTCGAGGAAGGCGGAATCGGCGGCACCATCGACTTGCAGACGCCGCGGCCCTTCGATGCCGACCGGCGGCAGCTGCGCTACACCGCCGCGGCCAACTTCAACGACCAGTCGAGCGACTGGAGCCCGCGCGCATCCCTGCTGGCCAGCGACACCTGGGGCAATTTCGGCGCATTGCTCGGCGTGGCCTACGCCAGGAACGTGAACGAGCGCTCCGGCTTCCAGTCCACCGGCGGCTACAATTCCAACGCGCTGGGCTCGCGCCCTTACTACCCGCCGGCGGATCCGCCGAACTCCACGGGGCCGTTTCAATTCGAGCTCAACTTCGCCGATCCGCGCGCGAACCTGGGGTCGCTGACGCGCGCGCAGGTCGAGAATGCCTACCTGCCGCGCTTCTACCGCGTTTTCACCTCGAACAACGAGCGTGAGCGCCTGGGCGCGGTGACCTCCCTGCAATTCAAGACCGAGCGCCTCGAGCTGAGCCTCGACGGAATCCATTCCAAGCTCGAGGATTCCCCGGACGAATTCACCTTCGGGGTCGCGGTGCGCAACTCGCGCACGGTGCCCGGCACCACCGCGGCACCGGGCGTCGGCACCAACTCGGGCCTGGTGCCCGTGGACGTGCACATCGACGAATTCAACAATCTGTACGGCACCTTCGCCAACGCGAGCTATCTCGGCGAGAGTTTTTTCCGCGATGCGCAGACGGATTTCACGTACGGCAACGTGCGCGCCGCTTTCGACTTCACCGACAGCCTCGCGCTGACGGCGCAGTTGAATGCCAGCGAGAGCAAGGCCTGGTACTCGGAGAACCGCATTCTCTACAACCTGTACGGGGTCGAGTCCACGTTCGATCCCACGGGGAATGTCACCTACCCTACCATCCGCTCCCCGGTCGACGAGACGAACCCCGCCAACTACGCGGCGCCCTCGCTCGGCTTTGCGCTCAACCGCGAGGTGGACCGCGAGGCCACCGGGCGCATCCAGTTGGAGTGGAAGGCGGGTGAATGGGCGGGAGTCGAATGGGCGACGTTGTTGGGCGCCAGCCGCGTCTCGACCACCAAGCGGGTGGCGCGCCAGGACGGCAGCAGCATCGCCTCGACGCGCGCGCTTCCCGGCGGCGGCACCTTCGCCACCATCGACGTGTTCTCGCACATGAATCCCTACATCCAGTACGGGCGGCTCGAGAACGGCGGCAACCCGGATTATCCGGCGAGCTTCGCCACTTTCCCGCGCTCCTTCGTCATGGATTTCCTCGACGCCAACGGCTCCAACGAGGCGGCCCCGGTGCGGCTCAATGCCGCGTTCGAGGCGGAGGAAGTCGTCACGGCGGGGTTCTTCGAAGTGAGCGGCAACGCTTCCATCGCCGGGCACGCGCTGCGCGCCAATGCCGGCGTGCGCTTCGCGGACACCAAGATCATCATCGACAACTATTTCAGCATCGGCAACGGAGCGTTCGCGCCGGCGCGGATCGAAGGCGGCTACGACAACTGGCTGCCGTCGCTGAGCGTCGCGTTCGACGTCACGTCGAAACTGGTGGCGCGGGCCTCCGCCGGCAAGACCATCACGCGCGCGGCGCTGGCGAACATCGCCAGCGGCACGCTGGTACCCAACATCTTCAACGCCGAGATCACCGTCGGCAATCCGGACCTGGAGCCGCAGGTGGCCGACCAGCTCGACGGCAGCCTGGAATGGTATTTCGCGCAAGGCGGCCTGCTCAGCGTGGGCGCGTTCGACAAGAAATTGAAGGGCACGGCGCTGGCCGTCGCCGACTTCGTGACACTGGCATCGACGGGCTTGCCCGACAGTGCGTTCAATGCACTGGCCCTGGGTTTTCCCGGGGGAGACATCCCCGACGATTTCCTCATCCGGCGCACGAGGTTCATCAACGAAGGCGTCCCCATCGAGTTGAGAGGCTATGAGTTCGCCTATCAACAGGTGTTCGATTTCCTGCCGGCACCCTGGGATGGGTTCGGGACGACGTTGAGCTACACGAAGATCCGCACGCAGGGCAACACGTTCGTCATGACCGATCTCACCCCGTTGGCGGTGGCACGCTTCCCCGAGAAGTCGTACAGCGTCACGGGCTACTACGAGAAAGGCCCGTTCGCCATCCGCGCGTCGTACAACTACAAGGACCGGAACGCCACCACGAACACCAACAACGGCAACGACCAGATTCCGTACAACGCAGCGGTCGGGTACCTCGACGCGGCGGTGAGCTACAAGGTCACCGATTCGATCGAAGTGCGCATCGACGCGTTGAACATCAACAACGAGAATTCCTACATCTATTACGAGAACCCGGATCAGGCCAGCGGCAATGGATCCACCCGGCGGGACAACTCGTTCTTCAACGGCAGGACGATATCGTTGGGTTTGCGCGGCCAGTTTTGAAACCGACACCCGGAGATTCCATGATCAAGCACCTCGCCACGCTCGCCGCACTCACCTTGTTTGGCACCGCGGCGGTGGCCGACGAGCCGCCGAAGGACGCCGCGCCGCCGCCCGGCTTCGATGCCGCGCTGGCGCAGAAGCTGGGCGCGGACGAGTACGGCATGAAGTCGTACGTGCTGCTCATCCTCAAGACCGGCCCTAACAAACACGCGGCGGGCCCGGAGCGCGACGAGATCTTCAAGGGCCACTTCGCCAACATGAACCGCCTCGCGGCGGAGGGCCGGCTCGCGGTGGCCGGGCCGCTCGACGGCGTCGACGGCTGGCGCGGACTGTTCGTGCTCGTGGCGAAGGACATCGAAGAAGCGCAGCAGATCGCGGCCACGGATCCGGTGCTGAAGAGCGGCGAGATGGTGGCCGAATATCACAAGTTCTTCAGCTCCGCGGCGTTGATGCAGGTGAACGAGACGCACGGGAAGATCGCGAAGAAGAGCTTCTAGGGCGCGGGGAGTCTTCGCTTCGCGCGGCCGAGGAATCCGACCCAGCCGTCGTCGCGGCGCGCGACCAGCTTGTCCGAGATCTCCTTCGCGAGGCCGGCGGCGCCGACGACATTTCCGACCACGGGGATGAACCCGACCACGAACGACGCCGCGCTGTTGCTGAGGCTCGATGTCTCGAAGTGCTGTTCCACGATCGACAGCGTCACGCGCTCGAACTCCCGCGACAGCTCGGCGAGGCGACTATCCACCTCCACCAGGTTCGCGGCGGTGGGCACGTTGTCGATGCGGCGCCTGAAGGACTTGAGCAGCGAGTCCGAGCGCAGGTCGGCTATGGCCGGATGCCAGGGGCCATCGATGGTCTGCAGCGAGGTCACCGATGACTGCAGCAGTTTCTCGCTCAGCGCGAGCTTGAAGGTCTTCTCGTCCAGGTCCTGGCTCCACACCGCGTTCACGGTGTTCTCGACCAGGTCCATCGAAAAGCGGGACGCGACGAACCGGTCGACGAGCAGGCAATCGAGGTTGCCCGGCGTCGGCAGCAGCCGCACGTCGCCGAGACTGATGCCGCGCGCATGATTGTCGTAGTTCCAGCGCAATCCGATCGTCGAGCCGACCACCTGATTCCACAGGTCCCAGGGAAATTTCCCCAGCTCGTTCTTGCTGCGGTCGGGCATGGCGTCCGGGGTGAGGCCCTGCAGGTCCAGCTCTTCATCGATGAGCAGCTTTCGGGTCATGTTTCGATCTTCTGTCCCGGCTTCGGCATCGATTGCCGTTTTGGACCGCAATGGTCGGAGCGCCCCTACTTTCAAAACATATGTCGTCCGATCGCGTCGTGCATCTCACCGGGCATCATGGGCGCTTGAGTCACAGGAGCACATCATGCCCACACCCAGCGAGACGCTCATCGAGCTCGAGACGAAGTTCTGGCAGGCCATCGTGGACCAGGACACCGAAACCGCGACCGACCTGCTGACCGAGCCCGCGCTCATGGTGAGCACGCACGGCTCGATGAAGTTCGACCACGCCGGTTATCGCAAGATGGCCGAGCAAGGCACCATGATCCTCGAGGAGTACGAGCTCAGCGACATGGAAGTGGTGTTTCCCAACGACGCCACGGCGGTGCTCACGTATCACGTCAAACAGAAAATGGCGCGGCGCGGCGAGGCCAAGGGCACGGTCGAGGAAATGAACGACACGTCGACGTGGATCAACTCCGACGGCCGCTGGCAGTGCGTGATGCACACCGAGACGCCGGCCAACGGCTCACGGCGCAACTGAGCCGGCCTCACATCCAGCGCACGTCCTTCTCGCGCAGCTCTTTCACGCGGCGCGCGGCGATCCTGGCGATCAGCGCCGTGGGCAACGGCACGTCGTACGGAAATTGAATCGAGGCCTTGCCGGTCTTGAAGCCGGTGAGCTGCGTGGCGAAGGCCCTCACCACCGGCGGCGTCGGCATGAAGTTGACGTGCGTCCGGTATGCGGCGAACGCGAACAGGATTCGCCCGTCCTCGAACACCGGGTTGTTCCACTTTATGGCCTCGGTGGCTTTCGGCGCAGCCTTCCTGAGGATGGCGCGCAGCGCGCGCAGGTGTTTCGACGCCACCTTGGGTGCCGCGGCGATGTACTCGTCGACCGTGTTCGCTTTCCTCACCACTTCGGCGCCACCTGCTCGCCGGGCAGCATCTCGTACGGCGGCTTCCAGCCGGGCAGTGCCCTCAGGCGCTCGAGCCAGCGCGCCATGGCGGGATACCTGGCCTGGATGTCGTAGCCGCTCTCGTCGGCCGGGAAATATAGATAGCCGCACATGGACAGGTCGGCGATGGTCGGCGCCGCGCCCACGACGTACTCGCGATCCGCAAGGTGTTTCTCGGCGATGCCGAATGCATTGTCGATGCGGCCGCGCAGCCATTTCTCGACCCCGGGATCGGGCGCCGTGAGCCCGAACGACTTGGCGAACCGCCAGGAGGCGAAGTAGCTGGTGAACTTGTGGTTGTCGAACAGCAGCCAGCGCAGCACTTCCTGGCGCTCGTCGGCATTCGCGCCGCCGTACGCACCGTGCCGGTCGGCCAGGAACAGCATGATGGCCGCGGACTGTGTGAGCTTGCGGCCACCGGCTTCCAGCACCGGCACTTCGCCCATCGCGTTGACCTGGTCGCGCCAGGCATCCGAACGCGGCACGCCACCGGCGAACTCCTCGAACGTCAGGTGGATGGGTTCCCAAGGCTGGCGCAGGGCCTGCAGCAGCAGCGCCACCTTATACGCATTGCCGGACTGAGAGAAGCCGTGGAGCTTGTACATCGGGGTGGTGGTGGTGGTGGTGCCTGGTCGGGATTCTCGGGATTGAGCGTATGTTTGCGCACGCATGGATGGGCGGT
>JBIOZI010000237.1:0-26861 GCA_044871085.1 Steroidobacteraceae bacterium | reverse complement strand
TGTCCAACTGCGTGAACTCGGGCATCCGCCAGATCACGGTGCTCACGCAGTACAAGGCGCAGTCGCTCATCCAGCACATCCACCGCGGCTGGGGTTACATGCGCGGCGAGTTCGGCGAATTCGTGGAGGTGATCCCCGCGCAGCAGAAGACCGGCGGTCACTGGTACCGCGGCACCTCCGATGCCGTGTACCAGAACATCGACGTGATGCACGCGCACCGGCCCAAGCACGTGCTGGTGCTGGCCGGCGACCACATCTACAAGATGGACTACGGCCCGATGATCGCCTACCACGTGGAGAAGGGCGCCGACATAACGGTCGGCGTGGTCGAAGTGCCCATCGTCGACGCGCGCGAGTTCGGCGTGCTCACCGTCACGGAGTGGAACCGGGTGACCCGCTTCGTCGAGAAATCACCCACGCCCGATCCAATGCCCGGGCGGCCCGACGTCGCGCTGGCCTCGATGGGCATCTACGTCTTCAACCCCGACCTGCTCGAGAAACTGCTGCTCGAGGATGCCGCCGACGAGAAGTCCAAACACGATTTCGGCAAGGACATCATTCCGAAGTCCATCGAGAAGCTGCAGGTGTTTGCCTACCCTTTCCGGGACGTTAAGACTCGCGCACAAAGCTATTGGCGCGATGTTGGAACAATCGACGCCTTTTACGAGGCCAATCTCGAGCTGGTGTGGGTGAACCCGGAACTCAACATCTACGACGAGGACTGGCCGATCTGGACCTACCAGGCACAGACGCCGCCGGCGAAATTCGTGCTCGACGACGACGGCCGGCGCGGCATCGCGGTCAATTCGCTGGTGTCCGGCGGCGTCATCATCTCCGGCGCGACGGTGCGCGAATCGCTGCTGTTCTCCGGAGTGCGGGTCGAGGAGCGATCCACCGTCGAGCGCTCCGTGGTGCTGCCCGACGTGCGCATCGGCGCGAACTGCCAGATCAAGAACGCCATCATCGACGCCAACTGCGAGATCGCCGCCGGCACCCGCATCGGCTATGACCGCGGCGAGGATGCCAGGCGGTTCCTGGTCACGGAAAAGGGCGTGGTGCTGGTCACGCACGACATGCTCCAGCATGTCTGACACACCCGCAATGCGCCGGCTGGCCTGCGCCGCGCTCGCGGCCTGCCTGGCCGCGGGCTGCAGCGTGCTGCCGCAGTACGAGGCGCCGAAGCTCTCGGTGGTCTCGATGAAGATGCAGAGCGCCGACATTTTCTCGCAGCGCGTCCAGATGCGCATGCGCGTGATGAATCCCAACGCACGCGAGCTGCCGGTGAAGGGCATCACGTACCGCATCGAGGTGGAAGACGCGGAGCTCGCGCAGGGCGTCGCGAACACCCCGTTCGTGGTGCCGGCGATGGGCGAGGCGGAGTTCGACGTGCAGGTCACCGCGAATCTCGCGGGCGCGCTCGCGAAGCTGCTGTTGAAGCGCGGCTCGCGCGAGTCGCTCGACTACCGCCTGACGGGCAGCGTCGCCTTGTCGAGCGGCTTTCTGCGCCGCATCCCGTTCGACGAGCGCGGCAGCGTCAAGCTGTAGGCGGCGCGCCGCGTCCCCCGAGCAGTTCGGCGAACAGCTTCAGGTACTCGCCGCACTGGGTTTCCCAGGAGAAATCCTGCGCCATCGCGTTCTGCATGATGCGCTCCCAGAGCACGCGGTCGGCGTACCAGCTCGTCGCGGTGTCGAGCGCCCAGCTCATCGCGGTGGCATCGAAATCGTTGAACACGATGCCCGTGCCCGTCCCGGACACGGGGTCGAAGTGCTGCACGGAATCGGCCAGTCCGCCCGTGCGCCGCACGACGGGGATGGTGCCGTAGCGCAGCGAATACATCTGGTTCAGGCCGCAGGGCTCGTACAGCGAGGGCATGAGGAACAGGTCGCTCGCGCCTTCGATCCAGTGCGCGAGGCTCTCGTCGTAGCCGGCGAAGAACCACACGCGGCCGCGGTTGCGCTCGGCGAGCCCGGTGAAGAATTTCTCGTATTTCGGGTCGCCGGTGCCCACGGCCGCGATGCGCACGTCGTGGTCCTGCATGAGCTTCGGCAGCGCGTCGAGCAGCAGCTCGAAGCCCTTCTGCGACGTGAGCCGGCTCACGATGCCGAACAGCGGCACGCGGCCGATGGCCGGACGCATGTTCTGCCGCAGCAGGAAATTACGCTTGAGCTCCGCCTTGCGCGGCAGGTCGTGCGGCCCGAAGTGGATCGGCAGATAGCGGTCGCGGCGCGGATCCCACTCCTCGTAATCGACGCCGTTGAGGATGCCGCGCACCGCGCTGCCGCGCGCGGCCAGCGCCTGCTCCATGCCCATGCCGTAGCGCGGCGTCGTGATCTCGCGCGCGTAGGTCGGGCTCACCGTGGTCACGGCGTGGGCGTGCAGGATGCCGTGCTTGAGCGCGTTGATGGTGCCCGCCTTGAGGTCGTCCTGGTGCAGTAGATAGGCGTCGGCGCCGAGGCCCAGGTCCGCCACGTCGACCGCGTCGAACTCGCCCTGGTAACCGATGTTGTGGATGGTCATCACGGAGCGCGTGGCCGCGAATACCGGGTCGTTCTTGTATGTCGACCGCAGCCACAGCGGCGCGAAGGCCGCGTGCCAGTCGTGCGCGTGCACGATGTGCGGGTGGAAGGCCATGCGCCGGCAGCACTCGAGCGCCGCGCGGGTCAGCACCAGGAAGCGGCGGTGCTCGTCGGCGTCGTTGGTGTAGAGCTTGTCGCGCGCGTACAGCGCGTCGGACTCCACCAGATAGACTGGCGTCTGCGAGCCGGGCAGCGGCGCCCGCCAGATGTCCACCTTGTACTCGTGCTTGCCGATGACGATGGGCAGCCCCTGCAGCGTCTCGACGCGCGTGGCGGCGAGCCTGGCGCGGGCGATCTGCGCATAGAACGGCATGAACAGCCGCACGTCGTGCCCGGCGCGGGTGAGCGCGCGCGACAGCGCGCTCGCGACGTCGGCGAGGCCGCCGCTCTTGGCGAAGGGAACGACTTCGGATGCGATCGAGCAGATGGACAGTTTCACGGTGGGCATTCTAGCGACACGGGGCCGCTGGTAGCATGGCGACAGGTCTTCCAACCCATGCGTCGACTACTGACAATCCTCACGGCGGCCATGCTGCTGCTGGTCTCGTTCGGCATCGGTGCGTTCACCGCCGACCTGCCGTTCTGGCGGCGCGCGTTTCAATTGCCGCTGCCGGCGGACGGGTTCTACCTACCATCGGCGACCATCGGCGGTGACGCGGCCGGCGCGCCCGCCGACGCGCAGCCGACGCTCGACGCATTGCTGATCGAAGAGGCGGCGATGCGCGCGCGCAGCGCCGGCGCGCGCGCGTTGTTAGTCATGCGTGCCGGGCACATCGAGGTCGAGCGCTATTTCGCGGCCGACGATGCGGCCACGCTGCTGCCGGCCTCGCTGATCGCGCGGCCGGTCGCCGCGATGGCCATGGGCATCGTGCTCGAGGAGAGGCGCATCCCGTCGCTGGACACGCCGCTGGCGCGGCTGCTGCACGAATGGGACGACGAGCCGCGCGGCCGCATCACCGTGCGCGCGCTGCTCGAGGAAACCAGCGGTCTCGAAACCGGCGGCGACCTCGCCAAGCTGCGCTACCGCTCGCCCTGGGACGACCTCGCGCGCCTGCCGGCCTTCGCCATGAGCAAGGGCGTGCGCATGACGCTCGGCAACGACTTCGAATCCACCGCGCTCGGGTTCGAGCTCGAGCACGAGCCCGGCGGCTTCTACAACGTCTCGCCCGCCAATACCCAGCTCGCCGCCGTGATCGTCGAACGCATCGTGGGCATGCCGTATGAGGCGTACATCCAGGAGCGCCTGTGGCAGCCGAGCGGGGCCGGGCGCGCGCAACTGCAGCTCGACCGCCGCGCCGGCATGCCGGCCGCGCATTGCTGCTGGCGCGCGACGGCGCGCGACGTCCTGCGCATCGCCAGTCTCATCGCCAGCGACGGAGTCATCGAAGGCCGGCGCGTGCTGCCCGCCGGGTGGGTGGCGGAGATGGCGCGGCCGTCGCGCGTGCATGCGGACACCGGCATGCAGCTCACGCGGCTGCGCATCGAGGACGCCGAGGTGTTGAGCGCCTCCGATGACGACGGCAGCCGCCTGTGGGTGGTTCCGGCGCGGCAGCTCACCATCGTCAACATCGCCGGACCCGGGGGCGGCAGCGTGCAGGACGTGCCCCAGCTGCTGTTGCGCTCGCTCGCCACGCCCTGACATCAGCGGTGTTGCGGTGATTCCCGCGCCGGCGCAAGGATCGGGTCGCCGCGCCCGGCCGCCGCAGCCACCATGCGCACCATGGATATGACCGTGACTTCTGCCACCGATGGATTCCTCGACAGCCGCGAGTTCGCGCGCATGAGCCGCGCCATCGAGTTCATCGAGCGCGAATACCAGCGCCAGCCGAAGCTCGCGCAGATCGCGCGCCACGTGGGCCTGTCGGAGTTCCACTTCAACCGCTTGTTCCGGCGCTGGACCGGCCTGACGCCCAAGCAGTACCTCGCGGAGGTTACGAGCCGCGCGGCCGCCAACGCTCTGCGCAGCGAGCCGTCGGTGCTCGACGCCGCGCATTCTGTAGGACTTTCGGGAGGCGGACGGTTACATGATCTGACAGTGACCCTCGAGGCGATGTCGCCCGGCGAGATCCGCGCCGCGGGCGCGGGCGTGACCATCCGGTACGGGGTCGCGAGCACGCCGTTCGGCTCGGCATTCTTCGCCGAGACCGCGCGCGGGTTATGTCGCCTGTCATTCGTCGACGAGCGCAGCGAACGCGGACATCTCGCGCAGCTCGAGCGCAGTTGGCCGCAGGCGCAATTCGTACGCGACGACGCGCGCGCCGCGCAGCTGGCCGCGGTCGTCTTCGGCCGCAATCCGGCGGGTCACAATTCCGTCACCTTGCCGCTCGCCGTGACCGGCACCAACTTCCAGGTGCAGGTCTGGCGCGCGCTGCTCGAACTAGAGCCCTGCGAGTCGGTCTCATACAGCGCGCTGGCCAAGCGGCTCGGGTGCCCGGATGGCGCGCGCGCCGTGGGAAACGCGGTGGGCGCGAATCCAATCGCCTGGATCATTCCGTGTCATCGCGTGCTGCGAGCGGGTGGCAAGCTCGGCGGGTACCGCTGGGGTGTCACGCGCAAACAGATGATCCACCGCTGGGAAGAGCGGCACGCCGGGGCTTGAAACCGATTCCCCCGCCGTGTGCCGGGCTGTTGGCGGTGCCATACTCTCGTCCGCCAAACGAAGCCCCGTGCACCAATGTCCGAAAGGCGCAATCTCCTCACCCCCGTCAGTGTCGTCGTCGCCGTGGTCTGCGCCGCGTGGGCTATCTACGCGACGCAGCATCGTCCAGCGCCGGGCGCGGCTTCCGCCGCCGCCGGCAACGCGCGCAACGCCGGCCCGCCCACGGTGACGCTGGCGCCGGTGCGCAACGAGCGGGTCTCGCAGAAGCTCGAAGCGCTAGGCAACGCCCGCGCCAACGAATCCGTCGACGTGAGCTCGAAGTCCTCGAACATCGTGACGGCGGTGAAGTTCCGCGATGGCGAGCGGGTGCAGCGCGGCCAGGTCCTCGTGCAGCTCGACGATGCGCAGACCCGCGCGGACGTGGCGGCGGCGCAGGCCACGCTCACCGACAGCGAGGGGCAGTTCAACCGCAGCCGCGAGCTGATGCAGACGCAGGCATTGTCGAAGTCGAGCTACGAGCAGCTCGAGGCCACGGTCAAGGCCAACCGCGCGCGCCTGCAGGCCGCGCAGGCGCGCCTCGAAGACACCGTGATCCGCGCGCCGTTCTCCGGCCGGGTGGGTCTGCGGCGCGTGAGCGTCGGCACGCTGATCAGCCCCGGCGCCGTCATCACCACGCTCGATGACACCAGCGTCATCAAGCTCGACTTCTCGGTGCCCGAGAATTTCCTGGCGACGCTGCGCGAGGGCTTGTCGGTGCGCGCGACGGCGCCGGCTTACCCGGGTCGCAGCTTCGTGGGCAAGGTCGGCAGCATCGATTCGCGCGTCGACGTGAACACACGCTCGGTGACGGTGCGCGCGCTGCTCGCGAACGACGACGGCGCGCTCAAGCCCGGCATGTTCCTCAATGTCTCGCTGGCGAACGACGAGCGTGATTCGCTCGTCATTCCCGAAGAGGCGCTCACGCCCGAGGCGGAGCGCCAGTACGTGTTCGTCGTCGCCGACGGCAAGGCACGGCGCCGCGAAGTGCGCATCGGCGTGCGCCGTCCCGGCAGCGTCGAAGTGCTCGCCGGCCTCGAAGCCGGTGAGCGCGTCATCGTCGAGGGCACCCAGAAGGTTCGCGACGGCGCGCCCGTGCGGGCCACCGACCGCATGGTGGACACGGTGCCCGTCGCGGACGCCATTTCACACGAGGCGAACGCGACTCCGGCGAGCCTGCGTCCATGAGCGGATTCGTTGCATGTTGATTTCGGATCTGTCGGTTCGGCGGCCGGTGTTCGCGACGGTGATGTCGCTGCTGCTGTTCATCCTCGGCGTCGGCGCCGTCACGCGCCTCTCGCTGCGCGAATTCCCCGACGTCGACCGTCCGGTGGTGAGCATCGAGACGCGTTATCGCGGCGCGTCTTCCGACGTGATCGAGTCGCGCATCACCCAGATCATGGAGAACGAGATCTCGGGCATCGAAGGCGTGGAGCGGCTGAACTCGGCCAGCCGCGACGAGCGCTCGCAGATCAACGTGGAGTTCACGCTGGATCGCGACCTGGACAGCGCCGCGAACGACGTGCGCGAGCGCCTGTCGCGCGTGTCCCAGCGCCTGCCGCCCGAAGCCGATCCACCGCAGATCACCAAGGTCGACAGCGGCGAGGAGCCCATCGTCTTCCTGAACGTCTCGAGCACGCAGCGGAACATGCTCGAGATCACCGACTTCATGGAGCGGTACCTGGTCGACCAGTTCGCGACACTCGAAGGCGTGGCATCGGTGCGCATGAACGGCGCGCGCCGCTACGCGATGCGCGTCTGGCTCTCGCGTGAAAACCTGGCGGCGCGGCAGCTCACGGTGGCGGACGTCGAGAACGCCTTGCTGCGCGAAAACGTGGAGCTGCCCGCGGGCAGGCTCGAGTCGCGCGAGCGCGAGTTCGCGCTGCGCACCGACACCAACCTGCGAACCGAAGAGGATTTCCGCAATCTCGTCGTGGGCCGCGGTCCGGACGGTTATCTCGTGCGCCTCGGCGAAGTGGCGCAGGTGCGGCTGGCATCCGACGACGACCGCAGCCTGTCGCGCTCCAACGGCGAGATCGGCCTGTCGATGGCGATCATCCCGCAGTCGAAGGCGAACGTCCTGGCCACCTCCGGCGCCGTGAAGAAGCGTCTCGCCGAGATCCAGCCCACGCTGCCGAAGGACATGAACGTCGAGGTCAACATCGACAACGGGGTGTTCATCGCGGCCTCGCTCACGAACGTGGGCTTCGCGCTCACCGAAACCCTGGCCCTCGTGCTCATCGTCATCTTCCTGTTCCTCGGGACGCTGCGCGCCACCCTGATCCCGGCCGTCACGATCCCCGTGTCCATCATCGCCGCGGCCGTCGTCATGGCGACGCTCGACTATTCGATCAATACGCTCACGTTACTCGGCGCCGTGCTCGCCATCGGCCTGGTCGTCGACGACGCCATAGTCGTGCTCGAGAACATCGTGCGGCGCATCGAGTCGGGCGAGCCGCCCGTGCTCGCCTCCATCAACGGCGCGCGTGAGATCGGTTTCGCGGTCATCGCCACCACCATGGTGCTCATGGCGGTGTTCGTGCCCGTGTCGTTCATGACCGGCGACACCGGCAGACTGTTCGGCGAGTTCGGAGTCACGGTCGCGGCGGCCGTGGGGTTCTCGGCGTTCGTCGCGCTCTCCCTCACGCCGATGATGGCCTCCAAGCTGTTCGCGAACGGCATGCCGAAGTCGCGCATGGCCGGCCGCATCGACCGCGTGTTCCACGACATCGACCAGCGTTACGCCGCGGGCCTGCGGCGCGCGATGCAAGGCCGCAAGCCGCTGTGGATCGTCGGCGGCGCGCTCGGACTGTTCGGCGTGCTCGTGGCCGTGTTCATCGCGGGCATTCCGTTCTCCGGACTACGCATACCGAGCGAGCTCGCGCCGCTGGAAGACCGCGGCATGGTCCAGATCTTCGTCACCGCGCCGGAAGGCTCGAGCATCACCTACCTCGACCGGCAGCTGCGCGAGGTGGAGCAGGTGGCGATGAACGAGGTCGAGAACGGCAATGCACGTCGTGTGCTCACGCGCTCGGGCGGCTTCGGCCGCAGCGCCGAGGTGAACATCGGGCGGGTGATGGTGCCGCTCACGCTGTGGAACCAGCGCGAGGACAGCGCCGCCGAGATCGCCAACCGCGTGCGCCAGCGCACGCAGGGTATTTCCGGCGCGCGCGTCAACGCCAATCCCTCGCCGAGCCCCATCGCGCGCAACAGCACGCGGCCGCTGGCCATCGCCATGGGGGGCGGTGAATACGAGGAAATCGTGAAGTGGCGCGACAAGGTCATGCAGCGCGTGGCGGCCGAGAACCCGCGCATTCTCAACCTCGAGTCCGATTACCTGGAGCGCCAGCCGCGCGTCATCGTGCAGATCGACCGCAACAAGGCCGCCGACCTCGGCGTATCGCTGCAGACCGTCGGCCGCACGCTCGAGACCATGCTGGGCTCGCGCATCGTCACCACGTTCGAGCGTGCCGGCGAGGAGTACGACGTCGTCCTGCAGGCGAACCGGGAGCAGCGCTCGAGCGTCGGCGATCTCGACAACCTCTACGTGCGCTCCGACAACGATGGCGACCTGCTGCCCCTGTCCGCGCTCGTGAAGATCGACGAGCGCGCGGGCCCCACCGAGCTGCGCCGTACGGACCGCATGCGCGCCATCGAGCTGGCCGGCTCGCTCGCGCCGGGCTACGCACTCGGCGAAGCCGTGGCATACATGGAGAAGGTGATCCACGAGGAAGCGCCGAACGCCAAGATCATCTACAACGGCGAGACCTACCAGCTCAAGAAATCCGGCGACGCGCTGTGGATCACCTTCGGCTTCGCGCTGCTCATCGTCTACCTGGTGCTCGCGGCGCAGTTCGAGAGCTTCATCCATCCGGTGGTCATCCTGGTCACCGTGCCGCTGGCGCTCACGGGCGCGCTGCTCGGGCTGTTCCTGTTCAACTCCACCATCAACATCTTCAGCCAGATCGGCTGCATCATGCTCATCGGCATCGCCTGCAAGAACGGCATCCTCATCGTGGAGTTCGCAAACCAGTTGCGCGATCGCGGCGTGGCCTTCGTCGATGCGGTCATCCAGTCGTCCTCGGTACGGCTGCGGCCGGTGCTCATGACCAGCCTGTGCACGGCGTTCGGCGCCGTGCCGCTCATGCTGGCGCATGGCGCGGGCGCCGAGAGCCGCGAGTCGATCGGCGCCACCGTGTTCTTCGGCACCCTGGTTTCGCTCGCCATGACCTTGTACGTCGTTCCGGCGCTGTATCTGCTGATCGCGAAGAACACCCGCTCACCCGAATACATGACGCGGCTCATCGACGGGCTGCGCAAGAAACCGGGCGAGCGTGGCACGCCTGCAACGGCGAGCAATCGGGCGCACGAAGCGCCCTGACGCGCTCCCGCGTGTCATTGCGCCGTCACGCGAGCAAAAACACGACAGCGCGATTTGACATAGCGAGGCAGGGTGGCCCGGCTGCTGTCAACCGCGAACCGGCCTCATAAATATTTGTTTTATCAGGGAATTGACCCTGTCCACGCCGGTCTGAAGTGGGGTCGCTGGTAAACTGGCAACCGTTCGACTCCCCTCCGATTCCCCCATGGCGCAGACCCCGTACAAGCAGCTCGAGCAGGAATGGAAGCGCCTGCACGCCTTTCGTGGCGCAATGGCAATCCTGCGATGGGATGCCGCCGTGATCATGCCGCGAGGCAGCGCCGACGTCCGCGGCGAACAGCTCGCCGCGCTCGAGACTGAGTACCACGCGCTCGTCACCGCGCCCAAGATCACGCGCCTGCTGGATCGCGCCCACGCGAACCTCGGCGGTCTCGAGGATTGGGAAGTCGCCAACCTGCGCGAGATGCGCCGGCAGCGCGATTTCGCCATCGCGACCCCGGTCGCCCTGGTTTCGCGGCTGGCAAAGGCGGCCTCCAAGGCCGAGGCGAAGTGGCTGCAGGCCCGCGAGAGCGGCAAGTTCGAAGATTTCGCCCCGCATCTCGAGGAGGTCGTGCACCTCGTGCGCGACAAGGCGCAGTTGCTCGGCCAGGCGCGCAATCTGGCGCCCTACGATGCGCTCGTCGATGAATTCAGCCCCGGTCTCACGTCCGCCGAGATCGATGCGATGTTCAAGGCGTTGGCGCGCCGACTGCCGGGGCTCATCCGCGAAGTGCTCGCGCGCCAGGAACAGCACCCCATTCTTCCCATCGTGGGCAAGTTCACCACCGGCAAGCAGCGCGCGCTGGCCGTGGAGATCATGAAGGCGGTCGGCTTCCCGTTCGATCGCGGGCGCCTCGACGAGAGCGAGCATCCGTTCACCGAAGGCGTGCCCGGCGACGTGCGCGTCACGACGCGCTTCGACACCGCGGATCCTTTCTCCGGCCTGCTGGGCGCGATGCACGAGACCGGCCATGCGATGTACGACGTCGGCCTGCCGGTGGAATTCGCCGATCAGCCCGTCGGACGCGACCGCGGCATGGCGCTCGAGGAGAGCCAGTCGCTGCTCATGGAAATGGTCGTGTGCCGCAGCCGGCCATTCGTCAGGTATCTCAAGCCTCTGCTCGAGAAGCATTTCGGCGTGAGCGGCCCGGAGTGGTCCGAGGAAAACCTGTACGCCCACCTCACGCGCGTGCGGCGCGGGCCGATCCGCGTCGACGCCGACGAGCTCACGTACACGCTGCACATCCAGCTGCGCTACGAGCTCGAGAACCAGCTGCTGTCGGGTGAGCTCGCGGTGCGCAACCTGCGCGACGCCTGGAACTCCATCATGGAGCAGCGTCTCGGGGTCAAGCCGCTGAACGATCTCCAGGGCGTGCTGCAGGACGTGCACTGGGCCGTCGGTTCGTTCGGCTATTTCCCTTCGTACGCGCTCGGCGCGGTGATGGCGGCGCAGTTCTACGATGCCTTGAGCGGCGCCGTTCCCGAGGTCGAGAAGCAGATCGCGGGCGGCGACTTCTCCGGCCTCATGGGCTGGATGCGCGAGAACGTGCACGGCCAGGGCGCGCGCATGAGCGCGCAGGATCTGCTGAAGACGTCCACCGGCAAGCCGTTGTCCGCGGCGTCCGCGCTGCGCTATCTCGAAGCGAAGTATCTCGAACCCGAGTCCGTCGTCGGCAGCGCCGCCGCATGAGCCGGGCCGGCCGCCCCGAGTGAGCGCCTGGCGCGGCTGGCTGCTGGCCGCCGTCTCCATGGGTTTCCTGGTCGCGGCGCTGGCGGTGCCCGCGGTGCCGCAGCCTCTGTCGTATCACGCCTTCGCGGACTGCCGTGCGTTCTTCGGCATTCCGAACTTCCTCAATGTGCTCTCGAACCTGCCGTTCCTGGTCGGCGGCTCGCTGGGAATCATGCGGATCTGGAGCGGCGGCGCGGCCTTCACCGACGAGCGCGAGCAGCTGCCCTATCTCGTGTTCTTCCTCGGCGCGCTGCTCACCTGCTTCGGTTCGGCTTACTACCACGCGGCGCCGGACAACGCGCGGCTGGTGTGGGACCGCCTGCCGATGACGCTGGGCTTCGCGGGGCTGGTGTCGGCCGCGATCGCCGAGCGCGCCTCGTTGAAGCTGGGACTGCGCGCGTTGTGGCCATTGCTCGCGCTGGGCGTCGTCACCGTGCTCTTCTGGTACGGCACCGAGCGCCTGGGACGCGGCAATCTCATTCCCTATGCGGCCTACCAGGCCTGGTCGATCGTGGTCATCGTGCTGCTGTTGACCTGGCCCGCGCGTCGCTACAGCCACGGCGGCCTGCTCGCCTGGGCCGCGGTCTACTACGGCATCGCGAAGATCTTCGAGACCTTCGACCTGCAGGTCTACCGGCTGCTCGGCGGCATGGTCAGCGGCCATACCATCAAGCACCTGCTGGCCGCGGCGGCGGTGTTCGCGATCGTCCGGCAGCTGAAGCTGCGGCGACCGCTGTAAGATTCCGGGCCCATGAACGCGACGCCCGAAACCGCGCTGCCCGCGGAGCCCGAGACAGCCTTGGAATGGCCGTCGCAGACCGCCAAGAAACTCGGCGCGCATCTGCGCGGGCTGGTGGGCAAGGCCATCGAGGACTACCGGATGATCGAGGCCGGCGATCGCGTGATGGTGTGCATGTCGGGCGGCAAGGACTCCTACACGCTGCTCGACGTGCTGCTGTCGCTGAAGCGCTCGGCGCCGGTCGACTTCGAGCTGGTCGCGGTCAATCTCGACCAGAAACAGCCGGACTTTCCCGTCGAGGTGCTGCCCGACTACCTGCGCGCGCTCGGTGTGCCATTTCATGTGATCGAGCAGGACACCTACAGCGTGGTCAAGCGCGTCATACCGGAAGGCAAGACGATGTGCGGGCTGTGCTCGCGGCTGCGGCGCGGCGCGCTGTATCGCTACGCCGCGCAGAACGGCATCACGAAGATCGCGCTCGGGCACCACCGCGACGACATCGTCGAGACGCTGTTCCTCAACCTGTTCTTCGGCGGCCGCCTCAAGGCGATGGCGCCCAAGCTCAGGTCGGAGGACGGCCGGCACATCGTGATCCGCCCGCTGGCCTATGTGGCGGAATCGCAGATCGAGCGGTACGCGCGGGCGCGTTCCTTTCCCATCATTCCATGCAAGCTGTGCGGCTCGCAGGACAATGCGCAGCGCAAGGAAGTGAAGCGCATGCTGGCCGAATGGGAGAAGCAGTATCCCGGCCGCACCGAATCCATATTCTCGGCATTGCGCAACGTGGAAGCCGCGCACCTGGCCGATCCGCGCGTGTTCGATTTCCAAGGTCTGGGGATCCTTGCCGAACATCATCAAACCGCTGGCTGAATCGTATTGGGTGATTCCCGACCGGCTGCTCGCCGGGCGTTATCCCGGCGGCAAGACCATGCAGGAGCTCGAGCGCCGCCTGGGCGCGCTGCTCGACGCGGGCTTCGACACTTTCCTCGATCTCACCGAGCCCAACGAGCTGCCGGCCTACGAGCCCTATCTACCGGAGCAGGTCGAGCACTTCCGCCGGCCGATCACGGATCACGGCGTGCCGCGCGACGCGGCCCAGATGCACGAGATCCTCGCCACCCTCGACGACGCGCTGCGCCGCGGGCGCATGGTCTACGTGCACTGTCGCGCGGGCATCGGGCGTACCGGCACCGTGGTCGCCTGTCATCTCATCCACCGGGGCATGCGCGGCGGCGAAGCCCTGGCCGAGCTCAACGAGCTGTGGAAGGGCAACGACCGCTCCGATACCTGGCCGGAAGTGCCCGAGACCGAGGCGCAACGCCGGTACATCCTGGAGTTCACGCCCGCGGCCCGGGACCCCATGGGCGAGCCCGAGGTCATAGACGCCGCACGTGCCTTCCGCGAACGCTTTCACGGCGCATTGCTGGGCCTCGCGGTCGGCGATGCGCTCGCCGCCCACACGCAGTTCCGCAAGCCGGGCACGTTTGCGCCGGTCGGTGACCTGCTGGGCGGCGGGCCGTTCGACCTGCCGCGCGGCGCGTGGACCGACGACACGGCGATGGCACTGCTGCTGGCCGAGAGCCTGGTCGAGCGCGAGGGATTCGACGCGCACGACCAGGCGGAACGCTTCGCACGCTGGAAGCGCGAGGGCTACGGCAGCGCGACCGGCCAGTGCGTCGGCATCTCGGCGAACGTCGCGCGCGCCATCGCCACCGCGGAGTACAAGCGGCAGCCGTTTTCCGGTTCGCACGATCCCGAGCAGCTCGACAAGGAACCGCTGTCGCGGGTCGCGCCCGCGGTCATGTTCTTCTTCGCCGACGTCGCGCTGGCCGTATCCCGCGCGGCCGACGCGGCGCGCCTGACCGCGCAGGCGCCGATGGTGCTCGACTGCGTGCGGCTGCTCGCCGCCATGATCCACCAGGCATTGTCAGGGCGGGAAAAGGCCGCGGTGCTGCGGCCGCCACGCGAGCTGTGGATCACGCCATCGACCCGCGCCGAGGTCCTGGCCGTGTACGAGGGCTCGTATGCGCGCCGCTCGCCGCCCGACATCGGTGGCGGCGGCCACGTGGTGCAGGCGCTCGAAGCCGCGCTGTGGGCGTTTCACCGTGCCGCGAACTTTCGCGAGGGCGCCCTGGCGGCCGCCAACCTCGGCCGGGACTCGGACGTGGTGACCGCCGTCTACGGACAACTCGCCGGCGCGCACTACGGTGTAAGCGCGATTCCCGGAATCTGGCGTAACAGCCTGATGAAACACGAGCTGGTCCTCGATACCGCGGACCGACTTCTCACTCACGCCCTGGTGACCCTCGGAAGCTGATTCCGCCCGGAGAAGGACTCGAATACAGTGCGGCTCCATGTCGTCCACGCGTCCTTCCCGCGTCCGGCGGGCCACGCGCTCCTGGACCCGGATGTCCGATGAGCAATTGCTGGGCGTGCGCTTTTGCGATCTGCAACTGAAGATCGAGCGCTCGCCGCTGGCTAAGCGCGTGCGCCGGCTCTATCGCGAGCTCGACAAGCGCGACATCAAATTCCGTCCACACGTGTGGCTGTCCGAGGAGTGGTTCTCCCCCGATGGCGTCCCCGGCATCGCCGTGCCTTTCTACCTGGCGCATCCACGCCTCGAACGTCTCGAGCGCCGCATGATGCGCAACGTCGAAGGTGGCAGCGCCGAGAGCGCGATGCGCATCCTGCGCCACGAGGCCGGGCATGCCATCGACACCGCGTACCGGCTGCGGCGTCGCAAGCGCTGGCGCGAAATCTTCGGGCCCGCATCCTTGCCGTATCCCGACACTTATCGCGCACGCCCCGGCAGCCGCCGCTACGTGCAGCACCTCGGCGAGTGGTACGCGCAGGCGCATCCCTGCGAAGACTTCGCGGAAACCTTCGCCGTGTGGCTCAAGCCGAATTCCTCGTGGCGCCGCACCTACGCGCAGTGGCCCGCGTTCCACAAGCTCGAGTTCGTCGACGAATTGCTGACGGGCGTGCGGTCGGCGCGCGCGCCGGTGCGCAATCGCGAAGTGGTCGAGCCCTTGCGCGCCAACACGCGCACGCTCGCGCAGCACTATCGCGCGAAGCTGCGCCGCTACAGCATGTATCGGCGCACGGTCACCGATCACGTGCTCGAACGGGTGTTCGCGGCCGAGCGCCCCAACGTGCGCGCGCGGCGCGCGGCCAGCTTCCTGCGCGCCAACGCGCTGGCGCTGGTGAACGCGACCATGCGCGAGTGCGTCGCCGAGCGCTACAGCGTCGAGCAGATCCTGCGTCTGGCGGTCGCGCGTTCCGAGAAGCTCGCATTGTGGGTGCGCGGCGGCCACCGCGGCGCGCTGCGCCACGCGCGCTGGATGCTGGTCCATCTCACGCGCCTGTACGCGCAGGGTGAAAGTCCTAGACTCTCCTTATGACGAAGCGACTGCGCACGCTGGTCGTGATGCATTCCACGCTGGTGCCGCCCGACAGTCTCGACGGGCACAGCGCCAAGGACATCGAGGAATGGCGTACGGAGTACGACGTCGTCTCGACCCTCAAGAAGTCCGGACACGAAGTCCGCTGCCTCGGCATCTCCGATTCGCTCGAAGAGCTGCGCGCCGTGATCACCGAGTGGAAGCCCGAGATCGTCTTCAACCTGCTCGAGGAGTTCGACGGCATCGTCACCTACGACCAGCACGTGGTCGCGTTCCTCGAGCTGCTGCGCCAGCCGTACACCGGCTGCAATCCGCGCGGGCTGCTGCTGTCGCGTGACAAGCCGCTCAGCAAACAACTGCTCGCCTATCACCGCATCCCATCGCCCCAGTTCGCCGTTTTCAGGCGCGGGCTGAAGCTGCGGCTGCCGCGCAAGATCAAATATCCGCTGTTCGTCAAATCGACCACCGAGGACGCCTCGCTCGGCATCTCGCAGGCGTCCATCGTCACCGACAAGACGCAGCTCAAGCAGCGCATCCAGTTCGTGCACGACCAGGTGCAGACCGATGCGCTGGTCGAGGAATACATCGAGGGGCGCGAGCTGTACGTCGGCGTGATGGGCAACGATCGCCTCACGCGCCTGCCGGTGTGGGAGATGAAATTCGGCTCGCTGTCGGAGACCTCGGCCGGCATCGCGACCCGCCGCGTGAAGTGGGACAAGAAGTACCAGAAGAAGCACGGCATCGACACGTACGAGGCGCAGGACCTGGCGCCGGCCGTGATCGCGCGGCTCGACAAACTATCGCGCCGGGTCTATCGCTCGCTCGGGCTTTCGGGTTGCGCGCGCGTCGACTACCGCATGAACACCGACGGACAGATCTACGTCATCGAGGCGAATCCGAATCCGAACCTCGCGGCCGAGGAAGACTTCGCGCAGTCGGCGAAAGCGGCGGGCACGAGCTATTCCGAGCTGCTGGAAAAACTGCTCACGCTCGGCGCCGGATATCAGGCAGAGTGGCGCGCCTATTACGGCTGAGAGGATCGTCGCCCTCATGAGACCCATTCAGATACTCGGCGCGGGATGCGCATGCGCGGCAGTGCTGTTCGCCGCCGGCTGCAAGACGCAGCAGATCAAGGGCAAGGAAGCGGTGCAGCGTTTCCAGGAAGCCACCGCGGGCGAGTGGCGCAGCCAGCGCGGAGCGACTCTGGTCATCGTGCCCGTGCGTTCGCGCATGGTGACGGACGAGTCCGTCTACGTGGAGATCACCGACAGCAACGGCACGGTCGGCTGGCTCGTGGCTCTCGACTGGTCGCCGAAGAAAAAAGTGATCCTGCAGCGCGCACTGACGTTCACGCAGGAAGGGCAGTGGCGCAACTTGCGGCAGACGCCCGAGCTGTTCACGGCGCTGCTGCCGAAGGACGTCAAGCCCGCCGGTACCTGCGACATCAAGTCGGCGGCGGACTCCAACTCGGTGAGCTATTCCTGCGGCGGCACGCCGCCGGAGACCTTCCGCCGCAAGTGAGCGGCGCGCCCGGCGCGCGCCGTGGACGACGCCCGCCTATTCGCGCGCGTTGGGCGGCAGATCGGCGTGGCTCGACGAGTCGATCTGCCGGCCGGCTTTGCGATCGGGCTCGACGATGCGCCCGCGTTCGTCCACCAGGAAATTGATGCGCAAGCGCACGCAACCGCGCTCGTCTGCTTCGTCCTTGGGCCCCGGCCGGTAGGCGCGACCGCGCGACAGCCGCAATGCGCGGCTGTCGACTTCGGGATGACCCGAGCTCGTGATCACCGTGGCCGGCTGGAATTTCCCGGCCGCGTCCTTGCAGGTCTCGAGCACGGTGAACACGGGCGACGTGCGCGCATCGCGCGCCGGCGTGTCGGAGGCGCGCGCCGGGGCACCGGCCAGGGCCGCGGCCAGCGCGGCCAGCGCGAGCAGCGGATGCCGAGCGGCGTGCCGCACCGGCCGCATCCTCATGGCTGCGTGTGCGCGTCGAGCCACGTCAGCACCTGCCCGTACCAGTACATGCTGTTCGAGGGCTTGAGCACCCAGTGATTCTCATCCGGGAACACGATGAAGCGGCTCTCCACTCCGCGCCGCTGCAGCGCCGTAAAGGTCGCGAGGCCCTGCGTGTACGGCACGCGGAAATCGCGCTCGCCGTGAATGACGAGCATCGGCGTCTTCCACTTCGTCACGTAGTTAGCCGGGTTGAAGCGCTCGTGGACCTGCGGCGTGGCGTAGTAGGGCCCGCCGTTCTCCCACTCGGTGAACCACAGCTCTTCGGTGGTGTAGTACATCGAGCGGGTGTCGAAGATGCCGGCGTGATTGACGATGCAGCGGAAGCCGTCCGGCCAGTTGCCGGCGATCCAGTTCTGCATGTAGCCGCCGTAGGACGCGCCCAGCGAGCAGGCGCGCTGGCCGTCGAGCCACGGGAATCTGGCGAGCGCCGCGGCGAGACCCTTCTGCAGGTCCTCGAACGGCCGGTCGCCCCAGTGCTCGCTGATGGAGTCGGTGAACGCCTGGCCGTAGCCGGGCGAGCCGTGGAAATCGATGAAGACCACGCCATAGCCGCGTCCGGAGAAGGTCTGCGCATTCCAGCGCCAGTTCCATTGATTCGCGAAGCTCACCTGCGGCCCGCCGTGCACGATGAATGCGATCGGATATTTGCGCTGCGCCTCGAAGCCCACCGGCTTGACCGCGTAGCCGTACACCGTCTCGCCGTTCCAGCCCGCGAAGCTGAACTGCTCGAACTCGCCGAGCACGCGCCCTCCCAGCAGCATCTCGTTGACGGTGGTCAGGCGGCGCCGCGCGCCGGATCGCGTCACCAGGTACAGGTCGGGCGGATTGGCGAGGTCGTGCCACATCACCACGGCGCCGTCGCCGGCCGGCGCGTAGTCGCCCACGTAGCCCTTGCCGGAAAGCTGCGTCACGCGGCCGTTCACGTCCAGCGCGAACAGCGGATGCTGACCGAGGTCGTCGGTGGTCGCGAGCAGAGTGCGGCCATCGCGCGCCACGCCGAGCTGCGACACGGACCGATCCCACTTCGGCGCCAGGTCGCGCACGACACCGCCGCGCGAGATCTTGATCGCGAACCGGTCCGCCTCGAAGCCGGGCCTGCGCATCGCGAGCCATGCGAGCTCGCCGCCGCGCAGGAACACGGGTGAGGTGTCCCAGGCGGGATTGTCCGCGGTCAGGTTCTTGGGCGGGGCGCTGCCGTCCGACGGGACTTCGTACAGATCGAAGTTGGTCGACCACGGTTCCTCGCGGCCCGCGACCCGCGCGCTGAACACGATCCGCTTGCCGTCGGGGCTGAACGCGAATTCCTCGGCGCCGCCGAACGGCTTGCTCGGGACATCGGCATCGAGCGTGCCCGAGACGTTGACCGGCGTGCCGGCGCGGCCATCGGAATTGAGCGGAGCCACGAACAGGTTCGATCGGGTCAGGCCACCCCAGGTGTCCCAGTGACGCACGAAGAGCCGGTCGTACTGGCGGCCCGAGGCCTTCACCTTCGTCTGCGCCTCGAGGCCGTCCTGCGTGCATTTGAGGTCCTTGCACCCCGGCACGGCCTCCATGGAGATGGCGATCTGCTTGCCGTCCCCCGACAGCAGGAACGAGCCCACGTCCACTGGATAGTCGGTGATCTGCACCGCCTCGCCGCCCGTGAGCGGCAGGCGCCAGATCTGCGAGCTGCCGGCGCGCGCCGACAGGAAGTAGATGTTCGAGCCGTCGGCCGACCAGCGCGGGTGCGTGTCGCTGGCGGAGTGCTGGGTCAGCCGGCGCGGCCGCGCCCGCTCGCCGTCGAGCGCGACGAGCCACAGATCGTTGCGGCCGCGGTTCGCCTCGAGATCGGCGTCGCGCTGGACGTACACGACGAGACTGCCGTCGGGAGAAACCTGCGGATCACTCACGCGCGCCAGCCGGTTGAGATCCGACGCGCTGAATGCCGGTGAGCTGCCGCCCTGCGCGAACGCCGCGCCCCACGACACCAAACCGCATCCGATTGCCGCGATCCGCCACCATGATTTCATTGGTATCTCCGTCTCATTGTCTCGCTAACGTTTCGATTCCACGCGGCCGATCTCCGACGCCTCGATGGTCCAGCTCTCGGCCGCCGCGGCGGCCAGCCAGTCGCGCAGGTGCGCATCCGCGAGCGCCGTGGCGACGTAGGCCGCCGGGCCCTCGCCCAGGTGGGCGCCATAGGTGCGCAGCCGCAGCACGACGGGCGCGTACATCGCGTCGGCGACGCTGTATTCGCCGAACAGCCACGGACCCGCCGCGCCGAAGCGCGTCCGGCAATCGTTCCACAGACTTTCGATGCGCGCGATCTCCGCGAAGCGCTCCGGATTCGGCGCGGTGCGCCGCCCCTCCGCGCGCGCGTTCATCGGCCATTGCGAGCGCAGGATCGAAAAACCGGCGTGCATCTCCGCGCACACGGAACGCGCCACGGCACGCGCGTCGCGTTGCGCCGGCCAGCCGCGGCCGGTGAGATCGGCGACGTATTCGCAGATGGCGAGCGAATCCCACACCATGAGCTCGCCGTGGCGGAGCACCGGCAGGCGCTTCGTCGGACTGATCGTGGCGATGTCGCGCGCGAATTCCGGTGTGTTGAGCGGGATGAGGCGCTCCGCGAAACCGAGCCCGAGGTGCTTCATGAGGATCCACGGCCGCAACGACCAGGACGAATAGTTCTTGTTCCCGATGATCAACAGCAATTCGTCCACGAGCCTCCTCCCGGTACCATGCACGCCATGAATGCCGGCGCCGTTCGCGCGATCTGCTTCGATCTCGACAACACACTGTGGGAGATCGAGCCGGTCCTCGAACGCGCGGAGCGCATTCTCGCCGATTGGCTGCGCGCCCGATACCCGCGCATTCCCGAGCGGTTTTCGGCCGCCGAAATGCTGGCGGCGCGCGCGGCGCTGCTCGCGCAGGAGCCGCACCAGGCGCACGATTTCACCTACCTGCGGCGCGAATCCCTGGCCCGGGTCGCGCTGGCCGCGGGTTACGAGCGCACCGTCGCGCGCGCCTTGTCGTTCGAGGCCTTCGAGGTGTGGCACGCGGCGCGCTGCGAAGTGACACCGTACGTTGAAGTGCTGCCGGCGCTGACGGCGCTGCGCGCGAGCTACCGGCTGGCCACGCTCAGCAACGGCAACGCGGATCTCGGACGCATCGGGCTCGCGCACCATTTCGAGGTGAACCTGAGCGCGGGCGCACTGGGATGCGCCAAGCCCGACCCGCGCGCCTACAGGGAGCTGTCTAACAGCCTGACGCTCCAACCCGCTGAAATATTGTTTGTAGGCGACGATCCCCATGCCGACGTCATGGGTCCGCGCGCGGTTGGCATGCAAACTGTATGGGTAAATCGAGGCGGGGGCGCATGGCCCGATGCGTTGCCCGCGGCGGATGCTTGCGTCGCGAACTTCGACGAGCTGACGGCACTGCTCTGGAAAGTGTGAACGGTGCACCGTCGCCCGCTGTAGTTAGCAGTGTGCGCCGGCGGCTGCCAGATTTCCGCGCGCTCGCGGGCGTGAAAACCGTCTGCTGCGTCACGGAACCTGTGGGCCGCCAGGCGCTCAATCATGGGGAGGCCTCTCAAATTGGGGCGCCGGGCCGATAACTCGAGTGTGCGTCGATCGATCGGGGTGAATGATGGCCATCCAGCCGGTTGCGAGTCTCAAGGAATTCTTTCGCGACGCCCTGCACGACGCGCTGACGCATCAGCGCGTGGCGGTGGAGGGTGAGACCGAACACTACGTCGTGAACCTGCTCACGCTGTTCTCGGACACGGAGGCGCTGTACGAGCGCACGCCGGGCGGCAACAACACCCGGCTGAAGCCGCTCGCACTGATGCTCGGCGAGGCGCTCGAAGCGCCGACGCACGAGGCCAGGTGCCGCGGACTGCAGCGTCTCGGCGACGTCTCCCTGTTCATCGCCGGATTCTTCTCGGCGGGTTTCGCGCGCAAGCTCGTCGACATCGACTATCACATCTCCATGGGCGGCCGCGCCTACGGCACTCTCGCCGAGAGCGTGCCTGCGGCGCGCGGACGCACGCTGCGCCAGGTGTTCGCGGAGCTGGCCGCGAAGTTCGTGCCCATGGTCGACGCGCTCAACGAGATCAGCGAGAGCTCCTACCAGCACTCGGACCGCGACCGGCTGCGTCTCTACGAGCTGTGGGTCAAGACCGGCAGCGAGCGCTCGCGGGCGTTGCTGCGCAAGTTGGGCATCGAACCCACGCCGGCCGGGCGCAGCGCACTGGCACACTGATGAGTCAGGGCACGCTGGCTTCGCTGCAGGGTGCGCTCGCCGACCTCTACGACCTGACGGCGACGCCGGACGTGGCCGACTATCTGCTGACCGATCGCGGGCTCGCGGACCTTGCGGGCACGGGCGACTGCGAAGGCCGGCTTCGCGACAGCGACGAGCAGCTCATCGTCGCGGAGGAGGGCGACACCGTCTCGCTCGGGCTGTATATCGATGCGCAGGTGCTCGAGCGCCTGGCCCGGCGCGATCCGCTGGCGGCGCTCACGACGGAGAATCTCGGCGATTACCTGACCGCGGCGGAGGGCGTGAGCCACTTCGTCTACGTGGCGTGGAACGCGGGCCACGACAAACCGGTGACGCTGCTCGAGCTCGAGCTGCAGGCCGAGGTGGACAAGTACGTGCTCGGAGTCTGGCTGCTGCGCGCGCAGGGCGCCGGCCGGTTCCCGCGCGAGCTGCACCGCGCGTTGTTCGAGCGCACCCGCGTGGATCCGCGCGCGGCGGGTGCGCGCGCCGGGCTGTATCGCAAGGCTTCGGAATACGCGGCGCGTTTCTGCCGGCGCCTCGGAGCGCGCCTCGAGCACACGCGGCGCGCCGCCTCGCCGGGCGGTGGCGCGATGCGCGATTGGCTGGCGGAAGTGCGGCGGTTCTACCGCTGGGGCAATGCGCGCAAGATGGAGCACATCGAGCGCTTCGCCTGAGTTGACGCGAGTCGCCTGCGCTCCGTTCGGCGAGGCCGATCGGCGGCCGCGCCAGCGGCTATTCGACGTCTTCGGGGTCGGTGGATTTGCGGGCTTCGAGATCCCGCTTGAGCTTGATCCACTCGCCGAGCTTGCGCAGATCGCGCTTGCCCTGCGGCTTCTTCGGATCTTCGCGCACGCCCGCGTTTGCCACGCGCTGGTAGGGGTCGAAGCCGGAGGCGCGTGTGCGCTCTACGGTCAGCTTGCCGTGCTCGCCCCGCGCGGGCGTGGGCTCGATCGACAGCGGCGCCCGCTCGAGCGGCTCGCCGGCAAATCCGGCATCGATCCACTCCACGCGGGCGTTACCACGTTCGTCATGCACGATCTGAGACGCACGGCGCCGGTTGGCCGTCTGCGGAGTTCTGTCTTTGGAGTTCTTGTCCGACACGGCACAAAGTATGACTGAGGCGATCCGCCCGGTGTTTGACATAGCTACCAAATTCGGAATGCCGAAGCGGGCTTGTGAGCCGTGTCACGCAATTTTTAGGCGGTTTGCCGCCCGTAAGATGCCGATGATGGTCTTGGCGTCGGTGACCTCGCCATTGAGCGCGCGCTCGACGGCGAGTTGCAGCGGCCACCACTCCACCTGGAACACCTCGCCCACCTCCGGCGCGGCCGCGGCCGGTGTGAGGCCGGTGGCCAGGTAAAGGTGGATGACCTCGGTGAACACGCCGGGCGAGCTGAAATAGGACCCGAGCGACTGCCACTGCGCCGCCTCGACCGCCGCCTCTTCGACGAGCTCGCGACGGATGGTCACGTCGGGCGATTCGTCGGGCTCGAGCTTGCCGGCCGGCAGCTCGTATATGAAACCGCCGGCCGCGTGTCGGAACTGGCGCAGCACGCAGATGCGTTGGTCGGCGTCGACCGCCGCAGCGGCGGCCCCGCCCGGATGGCGCACGATCTCGAGCGGAAGCCGCACGCCATTCGGCAGGTCGACCGTGTCGACGCTGACCTTGATCACGCGGCCTTCGAAAATCATCTTGCGGTCGAAGAGCATTGCGCGAGTGTACCCACATGCAAAAAAGTTCAGCGCGCCCCGCGTTCCGTTGCGGCGGCGGCACCGGATTGCCGCGCATGGCGGCGGCGCGGGCGGAGCTCGAAAGGTTGTTTGTCGCGCCCGACGCGCGCGTGCAACAGGGGAGCGAGGCTGTACGCCAAAGGCGGCTCACCGCATAATCGTGCGCATCCGGCCGAGGTCGCGCGATCCGGCCGGAAATCCAGATCAAAAAGGCGTCACATTCCGGCACATACCGGCGTGACGGCCGTCACGGCTCGTATGGAGACAGGGCCTGAAGCAACCCTCCTTTCGTATATTGTTGTATCGATGTCTACGGCGGAAAAACTCGGAAGTTTGAACGCACCCCAGCGCAAGGCGGTGACGTACGGTGAGCCCATACCCGGCGGCAAGGGATTCCGCTCGGGTCCGCTGCTGATCGTCGCGGGCGCGGGCACCGGCAAAACCAACACGCTCGCGCATCGCGTCGCGCACCTGGCGATGAGCGGTGTCGACCCGGCGCGCATCCTCATGCTCACGTTCACGCGCCGCGCGGCCGTCGAGATGAAGCGCCGCGCACAGGACATCATGCGCGAGGTGATGGACGAGAAGCTCGGCGGCAAGAGCGCGCAGCTCGCGCAGCGGCTCACCTGGGCGGGCACGTTCCACTCGATGGGCAACCGCCTGCTGCGTCACTACGCCAAGCACGTCGGCCTCGATCCGTCGTTTTCGGTGCTCGACCGCTCCGATGCCGCGGATCTCATCGACACGGTGCGCACGGAGATGGGCTACTCGGGCAAGGGCCAGCGTTTTCCACGCAAGGACACCTGTTACGGCGTGTACTCCTACCGGGTGAACACGCAGAAATCGCTCAAGGAAACGCTCGAGAGCCAGTACGCCTGGTGCGCGCACTGGGAAGAAGACATCGCCAAGCTGCTGCGGGGCTACGTCGAGCGCAAGTCGCAGTACCGCGTGCTCGATTTCGACGACCTGCTGCTCTATTGGCACGCGATGATGAGCGAGGACCGCATCGCCAAGTCCGTGGCCGCGAACTTCGACCACGTGCTGGTCGACGAGTACCAGGACACCAACAAGCTGCAGGGCGACATCCTCAACGCGCTCAAGCCGGACGGGCAGGGCGTCACCGTCGTCGGCGACGACGCGCAGGCTATCTATTCATTCCGCGCGGCGGCCGTGGAGAACATCCTCGGCTTCCCGGACCGTTTCCGCCCGAAGGCGGAAGTCGTCACGCTCGCGCAGAACTTCCGCTCGAGCCAGAGCATCCTCGATGCGGCCAACGGCTTGATGGCCGAGGCGCCGCGCCAGTATCGCAAGCATCTGCTGTCGATGCGCGGCCAGGGCCCGCGTCCCAAGCTCGTCACCGTCGACGACCTGCCGACGCAGGCGGAATTCGTCTGCGCCCGCATCCTCGCCTCGCGCGAGGCCGGCATTCCGCTGCGGCGCCAGGCGGTGCTGTTCCGCAACGCCGCGCACAGCGACATGCTCGAGATCGAGCTGGCCAAGCGCCACATCCCGTTCGTGAAGTTCGGCGGCCTGAAGTTCCTCGAGGCGGCGCACGTCAAGGATCTGCTCGCGGTGCTGCGCTGGGCCGACAACCCGCGCAACCAGCTCGCCGCGTTCCGCGTGCTGCAGCTCATGCCCGGCATGGGGCCGGCGAATGCCAAGAAGGCGCTCGATCATTTCGTCGCGAACAACTACACCTGGGCGTCGTTCGAGAAGTTCGAGGCGCCGCCGGACGCCCGCGTCGCGTTCATCAAGTTCACGGACCTGTACAAGGCGCTAGGCGACCCGGCCCGCGAATGGCGCGGGCAGATCAACATGGTCCGCGAGTGGTATCGCCCGCACATGGAGCGGCTCTACGAGCACGTACACACGCGCATCGGCGACATCGACCAGCTCGACCTCCTGTCCGTGCAGTACCAGACGCGCGAGCGCTTCTGCAGCGAGCTCACGCTCGATCCGCCGAACGCCGCCGGCGATCTCGCGGGCCAGGCGATCACCGACGAGGACTACCTGGTGATCTCCACCATCCACTCCGCCAAGGGCATGGAGTGGGATCACGTCTACATCCTCAACGTCGTCGATGGCAGTTTCCCGTCGGAGTTCGCCACCGGCAAGGCGGAGCTCATCGAAGAGGAGCGGCGCCTGCTGTACGTGGCGATGACCCGGGCCCGCAACGAGCTCACCTGCGTGGTGCCGCTGCGATTCCAGGTCACCAGCCAGCCCAAGACCTCCGACGGACACGTCTACGGTGCGCGCAGCCGCTTCCTGACCGAGAAGGTCGTGAAGTGTTTCGACGAGCAGACTTTCCAGGGCTCGAACACCGACGTGAAGATCGAGGCTTCCGGCACGGCCGAGGCCGGCCCCATCGACGTCGCGTCGCGCCTCAAGCAGATGTGGTAGCGGAATGGGGATTGGCCCCAAACCGCTACTTCTTGACGAACTTCAGGGTAAAGCGGTCGCTCTCGCCGATCGCGGCGTACTTCGCGCGGTCGCGGTCGCCGAGACGGTAGCTAGGCGGGAGCGTCCACACACCCTGCTGATAATCCTTCGTGTCCTTCGGATTGGCGTTGATCTCCGAGCGCGCCAGCAGCTCGAAGCCGGCCGCCTCGATGAGCCGGATGGCGTATTCCTCGTTCACGTAGCCGTTGGTCGCGCGCTCGTCCACGGGCTTCGCCGGATTGGCGCGATGCTCGACGATGCCCAGGATGCCGCCGGGCTTCAGCGCGCGATGCATGGCCGCGAGCGCCTCGGGGGCGAACGCGAGATTCATCCAGTTGTGGAGATTGCGGAAGGTGACCACCAGGTCGCAGGTTCCGGGCGGCGCCATTTCGAAGGCGCCGGGCCCGAGCGAGGTGAGCTCGACCTTGCCGTACAGATCCGGCCGCGCCGCGAGCTTCTCCTTGAAGCTGCCGAGGGTGGCACTGAGGTAGGTGTTGTCCGGCTGCGGCGGGGGCAGGGCCTCGTAGAGTTTGCCGGCGCTCAGCAGCGGCGCGAGCACTTCGGTGTACCAGCCACCCGGGCCGGGCCACGCCTCCGCGACCGTCATCCCGGGTTTGATGCCGAAGAACAGCAGCGTGTCGAGCGGATGGCGCCAGGCGTCGCGCGCGCGGTTGGCGGCCGAACGGTGCTCGCCAGCCAGTACGCGTTCGATGGCGGCGGCGGTGACGGTGTCGCGGGGTACGGCGGGAACGGCCGGGACCGGGGCTGGCGCCGTGCGTGGTGCGCCGGCGCAGGCCGCGAGCAGCGCGAGCAGCGCTGCCGGCAGGATGATTCGGACTCGCGATCCCATCTGCAAGACTCCGGGCAGCAGAAAAACAACCCCGCTCCAGGCGGGGTTCGTTGAAGGG
>JBIOZI010000236.1:0-3621 GCA_044871085.1 Steroidobacteraceae bacterium | reverse complement strand
CGCCGGCTGCGGGAGTCGCGGGCTTCGCCGGCGCGGTGGCGCTTGGCGCGGGCTTCGCGCCGCCGGCATCGCTGCCCGCGGGCGGCGGCGTCTCCGCGGCCACCTGGGACACCGGCACCGCGACGGCGCGCGGCGTGCGCACCGGCATGTTGAGCATAGCGGTGGTGGCGGCGACGGCGGCGAAGCCGGCCACGAAGATGGCGAACAGACTGAAGAGGGCGTTCTTCATGAATTACTCCGGCGCCACGTAGCGCGCGACGCGGAAGCCGATGAAGTCCGTGGCCTCGGCGGCACCCTCGCGCCACGGGAAGCGCAGGTCGCCGGCGGTGGCCGTGCGCCAGCTCGAGCCACGGTACGAATGCATCTTGCCGTCGGCCGGGCCGAGCGGATCGGTGACGGCCGAGGACGCCACGAAGGAGGAATAGAGGTCGTTGGTCCACTCGGACACGTTGCCCGCGAGGTCGAAGAAGCCCAGCGGGTTCGGCGCGAACAGCGCCGGCGCCGCGGCGGCCGGGAATTCGTCGTGATGACCCGCGATCACCGTCCCTAACAACTCCTGCGCCTCGCTGCCGGCCACGTTCGCGGTGCCTGAGACCACGGGGAGGTCCTTGCCCCAGGGATAGCGCAGCGGCTTGCCGGTGCTCGCGGCGCGCGCCACGAACTCCCACTCGGCCTCGGTGGGCAGGCGGAAGCCGGTGGTGACCGGCCTGATCAGCGTGTACGAGCCGCCCTCGCCGCCGCCGGCATACGCGGGCGGCAGGCCCTCCTGCTGCGACAGCCAGTTGCAGTAGTCCGCCGCCTGGTCCCAGGTGAGCCGCACCACGGGTTGTTTGTCGAGGTCGAGCGAGTAGGTACCGATGGCGCCGGAGTTGTGCTCGGTGCGGAACTTGCGGAACTGCCCGTTGGTGACCTCGCGCTCGCCCAGGTAGAACGGCCGCAGCAGCGTCACCTTGCGCCCGCCCTCGTTCGGCCGCCGGCCCTGCTCGCGGCGATCGCTGCCGGCCTGGAACGTGCCGCCGGCGACGATGAGTAGTTTGATGCCGTTCTTGGTGGTGATGCGCTGCGGCGCATTGCCGGCGATGTCGCGCGGGTCGACGAGCTTGTAGTCGACGGTGCGCGCGATGCCGGGCGCGAGCACCAGGTCGCTGGCGAAGGCGTTGTAGCCTTCCTTGCGCACCTCGAGCCGGTGGCGGCTCGCGGGCAGCTCGAGCGATGCGGGCGCCTTGCCGCGCGACGTGCCGTTCACGAACACCTCGGCGCCGGCCGGCAGGCCCTGCACGCGCACCTGCACGAGCAGCGCCGCCAGGCGCGCATCGAGCGCCGTCTCCTGGCCGGCATCGGCGAACACCTCGCGCGTCCACGGGGCGTATCCGGCGCGCGTGATGGTCACCGCGTGCGACACGCCCGGGGACAGGTCGATGGTGACGGGTGTGAGCCCGCGGAAGCTGCCGCCCGTGGTGACCTGCGCACCCGCCGGCACGGAACGCACCGTCACGCGCGCGTCGGCCGCGCCGAGCGTGATGGGCCCGATGGTCTGCGGCTGGCCCGCGGCGACGGCGACGCTGGAGGTCCACACGCGCAGGCCCGGCGAGGAGATCTGCACGCGCCGGATGCCCGAATCCATCTCCACTTTCGCGGGAGTGACGCCGGCGGGCTTGCCGTCCACCTCGACGGCCGCACCGGTGGGCACCGAGCGGATCGTGATGACACCGAAATTCGGCTTCAGCGCGACTTTCAATTTCTGCTGCTCGCCGCCGCCGGCGATGGTGAGACGCTCGACGTGCGCGAGATAGCGTGGCGCGACGAACGTCAGCGTGCGGTCGCCGGCCGGCACGTCGACGGTGCCTGGCACCGTGCCCAGCGCCGCGCCATCCGCGGAGATGGCCGCCCGCACCCCGCCGGTGTCGACCTCGAGCCTGCCGGGTAGTTTGACCAGGTGGATGAGCGCGTGCGCGGGGGCCGAGCCGGCGACGTTCACCTTGATCTCCGCCGGCAGGTAGCCCACGCGCTCGGCGCGCAGCGTGTGCTGGCCGGGCATGACGAACACACTCGACGCCGATTGCCACGAGAAGCCGCCGATCGAGCGCACGTCGGCGTCGGCGGGCCGCAGGTCGAGCTCGATGGGCTTGAGCAGCGCGAACACGCCGAGCACCACCACGAGCAGCCCCGCCATCGCCCACGCCGCGTAGTTGAGCCGGCTGCGTTTCCTGCCACCGGCGGCCCCGCGGACCAGGGTGTCGATGCGCGGCACCTCGCCCATCTCGATGGGCAGCTCTTCGGCGGGCTGTGCCAGGGTCTGCACGCTGTCCGCGACGGGCGGCAGAGTATCCGTGCCTCCCAATTCGTAGCGACGCAGCACCAGCGACTGCGGCGACGACTCTTCCACCAGCAGCTGCGATTCGGCGACGGTGATGACGTCGCCCGCGATGACGATGCGGGCACCGCCGACCGGCACGCCATTGATGCTGACCCGGCCCTCGGTCGCGGCATCGAGCAGCCAGCGGCCGCCGACGGCGCGCAGGCTGGCGATGGGCGGCGCGTCGACCGGCGAGCGTGCGTCGGTGTGGTCCGCGCGCATCGAGCCCGAGCCGGGGTCGAGCACCACCCGCGCGCCATAGCGCGACTCGCCCTGGGAGCTGCGCAGCACGATGGTCGGATCGATGGAGAGCGATGGTTCCACTGTCGTAGCTATTGAGATCGTGGGCGGATCAAATCGGTTCCAGGCAGCGGATCACGATGGTCTGCTCGGACTGCCCGGGCGCCACGGTGATCTCGCGGCGCACGTCGCGGAACCCCGAGCGTTTGCCCGTGACCGTGTACTTGCCCGGCTTCAGGGTGACCGCGCGCCGCTCGAACTGGCCCAGGAAGCCCACCCGCTGGATTGCGACTTCCGTGGCGTTGTCCGATTCGAGCGCCAGCATGACGGCCTGGTTGAACGTGGGCAGCAGCAGCTCGAGGCGCGACACCTGCGAGCGGATCACCGGCCCCTGCCGCGGCAGGCTCCGCGCGCGCGACAGCAGCCGCTCGGCCTCCGCGCGCACACCGTCTTCGGCGAGCCGCTCGGGCCTGTCTATGAGTGCCTGCAACCGGTTGCCGAGTTCCGCGCGGGGCGCGACCGCGGCCCGCCCGGCCTGGGCGAACTGCAGGGATGGATCGCGCGCCAGCGCTTCGTCGTACAACGCCAGCGCCTCGGTCCAGCGCTCCTCGCCCACCAGCCGCGCGGCGCGCTGCTCGAGCTCGGCATCGTTACGGCCGGCGCCCATGTCGGAGACCCGCTGCAGCGCCGCCGAAACCTCGCCGCTGTCGGGCCGCAGCGCGCGCGCCTTGTTGAGGTGGATGCGCGCCTCGGACAACCGGCCCGCGTTGAGCGCGGCGAGACCCGCGCCCATCTCCGCGTTGAATTCGTCCTGGGCGATGCCCTGGTTCACGCGCGCCAGCCCTGCGGTGGCCACGGTGTTGCCGGGGTTGCGCTTGAGGACGTCGGCGAACAGCTCGCGTGCCTTCGGCAGGTTCTTGGCGCTCTCGGCATTCTCGGCGTCCGCGAGCGTCGGCACGACACCGCTGGCGGCCGCCACCTTCGCGAGGCCCTCGGTGGCCTCGACGTTGGCCGGCTCGATCTTG
>JBIOZI010000235.1:0-24035 GCA_044871085.1 Steroidobacteraceae bacterium | reverse complement strand
ATCGCATCGGTGTGTACACGATCAACCTCACACCGGGGCTTGCCTTCGAAGCCCAGGAAGATCCTTCCACGCCGCTGCAAAAGAGCGGCCGTTACGTCGTCCACACTCCGCTCGAGCACGATCGCATCGCACTCACACCCGTGGGTGCAGTGTGGACCGGCGGCAGCTGGGACATCCTGCGCATGGCCCCGGGCAACGCACCCGCCAACAATCGACAGCAATGGCTGCGGCTCACCGCGGACGGGGTTGCGGACGCGGCACATGGCGTCAACGGCATTCGCGAATTGCCGTACGCCGGCACGGTTCGCAGTGTCGATCTGCTCTGGGATGGCAACAATAGACGACTGGCGGCGATCAATCGCAAGCCGGGCGGCATCACGGTCCACCTGGCCGATGCCAATGGTGTGCCGGTGCCGGGATTCGGTGCCGGCGGCGTCGCGCCCGTCACCGATGCCGTCGCCATCCATGCAGGTACGACTCCGCAGCTCGGCGTCGCTCCCGCACCTTACGTAGTTTTCGTGGCGTACGGAAATCTGCAAGGCGCCGTGCTTCACCTGCGCCTGCGGCGTTTGAATCCGGCGGGGGCGCAATTGGGCGCCGCGGTGAATCTGGTGAACTGCAGCGGCGTCGCCGCACATCAGTGGTTCCAGTTCGTCGCCAACGAAGCCCGTGCGGTGGCGATCTATCATCGCGACACGGGCGCGAATACGCGGGTTTTCGTGCGCCAGTTCACGCCGCTCGGTGCGCCGATGGCGGCCGAAATCCCGATCAGTCCGGCCGCGGGTGATTCCCGCAACGCCGTGATCGCGCGGCGCCCGCTTGCGGTCAACAGCCCACAACGCGAATACGGCGTGGTCTGGCAATTTCGCGCAGCAGCGGCGGCGAAATGGGAGCTGCGCTTCAGTCGCCTCGATCGCCTCGGAGCGCCGATGGCGACGGCTCCGGTCGTTGGTGCCGTTACCCCCGTCTCGAACGTCCGCGCCATAGACGGCACGATGGCGGACTGGCCAGTCGCTCGCGATGCCATCGAGCCACAACTCGTGAGCACCCACACGCACGAAGCCTGGACGGTTCCACTGCCGGCCGCAGCGGCCGGAAATGAACCGGACTGGAGCCCATGCTGGGGATTGGCGTGGATCGGCGTCGACGCCGACGGAACCCGACGGCTCTACTTCACGATGCTGGATGAGAACGGCAGCCGGCTTGCGTTGCCGCAGCCGCCGCCGCAGCCGAAACCTGCCGCTGCGCCTTTCCTGGCTGCGCGGACTCCAGCGCCCATTCTCGCGTTCGGCGCCGCGGGTGCGCGCGTACGCGACTTCCGGCTTGCCTGGAACGGCCGCGTATTCATGCTGGCGTGGACGGAAGAACAGGGAGGCCGACTCAGGCAATGCATGACGCTGGTTCAGCGCCATGCAAGCCAGGTTGCCTACGATCTGCCCACGGCCGCACTCCTGCGCGCGACGCTCGTCAACGGGGCGACGAACATCATGCCGACGCCCTTGCCGGAATTCGCAGCGGGCTACGGCTGGGGCCGCGTCAACATGCGGCAGGTGTTGTCGCCGGCACTGCCGGTCACATTCCACGTGCGTGACGATTGCGCGTTGGGCCCGGGTCGCAGCGTGATCTATCACTTCACCGTGCCGGCGGGCACGGCACTGTTGCGCGTGACTCTCAACTGGACCGATCCGCCGGGCCCGCGCGTGGTCAACCAGATGCATTTGAGCGTGCGCTTGCAGGGCGCGGCCGTTCAATTCCGCGGCAACGTGTGGGACCTCGCGGCGGGACGCACGCACCTGTCGCGCGCGGTTCCGGTGGTCGCACCGCCGGCCGCGGACAATCACGAAGACATCCAGACCTTCAAGCAGGTGGTGCTCGTCGATCCGGCACCCGGCGTCTACGACGTGCAAGTCGACGCCGCCGCCTTCGGTGCCGATCCGTTCAATCAGCAGAACCTGCAGCCCTTTGCGCTCGTCTTCGTCGGCAGCGGCCCCGAAGTGCGCTTTGCGCCGCCGCCGGACTATTCCGGTCGACCGTTCTACTGAGATCTCTGGAACGCCGACTGAAATTCCCGCAGCCTCCGGTGCGGTCGGCCACCGACCCTATCGCGCGCCTCACGCCGCCCGCACAATACCGCCAACCCCCGTCAGGAGCAGACCATGACTTCGAAATACGAGGCGGCCGGCAGCATCCACCGCCGCCAGTTCCTGCGCAGCGCTGCCGCGACCACCGCCGCGCTCACACTGCTGCCGCGCGCCGCGCCCGCCAAGCCCCGCCGGATCTCCGCCAACGACCGCGTCAACGTCGCGACCGTGGGCTGCGGCGGCATGGGCCGCGCCAACATGATGGCGCTGTCCAGCATGAACCTCGTCGCGATGTGCGACGTCGACTGGGGCTACACCGACTCGCGCCTCGCGGACATCGACCGGCAGATCGAGAATGCGCACAAACGGCTGAGCGACGCCACCGATGCCGCGCAGAAAGACCGCGCCGCGCAGCAGGTCCGCAGCTGGAGCGACCTCAAGGCCCAACTACCGAAGTCGAAGCGACATACGGACTGGCGCGTGATGCTCGAGAAGCAGAAGGACATCGACGCGGTGGTCATCGCGACGCCCGACCACACGCACGCCGTGATCGCACTCGCCGCCATGGACTTGGGGAAGCACGTCTACGTGCAGAAGCCGCTGGCGTGGTCGGTGGAGGAGTGCCGGCGGCTCGCGGCGAAAGCCACGGCCACCGGGCTGCAGACGCAGATGGGCAACCAGGGGCATTCCTCCGACGACGCGCGGCGCGTGAACGAGTACCTGCAGCAGGGGGCCATCGGCACCGTCACCGAGGTGCACGTGTGGATCAATCGGTCGCTGGCCTTCTGGCCACAGGGCGTGCCGCGCCCCGCGCCGCTGCCGCCGGACTCGAAAGACCTGCCGTGGAACATGAACGGCGTCATGACGCGCGCCGCCGGCTCGTTCGGCACCTATCCACCGCCCGACAAGATCGCCTGGGACCTGTTCCTCGGGCCCTCGCGCCGCGTGGACTACCACCCTATCTACCATCCGTTCAACTGGCGTGGCTGGACCGACTGGGGCGTGGGCGCCATCGGCGACATGGGCGCGCATCTGATGGACTCCGCGTTCTGGGCGCTGGACCTGGATTTCCCCACCGCCATCGAGACCACCTCGACGCCCTACAACCGCGACAGCTACCCGATGGCGACGACCACCTACTACGAGTTCGCGGCCAGGGGCTCGCGCCCGGCGGTGAAGCTCACCTGGTACGACGGCGGCCTGCTGCCGCCGAAGCCGGTCGAGCTGGGTGACACCGAGCTCGACAAGGGCGGCGGCACGCTGTTCGTCGGCACCAAGGGCAAGCTGCTGCACGACACCTACGGCTTCAACCCGCGCCTGCTGCCGAAGTCGCTGCACGAAAGCTTCGGCACGCCGAAGGAAACCTACCAGCGCATCGAGACCAGCCACGAGATGAACTGGATAGACGCGATCCGCGGCACGCAGAAGGCCACGAGCCCGTTCGGGTATTCGGCCCGGCTCACCGAGATCATGTTGTTGGGCGTGGCGGCGCTCAACGCCGGCAAGAAGATCTATTACGACGGCGCGGGCATGAAGATCACGAACGTGCCGGATTCCGACGCGCTGCTGAAGAGGCGCTATCGCGAGGGCTGGTCGCTGTCCTGACATCCCCATGGAAGTGTCCCGACGTGCCGTGCTGAAGCTCGCCGCGCTGGCGCCCGTCGCGGCGATGGGCGCGGCGACCGCCGCGGCCGACCCGCTTCTCGCACCCATGGAGCGCATCCGCCCATTGTTCGCGCGCAAATCCGCGCCCCGGCCCGGCGACTGGCTGGCCGGGCACGAGGAGCCGGGCCAGACCTACGCCGCCTTCCGCGCGCTCGCGCAGCACCGCGCGGTCGATACGTATTCGACGCTGCGCCTCGTGCCGATCGGCCCCCTGACCGCGGGCCAGTCCGCGGTGCTCGAAGTGACGCGGGACTTCCTGGCGCCGTTCTTCGGCCTGCCGCTCGCGCTCGATCCGCCCGTGCCGCTCGCGCGCATTCCCGAGGAAGCGCAGCGCATCCAGTACCACCTGGGACCCCGGCAGCTCCTGACTACCTATCTACTGAACGACGTGCTCATGGAGCGCCGCAAGCCGACGGACGCCGCCGTGCTCGGCATCACCGCGCTCGACCTGTGGCCGGGGCCGGGCTGGAATTTCGTGTTCGGGCAGGCATCCTTGAAGGAGCGTGTCGGCGTGTGGTCGATGGCGCGCAACGGGGATGCCGACGGGCGCCCCGCAATGCGCGCGCTGTGCGCTCTGCGCACCGCCATGACGGCCACCCACGAGACCGGCCACATGTTCGGCATCCGGCACTGCATCGCGTACGAATGCGGCATGAACGGCTCGAACCATTCGGAGGAGCGCGACCGCCAGCCGCTGGAGTTCTGCGCCGAATGCCAGCCCAAGCTGTGGTGGACGCTGGGTCTGGATCCGCTCGCGCGCAGCCGCCGGCTCGAAGCCGTGGCCCGCGGGCACGGCTTCGAACGGCATGCGGCGGCGTTCGCGCGGCAGACCGCCGCGCTGCGCGCCCCGGTCAGAAGCTCCAGCTCGCCGTGAGCGCGCCCGAATACGAGTCGCCGAAGTCGGTCTCGAGGCCGCGCGCCGTGAGGCCGAGCGAGAAGCTGTCTTTGATCTTCTTCGCGATCGTGATCTCGCCGAAGTTGTCGTAGCCGCGCACCTTGTCGGTGACCGCGCCGTTCACGTCCACGAAGTTGACGTCGTCCGCGTCGAAATTCCACTTGGCCCGTCCGTACTTGGGCGCCAGCGTCCAATCGTCACCGAGGCTGAACTGCCAGCCGACCGAGACGTATTTCTGCGTGAGGCCGAAGCCTTCCTGCCACCAGTCGGAGACGTCGTCGTGAATGGCATCGGAGCGCCCGATTTCGAATGCGAGGCCGATCGGCATGCGCACGCCGATCGAGACTCCGCCGAGCGCGAGATCCATCTTGCGCGGCATGCCGTCCGCCATGTTCTCCGCGTCGATCCGCACGTGCGCGCCACCGAGATACGGAGACACCGTGATGGCGGTCTTCTGGTCGCTGTCCGCGAATACCGGCGCCGCCAGGCATGCCGCGGCCGCCGCGACTAACCACTTGCTGTTGATCCCCATCGTCATTCTCCTTTGGCGCCGAGCGCGCTGAGGGACGGAACATACTGGCCGCGGATACGCGCCGACAGCCTCGTGCGATCGGTATCGGATTCCGCTACCGCGCGCCCGCCCAGGCGCAACCTGGTATCACTCGCGCGCTCCCGCGCCGCCGCCGGCCGGCATGACGAGCCGCCGGATCCGCGCCGCCGGCGGAGGCGAAATCTCCGAAAACGCGGCATGCGGCGGACCCGCGCCGGGCGTCGTGCGGCCGGCACGCGCCGGCGCCGGCACCGGCGAACGCGCGCTGCGCGGTCACTTCTGCCAGCGTTGTCATTCGCGCATTCGAGCGCGGCGCGCGGGCCCCGCAAATTGCTAGCCCGACGTGCCGCGAGCGGAAACGACCGCTGTTTGTACACGGGCGCGGATTCTCCAGCCGCGCGCGCCGACGGCGCCGCCACGCGCGAGGCGCGGCACGCGCGCGGCACAGTGTCTCGTTCGAGCCATGTGGCCCGGTGGCAGGACAAACGGGATTTGCGCGAGGTTGGCATAACGCGCGCACCGTCGGCGCGAAATCGGCGTCGCGCGGAATACTCTGAGTTATGCTTCAGCCCTCATCGCTTCGCGAGGCGCATCATGACGTTTCCGGACCTCCAGCAGATTCGCGCTGCCGTCGCCCGTGATCCTCGCAACGCCGAGCTGCGATACTTGTTAGGTGCGGAGCTCGCGCAGCAGCGCGAGTACGACGCGGCCGTGATCGAGATGCGCACCGCGCTCGAGCTGAACCCGAACATGCACTTCGCGCGCCTGCAGCTCGGCCTCCTCTATCTCACGATGTCGCAGCCGAACGATTCCATCGAGATCTGGGCGCCGCTCGAGCAGCTCGAAGAGACGGCGGCGCTGAAGGCGTTCAAGCGCGGCCTCGAAGCGCTGATCCGCGACGACTTCCCCGCGTGCATCAACTACCTCCAGCAGGGCATCCGGCTGAACACGCAGAACGACCCGCTGAACCAGGACATGTCGACCATCGTCGCCCGGGTGCGCGAGGCCGGCGTGCCGGTGGTCCAGCCCGCGCCCGTGTCGTCGGGCGAGATCCGCGCGGAATTCCAGCGCTACAGCCAGCAGAGCCGCACCAAGCACTGAGCGGCGCTGCACCGCCGGCGTCGCGCGCTTCATTTCCCGGCACGCGTGCTGCAGACTCGCGCGTATGTCGAGCGCGCAACTTCCTTCGACCGAAGATTTCAGCCTGCCGTCGTGGATCTACCACGACGCGGAGTTCCTCGAGCTCGAACGCGAGCGCGTGCTGCGTCCCTCGTGGCAGGTGATCTGCCATCTCAACGACATCCCCGAGGCCGGTGACTACCAGTGCCTCGACTTCCTCGAGGCCATGCTGGTCGCGGTGCGCGGCAGCGACGGCACGGTGCGTGCCTTTCACAATGTCTGCCGGCACCGCGGCGCGCGCCTGCTCGACGGACCGCGCGGCACCTGCGCCCGCCGCATCGTCTGTCCCTACCATGCATGGTCCTACGATTTCGCAGGCCGCCTGGCCTCGGTCGGCGACCGGGCGGCCTTTCCGCACCTCGACATCGCGCGCGAATCGCTGGTGCCGGTGGAAACCGAGATCCACTTAGGCTTCGTGTTCGTGCGGCTCGCGGGCGACGGACCATCCGTCGCCGAGATGATGGCGCCCTACGCGGAGGAGATCGCGCCGCATCGCTTCGAGGAGCTGCGGCCGGTCGGCCGCGTCACGCTGCGGCCACGCGCCGTGAACTGGAAGAACGTCGGCGACAACTACTCCGACGGCCTGCACATCACCGTCGCGCACCCCGGGCTCACGCGCCTGTTCGGTGCGAGCTACCGCGTCGAGGCGCGCGAGTGGATAGACCGCATGTCGGGCGAGCTCAGCGAGCACCCGTCGCGCAACTGGGTCGAGCGCGCGTACCAGAGATACCTGCCGCCGGCGGAGCACCTCCCTCAGCCGCAGCGGCGCCGCTGGCTCTACTACAAGCTGTGGCCCAATTTCGCGTTCGACATCTATCCCGACCAGGTCGACGTGATGCAGTGGATGCCGGTCACGCCCACGCAGACGCTGATCCGCGAGATCGGCTACGCGCTGCCGGACGAGCGCCGCGAGATGCGCGTCGCGCGTTACTGCAACTGGCGCATCAACCGGCAGGTGAACGAGGAGGACCGCGTGCTCATCCAGCGGGTGCAGGCCGGCATGGAGACCGGCTCCTACCAGGCCGGTCCGCTGGCCGCCGGGGAGGTGTGCCTGCGCAGCTTCGGCAAACGCATGCGCGCGCTGATACCCGAGGCCGGCCAGGCCGCGCCGCCGCCGGCCGGCTGGTCGCGCCGCGCGGCGCGTAGTTAGGCCGCGCGTGGCCGGACACCGCAAGCTCGGCCCGGCCCTCGCCACTGTGGTCGTCGCGGGCAACATGATCGGCTCGGGCATCTACCTGTTGCCCGCGACGCTCGCCAGGGTCGGCAGCATCACCATCATCGGCTGGGTGCTGGCCGCCGCCGGCGCGCTGGCGCTGCTGTTCGCCAGGCTCGCGGCCCGCAAACCGCTGGCCGGCGGGCCCGCGACCTACGCCTTCGAAGCCTTCGGCCCGTTCGTCGGCATGCAGGCCAGCCTGTGGTACTGGGCCGCGTGTCTCATCGGCAACGTCGCCATCGCGGCCGCGGGCGCGGGCTACCTCGCCGCGTTCTTGGGCTTCAGCGCCGGTCCCGCGGTGCTCGCGTTCATGACCATCGCGCTGCTGTGGCTGGTCACCGTCGTCAATCTCGTCAGCCCGCGCTTCGTGGGCCAGGTAGATGGACCGCTGCTGTTCGTCGGCCTGGTGCCCGTGCTGCTGGTGGCCACCGCGGGCTGGTTCGTGTTCGACCCGGCGCAGTTCACCGCCTCGTGGAACGTCAGCGGCAAGAGCGACATCGCCGCGATTCCCGACACGCTGATCCTGGTGTTCTGGGCGTTCACCGGGCTCGAGAGCGCCTCAGTGGCCGCGGCGGTGGTCGAGAATCCCGAGCGTAACGTGCCGCGCGCCACGCTCGCGGGCGTGTCGATCGCCGCGGTGGTCTACATCGCCGCCAGCGCGGCCATCATGGGTCTCGCGCCGGCCGCGGAGCTGGCCGCGTCGAGCGCCCCCTTCGCCATGGTCGCCGAGAAGATGTTCGGCGGCACCGTCGGGCCGCTGGTCGCGCTGGCGGCGACGCTCAAGGTGCTCGGCACGCTCGCGGGCTGGGTGCTCATGACCGCGCAGGTGAGCCGCGCGGCCGCGGATCACGGGCTGCTGCCGCAACTGTTCGCGCGCACGCGCGCCGGCGACACGCCCGTCGCGGGGCTCATCGTGAGTGGTTTGTTGGGCTCGGCCATGATCGTGCTCACCACCGCGCCCAGCTTGGGCGAGCAGTTCGGCACGCTCATCGACGCCTCGACGCTGTTCTGCCTGCTCACCTACCTCGCGGCCTGCGCTGCGGCGCTGCGCTATCGCGTGGCGGGCGAAGGCGCGCTGGCGCTGGTCGGCGGCGCGTTCTGCATTCTGTACGTCGTGGGGTCGAGCCCCAAGGTGCTGCTGGCGACGGCCATCTACATGGTGGTGTGCGCGGCCTGCTATCTACCGCGGCGCAAGTACCTGCTGCCGGATCCGGCGCTGCGCAGCGGCGGGCGAGCCACGGCCAGGCAGCGGCACACGGACTAGCCGCAGGCGCCTCAGCCGGCCACCTCGATGAGGCGCCGCTCGAGAAATTCATAGAAATCCGCGCCGTAGTCCTCGGATTCCCCGCTGCCGATCCTGCGGCACACGGGGCACTCCCCGTCGCGGAAGCGGGAGTAGTCGAAGAAAAAGACCTCGGCCCGGTCCGTGACGCAGATCTCCAGCTGATCGTCGGCCGTTGCACCGCGCTCTACGTCGCCGAGATGCATGGTGACGATGTCCCCGCCGGCCACGGATTCGAAATCCGTGGAGTAGATGCTGTAGATCTCTTTGCCGTGGATCTCTCCGCCGGAATAGTTCTGCAGAAACCACTTGTACGACGCCGGTAATGCGCGCCGAAGGGCTTTCTCGGCGCTCGCGATCTGCTCCGGCGAAGGAGCATTTTGCGGCCCGCCCAGGTTGACCGCGTCGCGATGGTCTTCGATCAGGCGGGCGACTCTCTGCTGTTTGCCCGCGTTCAAAGTGCACCGCCCGACAACGGGTTCTCGCCGCGCAACTTCCGGGCATGCCACTCCATGTGCTCGGCGATGAACGTCTGGATGAAGAAATACCCGTGGTCGTACCCCTCGCGCATGCGCAGCTCGAGCGGTTGCCCGGCCGCCTGGCACGCCTCGGCCAACAGCTCCGGCATGAGCTGGTTCGCGAGGAATTTGTCCGCCCCGCCCTGGTCGATGAGAATTCCACTCTCGAACCGCTTGCCGGCCTTCACGAGCTCGGTGGCATCGTACTGCGACCACGCGCCGCGATAAGCGCCGAGATAGCCGGTGAACGCCTTCATCCCCCACGGGCTCTGGATCGGCGCCGCGATGGGCGCGAACGCCGACAGCGAGCGGTACTTGCCGGGGTTCTTGAGCCCGATCGTCAACGCGCCATGGCCGCCCATCGAGTGGCCCATGATGCCGCTGCGCGACAGGTCGGCCGGAAAGCTCGCGGCAACCACTCCCGGCAGCTCGTCCACGACGTAGCTGTACATCTTGTAATGCTGCGACCACGGCGCCTCGGTGGCATCCAGGTAGAAGCCGGCGGCGATGCCGAAATCCCAGGACTCCCGGTCGCCGGGTAGTTGGACCCGCGGGCTGGTGTCGGGCGCCACCAGCATGAGCCCGTGCCGCGCCGCGTGCTCGAGCGCGCCGGCCTTCGTGACGAAGGTTTCCTCGGTGCAGGTGAGCCCCGCCAGGTAGTAGAGCACCGGCACCGGGCCGAGCTTCGCCTGCGGCGGCGAATACACGGCGAAACGCATGTCGCAGGCATTGGTGCGCGAGGGGTGCTGGTAGTAACCCAGCACTCCCCCGTGGCAGCCGTGTTGCGAGATGGTGGCGAGGATGGTCAAGCCTTGAGCGTGCCCTTCTGCTTCGCCACGTGCGTGGCGATGGCGTCCATCAACACCGGCGACAGCGCGTCGTACGGCGGCAGCCGCAGCTTCTTGAGCCGCTCGCGCACCTTCTTCATGTCCTTGGGACGCGCGGCGCCGGCTTCGATGACCGACGACACGAAGGCCGCGAACTCCGGCTTGTTCCAGCCCTTGTCCTTCGACAGCTCCACGTGCACGAAGTCGAGGCCGAAGAACGGATGGTTGGTGTTCTCGATGCGCCCGTACATGTGCACGCCGCAGCCGGAGCAGGCATGGCGCTGGATGGTCGCGCTCGCGTCGACGACGCCGAGCTTCTGCACGTTGGAAGTCACGCTGAGCTTGTCCTTCGGCACCACGGCGACCACGGAGAACATCGCGCCCGCGGGCTTCCAGCAGCGCGTGCAGCCGCAGGCATGATTGTGCGCGACATTGCCCTTGATGCTCACCGTGACCGGGTCCGTCGTACACAGACAGCTGAGCGTGCCGCCCTTGAACTTCTTGTTGCCGGCCTTGACGCCCTTGTCGATCGACGGATGCAACTTGATCGCCATGGAACTTCTCCCTGTTAGGTGTGGTACCGGGACGGGGTCTCGCGGGGTTCGCGCGCCTTCCCGGTGCAGGATCAGAAAGTGACTACGGAGCGGATCGATTCGCCCTTGTGCATGAGATCGAACGCGTCGTTGATCTCGTCGATGGGCATGACGTGCGTGATGAGATCGTCGATGTTGATCTTCTTGTCCATGTACCAGTCGACGATCTTCGGCACGTCGGTGCGGCCGCGCGCACCGCCGAACGCCGTGCCCTTCCACACGCGCCCCGTGACGAGCTGGAACGGCCGCGTCTTGATCTCCTGCCCCGCGCCGGCGACGCCGATGATGACCGACACGCCCCAGCCGCGATGACAGCACTCGAGCGCCTGGCGCATGAGGTCGACGTGGCCCACGCATTCGAAGGAATAGTCCGCGCCGCCGTCGGTGAGCGATACGAGATACGGCACCAGGTCGCCCTGCACCTCCCTGGGGTTCACGAAGTGCGTCATGCCGAACTTCTCGGCCATGGCCTTGCGCCCCGGATTGATGTCGACGCCGACGATCTTGTTGGCGCCCGCCATGCGCGCGCCCTGGATGACGTTGAGCCCGATGCCGCCGAGCCCGAACACCACCACGTTCGCGCCCGGCTCCACCTTCGCCGTGTTGATGACCGCGCCGATGCCCGTGGTGACGCCGCAGCCGATGTAGCAGATCTTCTCGAACGGCGCGTCCTCGCGCACCTTGGCGAGCGCGATCTCCGGCAGCACGGTGTAGTTAGAGAACGTGCTGCAGCCCATGTAATGATGCACCTTCTCGCCGCCGATGGAGAAGCGGCTGGTGCCGTCGGGCATCACGCCCTGGCCCTGGGTGGCGCGGATGGCCGTGCAGAGATTGGTCTTGCGCGAGGTGCAGCTCTTGCACTGCCGGCACTCCGGCGTGTACAGCGGGATGACGTGGTCGCCCTTTTTCAAGGTGGTGACGCCCGGGCCGACGTCGACGACGACGCCCGCGCCCTCGTGGCCAAAGATCACCGGGAACAGCCCTTCCGGATCGCCGCCCGAGCGCGTGAATTCATCGGTATGGCAGACGCCGGAGGCCTTGATCTCGACCAGCACTTCGCCGGTCTTGGGGCCGGCGAGCTCGACCGTGGTCACTTCCAGAGGTTGGCCGGCCTTCCAGGCAACGGCAGCGCGCGTCTTCATTCTTTTCGCCCCTTCCGCGTGAGCCGCAAATGGTACACCCGCGAGTGGTACCGGGAAGGGGTTTGCCGGGGTTCGTGTCGGTGCGTCGAGGTTTCGGATGCAGATCGCGCCGAATACTGCGGGAAATCGGGTACGGCGCGATGAACGGAACAATATGAAGATAGGTGTGCCGGCGAGACTCGAACCCCGGCAAACCCCTTCCCGGTACCACCCCTGCTAGAGGATCGACGCGCCCTCGTCCGCCGGAGTGGCGCCTTCGCGCAAACGCGTGAACAGCTCGCGCCCCACGCCGTAGGTGGTATCCATCGCCTGCGGTTTCACCGCCTCACGCGCGGCGAAAGTCGCCGCGTCGACCTGCGCCTCGAGCACGCCGGCCCGCGCGTCCAGCCGGATCACATCTCCATCGCGCAGCTTGGCGATCGGCCCGTCCGCCGCGGCTTCGGGCGTGAGGTGAATGGCCGACGGCACCTTGCCCGAGGCACCCGACATGCGGCCGTCGGTAACGATGGCCACGCGCCGGCCCTTGGCCATCAGCCCCGACAGCGCGGGGATGAGCTTGTGCAGCTCGGGCATGCCGTTCGCGCGCGGACCCTGCCCGCGCACCACGGCGATGAAATCGCCCTCGATGCCGGCCTTGAGCGCGGCCGCGAGCGCCTCCTGCGATTCGAACACGCGTGCGGGCGCCGTGATCTCCCAGTACTTCGGGTCGACGGCCGAGGTCTTGATGACCGAGCGCCCGAGGTTGCCGCGCAGCAGCTTGAGCCCGCCGTCGGCGCTGAACGGATTGGCCGCCGGACGCAGGATCTTCTCGTCGTGCGATTTCCCGGGCGCGTCGCGCCACTCGAGCTGGTTGTCGATGAGGAATGGATCGCGCGCGTAGGCGCCGAGGCCCGGACCCCAGACCGTCATCGCGTCCGAATGCGCGAGGCCCGCATCGATGAGCTCGCGGATCACGAAGCTCATGCCGCCGGCCGCGTGGAACTGGTTCACGTCGGCCTCGCCGTTCGGATACACGCGCGCCAGCAGCGGCGTGACGCGCGAAATGTCGGCCATGTCGTCCCACGTGATCGTGAGCCCGCAGGCGCGCGCCATCGCCACCAGGTGGATGACGTGATTCGTGGAGCCGCCCGTGGCCATCAAGCCGACGATGGCATTCACGAACGACCGCTCGTCGATCACTTCGACGAACGGCAGGTAATGGGCCCCGAGCGCGGTGGTTTGCGCCGCGCGGCGCGTGGCGGCCACGGTGAGCGCGTGGCGCAGCGGGGTGTTCGGGTTCACGAACGCCGCTCCCGGCACGTGCAGGCCCATGAGCTCCATCAGCATCTGGTTGGAGTTGGCGGTGCCGTAGAACGTGCAGGTGCCCGCGTCGTGGTACGAGCCCATCTCCGCCGCGAGCAATTCGTCGCGCGTGGCCAGCCCTTCGGCATAGCGCTGCCGCACCTCGGCCTTCTGCTTGTTGGCGATGCTGCCGGTGGGCATGGGGCCGCCCGGCACGAGGATGATGGGCATCTGGCCGAACGAGGCCGCACCGATGAACAGCCCCGGCACGATCTTGTCGCAGATGCCTAACAACAACGCGGCGTCGAACGCCTCGTGGGAGAGTGCAACCGCCGTTGCCAACGCGATCACGTCGCGGCTGAACAGCGACAGCTCCATGCCCGCGCGGCCCTGCGTGACGCCGTCGCACATCGCGGGCACGCCGCCCGCCACCTGCGCGGTGGCGCCGGCGAGGCGCGCCGCGGCGCGGATCACCTCGGGATAGGGCTCGTACGGCCGGTGCGCCGACAACATGTCGTTGTACGAGGTGACGATGCCGATGTTGGGGATGACCGACTGCTGCAGCTTCGCCTTGTCCTCGCCCGAGGCCGCCATGACGTGCGCGAGGTTTGCGCAGGCGAGCTTGCCGCGCGCCGGCTCGACCAGCTTACGCTTACGCGTGCGCTCGAGATATTCGCCGCGCGCGGCGGCGGAGCGCCCACCGATGCGCTCGGTGACTTCGACGATGACGCTGAGAAGCTTCTGGGTCGCCATGATGGTTATTCATACCAGCTGTGGCCGTGGCGCTCGGTCAGCGCAATCGCGGCGGTGGGCCCCCAGGTTCCGGCAGGATACGGCTTCACGGTTTGGCGCGTCGAGCGCCAACTGGTCTGGATGCCGTCGATCCAGCTCCATGCCGCCTCGACCTCGTCGCGGCGCACGAACAGCGTGGTGTTGCCCTTGAACGCATCGAGCAGCAGGCGCTCGTAGGCGATGCGCGTGCGCCCGCCGCTCTCGTCCTTGGGCAGCGACAGCTCGAGCGGCACCTCGCGCAGGCGCACGCCTTCGAGCCCGGGCTGCTTGCTGAGGATCTCGAGCGTCACGCTCTCCTGCGGCTGCAGGTGGATCACCATGCGGTTCGCCTGCAGGTTCGGCTCGTCCGCCGCGAAGATGTTGTGCGGCACGGTCTTGAACTGGATGGCGATGTCGGTGCGGCGCGATTGCATGCGCTTGCCGGTGCGCAGGTAGAAAGGAACGCCGGCCCAGCGCCAGTTGTCGATCTCGGCGCGCAGCGCGACGAATGTCTCCGTGTCGCTGTTGCCCTTTTTCGGACTTTCCTGGGCGCCCTGCTCCTGGTTGTAGCCCGGCACGGCGGCCCCGCCCGCGCTGCCGGCGGCGTACTGCCCGCGCACGGTGGTGGCGGCCACGGTGGCGGCCGTGATGGGACGCAGGCTGCGCAACACCTTGGTCTTCTCGTTGCGTACCTCGTTGGGCTCGAACAGGTGCGGCGGCTCCATGGCGACCAGCGCCACCAGCTGCAGCATGTGGTTCTGCACGATGTCGCGCAGCGCACCGGAGTCGTCGTAGTAGCCCCAGCGGCCTTCGAGCCCGACGGTTTCGGCCACAGTGATCTGTACGTTATCGATCGACGACGCATTCCACAGGGGCTCGAACAGCGAGTTCGCGAAGCGCAGCGCGAGCAGGTTCTGCACCGCCTCTTTGCCGAGATAGTGATCGATGCGGAAGATCCGGTCCTCGTGGAACACGCTGCCCACGGCCTCGTTGATGGCGACACTGGACGCGTAGTCCATGCCGATGGGCTTCTCGAGGATGATGCGGCACAGATCGCAGGCGAGACCCGCGGCGGCGAGGCTCAGGCAGGTCGGGCCGTAGAACTTCGGCGACGTCGCCATGAAATAGAGGATCCGATTGCTGCCGTCGAGCGCGGAGCGCAGCGCCTCCGTGCCCTTGGCGCTGCCGTCACCGGCTTCGAACGGGGCGTAGCTGACGCGCGTCAGCAGGTCCGCGAGCGCATCTTCCTTGAGGTACTCGGCGGGCACGTGCTTGCGCAACGCCGCCTCGACGACCTTGCGGAATTCCTCGTTCGGCATCGGGTTGCGCGCGGAGCCGACGAAGGTGAGCGTCGGCGGCACCTGCTTTTCACGGCACAGGTGATACAGCGAGGGCCAGATCATGCGTTGGGCGAGATCGCCGGTCGCGCCGAACAGAACGAACTTCTGAACGGAATGCTTCATGAGTGGAGCAGTAGGCGCGCGGCTCCGAGCAGTTCGACGTGGGGATGCGAAATGCTCTCGAGCGGCACGGAGCGCATCGCAGGCGCGAAGCGTCCCTTGTATTCGAACCCGGCGCGCACGCGGCGCTCGAGCATGTCCCGGTCGAAGTGCTGCAGCATCGCGCCGGAGATCAGCACGCCGGCCCAGGCGCCCATGGTGAGCGCGACGTCGCCGGCGAACGAGCCCAGCAGCTCGCAGAACAGCCCGACGGCCTCGACGCAATGCTCGTCGCTGCCGGCCGCGGCGCGCGTGGTGATCTCCGCCGCCGACAGCTCCGGGTGGTGATGCCCGGCCGCCTCGCACAGCGCCATGTGGATGTTCGCCAGGCCCACCCCGGAGAGCACGCGCTCCGCCGAGACACGGCCGTATTTCTTGCGCAGCCAGCGCAGCAGCTCGATGGCGCGCTCGTTGGTGGGCGCGAAGCTGGCATGTCCGCCCTCGGTGGCGAGCACGGTGAAGCCGTTGCGGTTGGCGACCACGCCGCCCACCCCGAGACCCGTGCCGACGCCGACGATGGCGCAGACGCCATTGGTCACGGGCAGGGAAATGCGCTGCGGGCCGATGGGAACGAGGTCCGCCGCGCGCAGCACGCCGACCGCATGGCCGACGGCTTCGAAATCGTTGATGACCTGGAGGTCCTTGAAGCGCTGCGACTCCGACAGCGCGCGCGCCGAGAAGGACCAGGCGCTGTTCGTGAGCTGCACGCGATCTTCATCGACGCGGCCGGCGACCGCGACCGCGGCGCGATTCAACGCGGTGGGCACTCCGGGTGTGCCGCTGCGGTAATGCTCGGCAGCGTGTGCCAGTGACTCGTGGGCACGCACGGGATAACGCCGCACGCAATGAACATTGACGGACGCCGATTCCGGCCCGCCAACGGCTATGCCGAAACGGATGTGGGTTCCACCAACATCAGCAACGAGTCCGAGAACCGCCGAAGCATCGAATGGATCCGCGCCAAGCGGATCCGCGCCTGAAAGCGCTGTATTTCCCATCACCATCCTGCTCCAAAGACTGCGGAGACTGCGCCTCATTAGACAGCGCTGTCAACGGGCTGCCCCATCATTTTCCATCTGTAATTTACCTAATAAATCCTGCCGCCTTGCAAAAATGGCTCCAGTTTGACAACGCTGTCTGACAGCGCAGACAATCCGGCGACGCTAGAGGGGGGCGTTGTTATGAGCCGCATAACCATTCATGACGTGTCGAAGGCCGCGGGTGTCTCGATCAAGACAGTCTCGCGGGTTCTCAACAGCGAGCCAAACGTGCGCAGCGAGACGCGCGCGCGGGTGCTCAAACTAGTCGAAGAGCTCAATTATCACCCGAGTCTTTCCGCGCGCAGCCTCGCGGGCCGCAGCAGCAATCTCATCGGGATGATCTATCAGAATCCCAGCGCTAACTACGTAGTCGACCTGCAGAAGGGGGCGCTCGAGCGCTGCCACACGCGCGGCTACCGGCTGCTGGTGCATCCCTGCGAGGGCAACGACCTGTCGAGCGTGCGCGACCTGGCCGGCCTGGTGCTCGAATCGCATCTCGACGGCGTGGTGCTCGCGCCGCCGCTGTCCGACTCGGTCGAGGTGCTGGCCGAGCTGCAGAAGCACCGCATCCGCTTCGTGCGCATCGCGCCGACGTTCGATCTCGACGTCTATCCCTGCGTCTACATGAACGACGTCGCGGCCGCGCGCGAGATGACGGAGTACCTCATCGCGCTGGGCCACGAACGCATCGGCTTCATCAATGGCCCGGTGGGACATCCGGTCACCGAGCAGCGCTACCTGGGCTACACGCTCGCACTGCGCGCGCACGGTCTCGACGTGGACCCGCAGCTCGTCGATCGGGGCGAATTCACGTTCGAATCCGGCTTGGCCGCCGCACGGCGCCTGCTGTCGCGCGCCACCCGTCCCACGGCGGTGTTCGCCAGCAACGACGACATGGCCGCCGGCACCATCATGGCTGCCCACGAAATGGGGTTGTCGATCCCGAACCGGCTCTCGGTCGCCGGGTTCGACGACAGCTACGTGGCGCAGGTCATCTGGCCGCGCCTGACGACCGTCCACCAGCCCACGTACGAGATGGCGCACCAGGCCGCCGACATGCTGTTCCGCTCGCTGGGCGACGACGTGCCGCCGAAGAACGTGGAAATCCCGTACCGCATGGTGTGCCGCGAGTCGACGGGCCCCCGTCCGGCCAACTAGTCGCCGGCCAGCTGACTTTCGCACGGATCGACGCGGGCCGGCAGATCGGAATCCGATCTGCCGGCCCCTCATTTACCGAACTGGTACGTGAAGCTCAGACCGACCGAGCTCGCGTCCACGTCCTCGAAGAACTCGCTCGAATACTCGATGCTCGTGTAGTGGAGCCCGATCCACTTCCAGCCCACGCCGAATGTGACGCCCGTGGCGTCATCGAACGAGATGTCCTCGAAGAAGTCGTCGCCGTCGAGCTCGGGGCCCGCGTGGTGCGTGAGGCCGATGCTCGTCCACCAGTCATTTTCGAAACGGTACAGCGCATCGAGCTCGAGCACGACGCGCGACACGTTGATGTCGGCATTCTCCGCCGCCGAAGTGACGTACTTGAAGCCGATGAGCGCTTGAATCTCGAACGGGTGGTCCGCGATGGGCCGGAACCAGCCGCCGCCGGCCGCCGTTACGCCCTGCCCCGCCCTGATCTCCTGAGAGTCACCGTCTTCGAAGTCGATGGTGACGAGCTCGTCGCCGCCGAACTCGAGGTTGCCGCGCACCAGGAATCCACCGCGGCTGGAGATGTCCTGCGCACCGGCGACACCCGCAGCCGTGAGCAGAGCCGCCAATGCGCCCGCGACCCGCAGTGATTTCATGATTCGCTCCCATGGCCAGGCGCTCTCCCCGCGCCCATGCCAATGGTAATGTGTCGCCGGACGGCCGGCCATGACAGTTAGACGGCGGCGCGCGGCGCCGCGACTAGATTGACCGCGCGAGCGCGCTCAGCTCGGCGACGGCGGCCACCAGGTGATAGAAACTGCTCGCAGGCGCGGGCTCGTCGACTACCTTGCCCTGCGGGTCGATGCGATCGAACCACAGCCCCGGCAGCGGCGTGTCGAGATAGCGCTGCAGCCCTTCGACGGCCGCGATGGTCATGATGAAATACCGCGCCTCGCCCGTCAGCCGCGCCGCCAATGCCGCGGCCTTGAGCCGCTCGGTCTGCGGCCACAGCCGCGCGCCGGCATCGTGCGCGGAGAAATCGTCGAGCATGCTGTTGAACGCGAGGCCGTCGCGCACGCCATGCGTTTCGCCCACGTCGATGAGCTTCAATGCGGCCGCCTTCGCGCGTGCATCCACTTGTCCACGTCCCGGGCCGCCCCAGCGCAGCAGCAGCCAGGCCCACTCGAACTGGTGCCCGGGCTCGACGATGCGGCCCTCGACTCCGGGCGCGGGCTTCCACTGCTCGTCGAAGAACTCGTGCAGCGCGCCGTTGCCATCGAGGAAGCGCGACAGCGCCAGCTCCGCCAGCTGGTCCGAGAGCTGCTTCCAGGCCGAGCTCTCCGCGCACACCTCGCAGCCCGCGAGCGCCGCCTCGAACAGGTGCATGTGCGGGTTCGACTGCAGCGGCAGGCTGGCCGGCACGCCGGTGTCGAAGCCCGTGTCCGCGCGCTTGGTGAGCATCATCACCATGCGCAGCAGCTCGATGGCCTGCCGCTCGCGCTCCGCGCGCGCATCGCCCACGCTGGCGCCGACGTTGAAGGCGAGCAGCGCGAACGCCTGGTCGTAGAGCAGCGCGCGTTCATCGCGCGGGCTACCGTCGGCGTTCACCAGCGTCCGGAACAGCCCGTCGGGACGGCGATACTTCGCGATGAAGTAGTCGAGCCCGTGTTTGACCAGCCGCGCCACGTCACCGCGCCAGCCCAGCGCCGGCGCCACCGCGAAGCAATAGGCCTGCCGCGGATTCACGCGCGCGCGGCGCGGCTCCGCCAGCGGCTCGCCCGCCTGCGTGAGCCGCTCGTGAAAGCCGCCCGCCGGATCCACGCCGCGCGTCGACCACAGTGGATAGGCGGCGTCGCACAGCCAGCCCGAGAGCCGGCCGTGCAGGGCGTGGATGCGCTCGCCTGTTTCCTTCGCCACCGGGTCCATCTGCCTGGCTGCCTCGTATCAATGTCCGCCCGCGGCGGAAGCCGCGGCGCCGTGCACGTAGAGCCTGGCCCGCGTGGCGGCCACCGCGAACACCACGATGAGCAGATAGGCCGCCGCCGGCAGGAAATAGGCGGTGTGCAGCCCGGCGCTGTCGGCGATGGTGCCATAGACGTACGGCAGCACCGCGCCGCCGACGATGGCGAGGCACAGCAGCCCCGAAGTGGCCGCCGGCGCCGCGCTCGAGCGCTCGAGTGTCGCGGTGAAGATCACCGGGAACATGATCGAGTTGAACAGGCCGATGGACAGCGCGAGATACGCGGCGGTGGTGCCGTGCAGCTGCGATACCGCCAGACACAGCGTGGCCGCGCCCAGCGCGAAGGCCGCGAGCAGCCACGGCGCGCGCTCCTTCACCAGGAACAGCAGTGCGCTGCCGATGAGGCGGCCGACCATCGCGCCGCCCCAGTAATAGCTCACCATCTTGCCGGCCTCTTCGAGCGGGATGTTCAGCATGTCCGGCTCGTGCAGGAAGTTGGTCATCGCGCTGCCGATGGAAACTTCGGCGCCGACGTACAGGAAGATGGCGCCGGAGCCGAGCAACGCCCAGGGCGACTTGAGCGCCGACAGGATGGCGATCAGCGCCGCCCACAAGGACGGCGGCTGATCCGCGTCGACGGGCTTCGCCACGTCGAGCAGTCGGCGGAACGCGAAGATGAACACCGCGAGCAGCACCAGCGCACCCGCGATGGCGAAGAAGACGTAGTCGATCCTGCGGAACGACTCCTCGCGCAGCGCGTCGGTGACCTTTGCGCCGTGGGTGACGGCGAAGATGCCGCCCGCGAGGATGATGCCCGACACGAGTTTCGGCGCGAGCCAGGTACCCAGGGAATTGAACGCCTGCGAGAACGTCAGCCGGAAATGCGAGCGCTCCGGCGGGCCCAGGGCCGCGGCCAGCGGATTCGCGACCACCTGCAGGATGGTGATGCCGCTCGCGATGACGAACAGCGCCACGAGCACCAGCGAGTACGTGTCGAAGTGCGTGGCGGCCGGCACGATGAGACAGCCCACCACCATCACCCCGAGCGCGAACAGGATCGACTTGCTGTTCCCGAGCCGCGCGATCAGCACCGCGGCCGGCAGCGACACCACGAAGTACGCCATGAAGAACGCGAACTGCGTGAGCATGGCCTGCGCGTAGTTGAGCTCGAAGATGGCCTTGAGCGCCGCGATGAGCGGGTCGATCGACACGGTGATGAAGCCCCACATGAAGAACAGTGTGGTGACCGTGGCGAAACCCGCGCGCATTCCCTTGTAGTTAGATTCCATCGTACCCCTCTCTGAAGTTTTCAATCGGACCTGTGCTCTATGCCGCCGCGACCTTCATGAGCGCGGTGCGCGTCGGCAGCAGCCGGTGGCTGAACGGCAGGATGGCGGCGCCGACCGCCGGCGCGTCGTCGGACAGCGCGGCACGCGAGACGGGCGCGATCGCCGGCACCGTGCCCGCGTACGACTCGAGCCGCTGGTTGAGGCTGGTCGCGAGCCGGTCGACGATGTCCGCCGGCAGCCGCCCGCCGATCAGGATGGCCTCGGGATTCACCAGGCAGTTGATGCTGAGCACGGGGTCGATCAGCGCGTCGACCGCCGCCTCCACCCAGGCATCGATGATGGCCTGACCCTTCGAATCGAGGCCGGTGAGCTCGTGCGGCGCCGACACCCGGATGCCCTGCGCGGCGAGCCGGCTGTACAGCGCGGACAGCGACACGATGTTCTGGATCTGCCGCTCGTGGCCGGTATCGTCGCGGCCACGCAGCATGCCGAGCTCGCCGCTGCGCCCGGAGGCGCCGCGGAAGTGGTTGCCGTCGATGACCAGGCTGCCGCCCAGCGCCGCGGTGATCAGCACGTAGAAAAACGTCTGGTGCTTCTTGCCGAGGCCGAATTGCATCTCGCCCATGGTGGCGGCGGCCGCGTCGTTCTCGACGAACACCGGCACGTGCAGCGTGCCCATGACCAGCGAAGCCACGTCGGTCGATGCCCAGACGCCGTAGCTGGCGGGCTGCTGCGGCAGCGTGGCCGCGCGCGGCATGTCGTCGGGCAGCGCGACGCCGACGCCGACCAGGCGCTCGCGCCCGATGCCGACCTTGGCGAGTAGTTTGCCCGCGCCCTTCTTGAAGAACTGCTCCACGTCCTTCGGCAGCGCGAAGTTCACCTCGGTGGAGGCGCGCGCGCGCACGCGACCTTCGAAATCGAGCACCACCATCGTGATGTGGTCACGGTCGACGTTGAGGCCGATCGAGAACCAGCTGTCGGGGTTGATGACCAGCTTGGTCGCGGGCTGGCCGCGGCCGCCGCGCCGCCGGCCGGCCTCCTTGATGAGGTTCTCGCCCAGCAGGCGCTTGGTGATGTTGGCGATGGCCGGCGCCGTGAGGCCGGTGATCTGCGCGAGCTCGGCGCGCGTGATCGGCCCGTTCACGCGGATGGCGTGCAGCGTCACACGCTGGTTGTGGTCACCGGCACGCTCGAGATTGGTGCCCGAGAGCTGCATGCCCCTGCCATTCGAAGCACTGCCGGCGCGGCCGTTCATCGCAAGGCGGCGATCGGTGTCTTGGTCGTGGCGGCATCCGCTTCCGCATCCGCCGCGAGCGCGAGCGCGCCCAGCGGGCCGGCCATGGTGCCGAGCCCGGGCGGCACGATGAACTGCGCGATTCCCTGCTCGAGCTCGGGCGCCTGGACGTAGCCATTGATGCTGCGCTTGAGCTCCACCTGGATGCGCTCGAACAGGTGCACCTGCGCGCTCAACACCCCGCCGCCGAGGAAGATGCGCGTCGGCGCCGTCGTCAGCACCATGATGTGCAGCAGCTGCGCGAGCCCGTGCGCGACGAATTCCCAGGCGGGATGATCGGGCGGCAGCTTCGAGGCCGGCATTCCGGCGCGCGCCTCGATGGCCGGACCCGACGCGAGACCCTCGATGCAGTCACCGTGGAAGGGACACACGCCCGCGAACTTGTCGCCGCCCTTGCGCACGACGCGGATGTGGCCGAGCTCGGTGTGGTTCATGCCGAAGATCGACCGGCCGCGCACGATGGAGCCCACGCCGATGCCGGTGCCCACCGTGACGTATGCGAAATCCTGCAGGTTGCGCGCCGCGCCCCAGCGCCCTTCGGCGAGCGCCGCGCCATTGACGTCGGTGTCGAACCCGACCGGCACGGCGACGCGGCGCGCGAGGCGGCGCGCGACGTCGGTATCGCGCCAGCCGTGCTTGGTGGTCGAGGTGATGGAGCCGTAGGTGGGCGAATCCGCCTTGAGATCGATGGGGCCGAACGAGGCGATGCCGAGCGCGCGCGGCGCGCCGAACTGCGCCCGCCAGCGATCGAGCACGGCTTCGATCTGGCGCAGCGTTTCCTCGCGCTCGCCGGTGGGCAGGCGCTCGAGCGCGCGCACGTCGTCGGGACCGGTGCCGAGGATGCACACGCACTTGGTGCCGCCCAGCTCGACGCCGGCGAGTAGTTTGGTGGCGGGCGTCACGCGCTAGCCCGCCGCCGGAGTCGCCGTCTCGGCCGCCGCCGCCGCGCTCTGCGCCGCCGCCCGGCGCGCACCCGCGGCCGCCGCCACGCGCGCGTTCGCGGCCGCGAAGAAGCTGTCGTGGCTGGGTGTGGCGTTGAGATCGGTGACGACCTTCTGGTGCGTCGCCACCATCATGCGCTTCACCTGCTCGAAATCGACCGAGTCGACCAGCGGGTCATAGTCGCGCGGCGCCACGCCCATGCCTTCGAAGATCCAGAACCAGCTCAGGTCGACGAACAACTCGTAGCGCCGCTGGAAGATGCGCCCCGTGCCGCGATACAGCTCGATGCGCTCCGCGAGCGAATCCGGAATCGCCATGGTGCGGCAGTAGTTCCAGAACGAGGTGTCGTCGCGCTGCGTGAGGCAGTAATGCAGCACGATGAAGTCGCGCACGCGCTCGATCTCGTCGCCGAGCAGCGCGTTGTAGCTCGCGATGGTCGCCGGATCGAACGAGGTGTCGGGGAAATGATCGAGCAGGTTGTAGATGCCGCTGCACACCAGGTGGATGCTGGTCGACTCCAGCGGCTCGAGGAAACCGGACGCGAGCCCGAGCGCCACCACGTTGTGGTTCCAGAACTTCTTGCGCCGGCCGGTGGTGAAGCGCAGTACGCGCGGCTCGGCCAGCGGCTGCTGTCCGGTCACCTCGAGCAGATCGGCGAGCGCCTGCTCGTCGGTGGTGTGCGCGCTGGAATACACGTAGCCGTTGCCGATGCGCTCCTGCAGGGGAATGCGCCACTGCCAGCCCGCGGCGCGCGCCAGCGCGCGCGTGTACGGCGTGCGTGGACCGTCGATGGGCGTGGGCATGGCCACGGCGCGGTCGCAGGGAAGATAAGGCGTCCAGTCCTCGTAGCCGGTCTGCAGCGCGCCTTCGA
>JBIOZI010000234.1:0-6835 GCA_044871085.1 Steroidobacteraceae bacterium | reverse complement strand
CGTGTCGATCCGCGCGCCGCCGGATATGCATTGCATCGCCGGCGCGCGCCGCTCGACCGCGCCGCGGCGCTGCGGCGGCTGGCGAGCGCCGACGATGCGCTGGCGGTGCTCGAGACCTTCGAGCCGCGCTCCTCGCAGTACCGTGCCCTGAAGCAGGCCCTCGCGAGATATCGGGGATTGCGGACCGATCTCACCTCGTTGCCGCCCCCGGCCAATTCATCCCTGGAGGCAGGCGACTCATACGACGGCGCCGAAAAGTTGCGTTGGCTGCTCGCCGAGCTCGGCGATGCGCCCGCGCCGCGCGCCGGCCCCGCCGCCGAACCGATCTACGACGCGGAGCTCGCCGCGGGAGTCGCGCATTTCCAGCGGCGTCACGGGCTCGAAGCCGACGGCGTGCTGGGTCGGAGGACTTTCGCCGCGCTCACCGTGCCTTTCTCGAGGCGCGTCCTGCAGATCGAGCTCACGATGGAGCGCTGGCGCTGGATGCCCGACATCGATCCGCCCGCGGTGATCGTCAACGTGCCGCAGTACGTGCTCTACACCTTGCCGGATCCGGCGGACGCGACGGCCGGGTCGGTGCCAACCAGGATACCCGTCATCGTCGGCCAGACGGTGCAGCAGACGCCCATCTTCGACAGCGCGATCGAAGCAGTGATCTTCCGGCCGTACTGGAACGTGCCGCAAAGCATCGTGCGCGAGGAGTTGCTGCCCCTGATCGACCGCGATCCGGAGTACCTCGTGCGCCACGACATGGAGATCGTGCGCGGTGACGGCGACGATGCCGAAGTGCTGCCCACCGCCGCCGCGAGCGTCGCTGCGCTGCGCGCCGGCCGCGCACGGCTGCGGCAGCGGCCGGGCGCGAACAATGCGCTGGGCCTGATCAAGTTCGTCCTGCCCAATCCTTACAGCGTATTCCTGCACTCCACGCCCGAGGCGCAGCTGTTCGCGCGCGACCGGCGCGCCTTCAGCCACGGCTGCATCCGGGTCAGCGATGCCGGCGCGCTCGCTGCCTATCTACTGAAGGATACGCCGGGCGACTGGAATGCCGACGCGATCGAGGCGGCAACCTGCGCGAGCGCCTCCCTGACGGTGCGCCTCGCGCGACCGGTGCCGGTGTTCATCCTCTACGGCACAGTGGTGATGGACACCGATGGCGGCGCACTCTTCTTCGAAGACGTGTATGACTACGATCGAAAACTCGAGGCGTTGCTCGCGAAGTCGGCGCTCCCGCGCGCACTGTGACCGGCGGCAAGCCGAACACATCGAGGCGGTCTGCCACGACCCGCCCGCAGCCACGGCTGCTCAGGCGGCGATGGCCGCCAGTACCCGCAGCAGCCGCGCGCGCACTTCCTGCGCGGTGGCCGCCAGCGCGGGGTTCCCGGTGCGTTCCATGGCATTCACGGGGTCGACACTGGCCACTTCCACCTGGCCGTCCGTGCCCTCGCGCACGACCACGTTGCACGGCAGCAGCACGCCCAGCTTGTTCTCGAGCTCGAGGCCCTGGTGCGCCAGGCGCGGATTGCACGCGCCGAGAATCCGGTACCGGGGAATGTGCGCGCCGATCTTGCTCTCGAGCGTGGCCTGCACGTCGATGTCCGTGAGCACGCCGAATCCCTCCGCTTTCAGGCATTCGATCGTGTCGGCAACCACGGTGTCGAACGGGCGCGATGAAGTTTTCGAGAGGTAATAGCTCATGTCGTGAGTCTGCGAGGGCGGCGACGCCCCCACGATTCGCAGGCACGCGTAGCGGCGTCCGGAGTACTACGGATGCCCGCGCGCCGCACTCTCTCTCACTATCCGCACCTGCCCAACGTGGTGAATGGGGGAGCAAGAACATGTCGCTCGAACGTGCGGTCTTCGCCCTCGCGGGCTTCCTGATCCTCGTGAGCCTGGTGCTCGCATATTTCGTCAGCGCGTATTGGCTCGCGCTCGCGGTCCTCGTCGGCTTGAACCTCTCGCAGTCGGCGTTCACGGGCTATTGCCCCCTGGCGTACGTCCTGAAGAAGGCGGGACTGCCGGCGGATACCACCCACGGTTGAACCGTTGAATGGCGCGTCCGGGTCCTCTCGCTACTTCGTGCGCTGGATCGACCGCAGGAAGCGCACCACGCCGTCTACTTTCTCCGTCGCCTGGCGGTGCGCAACCTCATCGTCCGGATCGTCGCCGAAGAACTCATAGCCCCACACCGGCATGTGACGGGGGCCGTGCGCGGCGAGAACGGCCTGCCCGTCGACGACCTGGTAAATCTCTTCCTCGGGGAATGTGCCGCCACGGCGCGATGCGATCAGCGTGAGATCGGGCACCGGGACCTGCAGGAGTGGCGCGATCGGGCCATTGCCGCGGGCATCCGCTCCATGGCAACCGGAACAGGACACTTTGAACTGGCGTTCGCCCCGTGCGAGAGCACTCGCGTCCTGGCCGCGGCTGCGTCCCGTGGTGGTCGTACCGGCGCCCGTCGCGCTCGTACACGCGGTGAACCAGGCCATGGCCAGGACTGCGAGCGCCGGCACGAGCAGCCGACCCATCGCGGGAATCTTCATGTCGATCACGATGCACTCTCCTCGATTCTCCAGCGCGGCTGCGGACATTGCGTACGCGCGTACGCACGGCCGCGAATCACGGCGCGCGCCGCGCTGCGCGATGCTCGCTGCCGACGATAGTCCACCCACACCCATTGGGGAATCAGCCATGAACGATTCGACCCGCCGCAAGCCCGTCAAGCGTACGCGTGCCGCGCCGCCGCCCGAAAACTCCGTCGTGACCCGCAGCTCGGCGTACATCGAGCCGGAGGCCCGCGACGCGATGATCGCCGAGGCGGCCTACTTCCGTTCCGCGCATCGTGGCTTCGAGCCGGGGCACGAGGTCGACGACTGGCTTTCCGCCGAGTCGGAGATCGACGCCGCACTGGCGCGCGGGGACTGGCCGAGATCCGCGGACTGATGCCGCGCAGGTGCACCGAACAGCATCTGCAGTCCCGCCCCGACTCCAATGTTGCGCACGCGCGGTTCGAGCAGTGTCTCGCGCGGCCACGTGATGCTCGAGCGCAGATCGAGAAACAGCCACTCGCGCAGGATGCGCCGGCGAAAGATGACGCGTAGTCCGTAGTCCAATACCGGAACCTCGTGGTCGGTTTCTCCCGAGACTCCAACCTGGTAGGCGAACGCGCGACCCTGGCCGAGATTCTGATAGAGCGTGGCGCTGGAGAACCAACGCACACCCTCGGTGTGCTGCGCCAGCGTCACCGCGCCGGTCCAGCGCGCCAGGAAATCCTCGGCGATCAAGCGCTCGAGATCGATGCGGGACGTGGTGCCGACGCCATCGCCGTCCCGCCAGAACAGGGTCTCGCCGAGCCGCAGAACGTTGCGTTCGAGGAGCGGCAGCACGAGGTGATAGCGGCCCTTGAGGTACGGTCCCCCGTGAGAGCCGAGCGAGGCGCCGATCCCCGCGTCGAAATATCCGCCGCCGGGCGCCGGTTGCCGGTAGCCCAGGCCGAGCAGCACGGCGCCGTCCTCCTCGAGCCCGAACTGCCTCGGCAGGTCGTTGCGCAGCTCGGTCACGTGCTCGTCGGGATCGTCCCTGCCTATGAAGGCGGCGAATCGCCCGCTCAGCCGCGGCAGCTGCACGTGCGCGCGAAACCGCAGCGCGGCGTGCGTTCGCTCGCGCTCGCTCCACGACGCGCCGGCCGAGAAACTGCCGTGGGTAGCTTGATACTCGTCCTCGAGGCGCGCGCCGCCGAAGAGGCCGTCGAAGCGCGCGGCCGACAGGCACGTGGCCCGATAGAGCCCGGCCTGCATGCGATCGAGCCATGCCGGGCCGCCGGGTTCGGCCTCGCAGAGGCCGGCAACGATGGCCTCTTCCGGGCGCGCGGTATCGCCGCCATTCGCATCCGCCGCAAGAATCGCCAGCGAGACGGCCAGTACGCAGGCTCGAAACGATTCACTCGCCGCGTCGCGCATGCGCGAGCAGCTCGCCGATGGCGCGATTGCGCGCCTTCGCGTTGCCTTCCACGTTGCCGACCAGGCTGATCCGCACTGGTTTGAATCCCACGAACCCGAGGATGTTGCGCGCCAGCGAGCGCACGCTGTGTGAGCGGTAGTAGAGCCGGTAGAAGAGCGAAGGCATGCCCATGGTGACGACGACACGCGCGGATTTTCCAGCCAGCAGCTTCTTCGGCAGGCCCTTGCCCCTGCCTTGGGCGAAGGCGAAACCCGGGCGCATCACCTGCTCCAGGTACGCTTTGAGCAACGCCGGCATCGACCCCAGCCACAGCGGGTAGATGATTGCGAGGTGATCCGCCCAGCGGATGTGCTCCTGTTGAGACGCGATGACGCCGGTCGGACGCGCCGCGAATTCGGCCGCGCCGCGCAGCCACGGAAATTCGAGCTCGCACAGCCTCACCACCTGGGTCAGGTGTCCGCCGGCTTCCGCCGCACGCGCGTACTCGGCTGCGAGCGCGTGCACCAGGCGGCCAGGCGCCGGATCCGGATGTGCGTCGATGACGAGAATCTTCTTGCCCATGGCGCGCCTCAACCGCGCAGCCGCCAGGAACGGAACTCGGCGATGCCGATGCGGCCGTCGTGGTCCGTGTCGATCGAGAGGAAGCTGCCGGTTACCGCGTTGTCGGGCATGTGGCGGTCGGCTTCCAGCATCAAGCCGCGAAATTCGGTCAGGCTGATCCTGCCGTCGCCGTCCTCATCGGCGCGTGCGAACGACTCTTCGATCTCATCGATACGATCGGCGGTGGATTTCATGTGAATACCCTCTGGTGCCTGCTGCGGATCTTGCAGCGGCGCACGGCTCCGTCGCATGCGTAGGAACACATACGCCCAGCCGTAGCTTCCCGGGTGCGGGCCTGCGCGGTCATGGCTTCCCGGCCTTCAGCGCGACGATGCCCAGTAGTTTGAGCACGTACTTCTCGTAGACCGGCGTCACCGACCCGGTGCGCACCTTGCGCAGGAAGTACTTCTCGAAGGCGACTTTCGCGAGGTGTACCCACTTGCCGGTCCTGGCCCAGGTGACGTTGCGCGGCGGAATCTCCGGCAGCGCGACGAATGCGGCGCCGGTGTCGCCGAAGTCCGCGAGGCAGATGGCATTCCAGGTGGCCTGCGCTTCGGCCGGTTTGCCGGCGAGCTCTGACGCGATGTTCGCGCAGATGGCGCTGACCATCGATTCGATCATGTAGCCGGTCTTGGGTGCGCCGGTGGGTACGGGCGTGACTTCGACGGGTGGTATCGCCACGCAGACGCCGGCGGCGAAGATGTTCGGGTATTTCCTCGAGCGCTGCTGCGCGTCGATGAGCACGAAACCGCGCGGATTACACAGCTCCGGCACCGAGGCGACCGCATCCACGCCCTTGAAGGCCGGGATCACCATGGCGTACTTGAACGGCAGCGCGTGATCCTTCTTCGGCTTGCCTTCCTCGTCATGCTCGGTCACTTTCACTTCGTCCGGCGTCACGCCGGTGACTTTCGAATTCACCAGCCACTTGATGTGCCGCTGGCGCAGCTCGGACTCCATGAGGCCCTTGCTGTCGCCGACTCCGCCCAGCCCCATGTGCCCGATGTACGGCTCGCTGGTCACGAACGTCATCGGCACCCGGTCACGCAGCTTGCGTTTGCGCAAATCCGCGTCGAGGATCATGGCGAACTCGTACGCCGGGCCGAAGCAGCTCGCGCCGCCGGCGGCGCCGACGACGATCGGCCCCGGATCGCGCAGGAACTCCTGGTATTTCTCCCATGCCTGCACCGCGTGCTCGTGCGTGCAGACGGATTGCGTGAAGCCCGCGGGCCCGAGCCCGGGCACCTCTTCGAAAGCGAGGCTGGGTCCGGTGGCGATGACCAGGTAGTCATAGGCGAGCGCCAGGCCGCTGCGCAGCCGTATCGCGCCGTGCGCGGCGTCGATCGCGACGACGGGCTCGTCGAGCCACTGGATTCCCTTCGACTCGAGCGGCTCGCGCAGGTCCACGCGGGTCTTCTGGCGCGTGCGCCAGCCCACCGCGATCCACGGATTCGACGGCGTGAATTCGAAATATCGCGACGCTCCCACGAGCGTCACGCCATGCGCCGGGCCGAGCTTCCTGCGCAGCTCGTACGCGCACGGGACGCCGCCGACGCCCGCTCCAACCACGATGACCTGTGCCATGACTATGACTCCTGGCGCGCGCGCGGCGCCGGCTGCCGTTTGAGATAGGCGTAGTAGAGAACCGGTATCACGAGCAGCGTGAGCACGGTGGAAACGAGGATGCCGAAGATCAGCGAGACCGCCAGGCCGTTGAAGATCGGATCGTCGAGAATGAAGAACGCGCCGATCATGGCGGCGAGCCCGGTGAGCGCGATGGGCTTCGCGCGCACGATGCCCGCGCGCAGCACGGCGTCCTCGAGCGCTCGTCCGGAGCGGATCTCGGCGTCGATGAAGTCGACCAGCAAGATGGAGTTGCGCACGATGATGCCGGCGAGCGCGATCATGCCGATCATCGAGGTCGCCGTGAACTGCGCGCCGAGCAGCGCGTGGCCCGGCATCACGCCGATGATGGTGAGCGGGATGGGTGCATGATGATGAGCGGCAGCACGTACGAGCCGAACTGCCCCACCACCAGTAGATAGATGAGCACCAGGCCCACGGCATACGCGGCGCCCATGTCGCGGAAGGTCTCGTAGGTGATCTGCCACTCGCCGTCCCACTTGATCGCGAGCCGGCCGGGGTCGTCGGGCTGGCCGATGAAGTGCTCGCCGAGACGGCCGCCATCGGGCGTGGCGATGTCGCGCAGCGTGGCGCGCATCGCGAACATGCCGTACAACGGGCTGTCCACCGCGCCGGCCATGTCGGCGACCACGTA
>JBIOZI010000233.1:0-2837 GCA_044871085.1 Steroidobacteraceae bacterium | reverse complement strand
AGCTCGATTGTTACAACTAAATGAGGAATGTCCCCATTTCGGATGTCCCCATTTCCGGCGCATGTCGAAACCGGCGTGCGCCGAGCGACCAATATCCATAGAAACGGCAGCGAGGACTTCTCATGTTCGACGACGTTCGCAAGCGCTGGTGGGCGCTATACGTCCTGTGTTCCGGCGTGCTCATGATCGTGCTCGACACCACCATCGTGAATGTCGCGTTGCCCTCGATCCGCCAGGATCTGCACTTCACGGAAACCGCGCTGGTGTGGGTGGTGAACGCCTACATGCTCACCTTCGGCGGCTTCCTGCTGCTCGGCGGCCGGCTCGGCGACCTGTTCGGACATCGCAGGCTGTTCCTGCTCGGCCTGGTGCTGTTCACCGTCGCCTCGCTGGGATGCGGCCTCGCCAATTCCCGGGTCATGCTGATCACCGCACGCGCGATCCAGGGCCTGGGCGGCGCGGTCGTCACGGCGGTCGCCCTGTCGTTGATCATGGATCTGTTCAGCGAGACCGGTGAACGCGCCAAGGCGATGGGCATCTACGGCTTCGTGTGCTCTGCCGGCGGGAGCATCGGCGTGCTGCTCGGCGGCTTTCTCACGACCGCGCTCAACTGGCACTGGATCTTCCTCGTGAACCTGCCGATCGGCGCCGGGGTGTATTTCGCCAGTCTGCGGCTGCTGCCACCCGACCACCTGCCCGAGCGCACCGTGCGCCTGGACTTCGCGGGGGCGATCACGGTCACCAGTTCGCTCATGCTCGCCGTGTACGCCATCGTCAATGGCCACGAGCTCGGCTGGACGTCGGCCGCCACGCTGACGCTGCTCGGCGCGGCAGCGGCGCTCATGGCGGCGTTCCTCGTCATCGAGCTGCGCGTGCGGGAGCCGCTGATGCCGCTGTCGATGTTCCGCTTGCGCAACGTCGCGGTGGCCAACACCGTGGGCGTGCTGTGGGCGGCCTCGATGTTCGCCTGGTTCTTCATCTCGGCGCTCTATCTGACACTCGTGCTCGACTACAACGCGCTCGAGGTCGGCCTGTCGTTCCTGCCCGCGAACCTCATCATGGCCGCGTTCTCGCTCGGTCTCTCGGCGAAGATCGTCATGCGCTTCGGATTCCGCACGCCGCTGTTCTGCGGATTGCTGCTGGCCGCCGCGGGCCTGGCGCTGTTCGCGCGCGCGCCGCTCGCGGGCAATTTCTGGGTCGACGTGTTCCCCGGCATGGTGCTGCTCGGCATCGGAGCCGGCGTCGCCTTCAATCCGCTGCTGCTGGGTGCCATGAGCGACGTGGGTCCGAACGATTCCGGCCTCGCCTCCGGCATCGTGAACACGGCGTTCATGATGGGCGGCGCGCTCGGGCTCGCCGTGCTGGCGAGTTTCGCGGCCTCGCGTACCGCCGCCGTCACCGCCGCAGGCGCGGATGCGCGCGAAGCGTTGAATGCCGGCTATCACCTGGCGTTCGCGCTCGGCGCCGCCAGCGCGGCGATCGCGGCCACGCTCGGTGGCGCCTTCATGCGCACGCGGACGCAGGCGGTGGCAGCCGCCCCGGCGGCGCATTGAGCGTGATTGAGCCTCCATGAGCGCGGATGAGGACGATTGCGTGCCGCTGAGCGCCCCTCACTAGTTAGATGGGCCGCGGCGACGCGCAGCCGCACGCGTCGCCACGTGCGTCCAGATACCGCTTGACCGGCGGGAATGTCAGCGATCACATTCCGCCTGCGGCATCGGCGCACGGCAGGCGGCACGGACGTTGCGCTGCGATGAGCGTGCCCAAGGGACGGGGCAACGCAGTCCCCGACGAATGAAGGGGGAACGACCATGGATGCTCGATCCGTTTCGACACGGCGCCTTCGCGCGCGCACGTGGAATATTTTCGCCACGCTCTGTCTGACCACGCTCGCGGCGACTTCCGCGCCGGCGCAAACCGTGGACACGAGCGCGTCGTACGTGCTCGTGAACCGCAACAGCGGCAAGGTGGTCGACGTCTTCAATCTCGCCACCAACGACGGCGCGCGCATCGCGCAATGGACGCGCGGCGACGGTGCCTGGCAGCAGTGGCAGTTCGTGGATTCGGGCGGTGGGTTCTACCGCTTGAGATCCCGGCACTCGGGCAAGGTGCTCGACGACTTTCAATTCTCCACCGCCGAGAATGCGCCGATCGTGCAGTGGACCGATCTGAACGGCGTGAATCAGCAATTCCGGCTGGTGGATGCCGGCGGCGGCTTCGTACGGCTGATCAACCGGCACAGCAACAAAGCGCTCTCGGTGCAGGGTGCCTCGACCGCGAACGGCGCGAACATCGTGCAGACGACCGATGCCAACGGCACGTACCAGCAATGGCAGCTCGTGCGCATCGGCGGCACGACGCCACCGACCGGTACCTTGCCCTCATCGATCCGCTGGAGCTCGAGCGGCGTGCTGGCGGGGCCCAGGCCCGACGCCGCGCATCCCGATATCGCGGCCATCAAGGACTTCTCGGTGGTCCGCCACAACAATGCCTGGCAGGTGTATGCGACGACGGCCAGCCCTGCGCAGGGCTGGAACCTGGTGCACTTCTCGTTCGCGGACTGGCCGCAGGCCGCCGCGGCGGTGCACACCTACCTGGACACCGCGACACCGATCGGTCGTGGCTACCGCGCGGCGCCGCACCTCTTCTTCTTCGCGCCGCAGAACCTGTGGTACATGGTCTGGCAGACGCCGCTGCCTACCTACTCGACCAGCACGGACCCGTCCAACCCGCGCTCCTGGACGACGCCGCGGAATTTCATCGGCAGTGAGCCGGCCATCGTCACCCAGAACAAGGGGGCCGGCTCGTGGCTGGATTTCTGGATGATCTGCGACACG
>JBIOZI010000232.1:0-2391 GCA_044871085.1 Steroidobacteraceae bacterium | reverse complement strand
GGCACTAGGGGAACTAGCTAGGGGGCTGGTCCTTCTTCGCGTCCGCGAAAATAGACCTGTCCCCTTTCAGCCGAAGAAACGGCGCAGCGCCTGGTACGTGGCGTCGGGCGCCTCTTCGGCCAGCATGTGTCCGCTGTCGATCTCCTCGCCGCGCAGGTCGTTGGCCCATTCCTTCCACACGCCCATCACGTCGTACCACTTTGGGATGACGCTGTTGGCGCCCCACAGGGCCAGCGTGGGGCATTCGATCTTGCGCGTGCCGCGGTCGGCCTGGTCCTGCTGGAAATCGACGCTGACCGCCGCGCGATAGTCCTCGCACATGGCGTGAATCGCCGCGGGATCGCGCGCGTTCTGTAGATAGTCCTCGTATGCCTCGAAATCCGACGACGCCTGCCCGTGGCGGAACAGGAAGGCGATCGGGTCCGCGCTGATCATGCGCTCCGGAATCGGGTGCGCCTGCGCGAGGAAGAACCAGTGCCAGTACCCCATGCCGAAGCGCCAGTCCGCGCGGCGCAGCGTGTCGCCGGTGGGCACGATGTCGAGCACCGCGAGCTTCTCGACCACTGCGGGGAAGTCGAGCGCCAGGCGATACGCGACGCGACCGCCGCGATCGTGCCCGGCCACCGAGAACTTCTCGAACCCGAGCTGCTTCATGACCTCGATCTGGTCGCGCGCCATCGCACGCTTGGAATACGTTTCGTGGTTCGCGCTCGACTCCGGCTTGCCGCTGCCGCCGTAGCCACGCAGGTCCGGACAAACAACCGTGAAGTGCTGGGCGAGGCGCGGCGCCACTTTCGACCACATGGCATGGGTCTGCGGAAAGCCGTGCAACAGCAACAGCGGTGGCCCGGATCCTCCGCGGCGCAGGCGAATCGACACTTCTTCCGTCTCTAACGTCTCGAGCGTGAATCCATCGAACACAACACCCTCGCCATGACCTCAATTGCGCGTGGCGAGCACCTGGAAGCGGCGCGCGATGCGCTCGCCGGTGTCGTCAACGAGCGTGAGTATGTGCTCGCCGGGCTCCATGTCCAACGCCCGGCTGTGAAAAGTGTGCGTTTCCCCCAGGTATCGGTCATCGAGATGCCAATAGATCGTGGCTGCGCGGCGCCGGTGTACGGCCTCGAACACGGTGCGTCCACGCGTGCCGTCGAGCTCGCGCGGGATGAGGACGCGCGCGTCGGCATCCGGATATATCAGCGCCAGCGCCGGACGGGCCCCGGCGCGCGAGCCGGCCGACGCCGCCGCGCAGTCGGCGCGCAGCTCCGGCAGCGGTTGGTAGTCCGCATGCACCCGGCGGTAATAGAACTCCTCGGCCGGTGGCAGCGCGAACCAGCGCACGTGGGTCATGCGGCCGGGCGACTCGCAAGCGCCGTCGACACGTTGTTTGTCAGGGCCGAGGTGTACGCGCAGGTTGTGAGGGGATAGGGTCTCGAAGCGCGCGTCCTTCGGCACCCGGATGCGCTCGGATTCGCAGCTGTCGGTGGCGAGGTAGCCATCGTTGGCGCAGACCTCGATCTGCGCGAGCGCGTGCGTGGGCATATCCAGCCACGCCGCGCCCGGCAGGCCATTGAACATCGCGAACATCAGCGGCGCCGCCATCGTGGAGCCGGTGAGGCCGGGCCGGCCTTCGCCGCTGGCGTTGCCCACCCAGACGCCCACCGTGTAGCGGCGCGTGGTGCCGACGGCCCAGCCGTCGCGCAGTCCCCAGCTCGTGCCGGTCTTCCAGGCGATGCTGCGGCTGGAGGCGAAATTCTTCCAGTGGCCCTCCTCGCCGGGCCGCGGCACCTCTAACAAAGTGTCGAGCGTGAGCCAGGCCGCGCCGGTGCCGATGGGCGAGGGGCCGCGCGCGCCTGCGGGCGCGTTCGCGAGGGCGGTGAGCGTGCGGAAGCGCGGCGCCGGGTCCGCCGGTCCGGCGCGCGCGATGTCGGTGAGGCTGGCGTACAGGGCGGTGATGTCCCAGAGATTGCCCTCGGCGCCGCCGAGAATCAGCGTGAGACCGTAGTCGTCGGCCGGGCGCGTGAGCGTCGACATGCCGGCGTCGCGCAGCACGTCGGCGAAGCGCGCGACGCCGTAGGTCTTCAGCATGCGCACGGCGGGGATGTTGAGCGAGTGGGCCAGCGCCTCGTCGGCGCGCACGGCGCCGCGATACTGGCGGTCGAAGTTCTCGGGCGTGAAGCCTTCGTAGTGCGTCGGCACGTCGGGCAGCAGCATGCGCGGTGTCAGCAAGCCGTCCTCGAGCATCGCGGCGAACAACATGGGCTTGAGGATGCTGCCGGTGCTGCGCGGCCGGCGGATGATGTCGACCGCGTACCCGCGGGAAATGGAAATGGGGACATTCCTCATTTTCCTGTCACATTCGTCGGGGGCTGTGCACTTCACCGCGCCGCG
>JBIOZI010000231.1:0-6207 GCA_044871085.1 Steroidobacteraceae bacterium | reverse complement strand
AAGGATCGGCCTCGGCGGGCAATCACACGTCCACCAGCGTGACGATGGCAGGCAAGGGGGGGTACTCCACCGAGCCGGCGTTGCCGTTCTTTCTCGAGCGATATGCCGCTGCGTACCGCCTGGAACTCGACGATTTCCTGACCGCTCTCGAGGGCAAGGCCGTGGAACTGGCCACGGGGGAAGACGGCCGCAAGGCGCTGAAATTGGCCGACGCGGCACAGGCGTCGCTGACCAGCGGCCAGCCAGTGAAACTGGCGCTCTGAAATCGTCGTTCCATAAACATAGAACGTTGAAACTTTTGTTCCAATCCGCTACCGTCGCGACAGATGAAAGAGCATCTGAAAAATCATCGCGACGGTTGTGGGGCTGGATTCACTCCGATAACGACGCTGGCCGAAGACAATCCGTCCGCCATCGCACTCGGCGTGCTGAGGATGCGGGCAGGTGAAAAGCTCCGGCTTCCGGTTGCTCGTGAGACTGCCTGGTTGCTGATGGATGGCGCCGTCTCCGGCGACATCGACGGCCAACAGTTCAACTTCTCCCGCACTTCACTGTTCGACGAAGCCCCGAGCTGCGTACACGCCGCGGCGGGTAATGCCGCGATCATCGAAGCGCACCGTGATACCGAGTGGACCGTGTATGAATGCGCGAATCTGCGTCGCTTCGACGCGCGCGTATTCACGCCCGACCAGGTCCCCAACGAACATCGTGGCAAAGGACTGCTCGACGACCGTGCACTGCGCTACGTGCGCACCATCTTCGACGGACGCAATTCGCCGCAGGAAGCGGAGCTGGTGCTCGGAGAGGTCGTGACATTCCCCGGTGGATGGTCTAGCTACCCGCCGCATCATCACCCTCAACCGGAGATTTACCACTACCGGTTTTCGCGACCCGAAGGTTACGGCCATGCCGAGCTGGGCGACGACGTGGTGAAGGTGCGCGCCTTCGACAGCATTCACATTCCCGCCGGGCGCGATCACGGTCAGTGCGCTGCTCCGGGCTACGCGATGTACTACTCCTGGGTCATCCGCCATCTCGCAGGCAATCCCTACACCGTTCCCGAGTTCACGCAGGAGCACGCGTGGACACTGAAAGCTGACGCCGACTTCTGGCGTCCCCGACGAGAAGAGAAATTGAAATGACGCGACCTCTGGAGCTGATCTGCCTGGGCCGAGCCGCCGTCGATTTCTATGGCGAACAGATCGGTGGCCGACTGGAAGACATGCAGAGCTTCACCAAGTATCTCGGTGGCTCTTCCGCCAACCTCTGCGCGGGCGTAGCGCGCCTGGGCTTGCGGAGCTCCATGCTCACGCGCGTGGGCAACGAACACATGGGTCGTTTCGTGCGCGAAGCGCTGGCCGCCTTCGGCGCGGATGTCAGCCACGTCAAGACCGATCCGGATCGCCTGACGGCCTCGGTCGTGCTCGGCATCGAAGGCACCGGCTCCTATCCGCACATCTTCTTTCGGGAAAATTGCGCGGACATGGGCGTCTGCGTCGACGATTTCGACGAGCGGTATATCGCGAGCAGCGGCGCATTCGCAGTCACTGGCACACATTTGTCCACGGAGCGCACGCGCGCCGCGGTAGAGCAGGCGTTCCGATGGGCGAAGAAGAACGGCACGAAGTGCGTGCTGGACATCGACTATCGTCCGGTACTCTGGCGGCTCACCGCCGCCGGCGACGGCGCTTCACGATTCGTGGCCAGCGACACGGTGACCGCTTCGCTGCAGCCATTGATTCCGCTTTGTGACCTGGTGGTCGGCACCGAAGAAGAGATCCGCATCGCGGGTGGAAGCGACGACGTGCTGACTGCCATCCGCCGTATCCGTTCCCTGACTGAAGCGCCCATCGTGATCAAGCGCGGCGCCACCGGTTGCGCCATCGTTCCTGGCGCGGTGCCCGATGATCTTGACCAGGCGCTGGTTGTGCCGGGATTCCCCGTCGAGGTTCTCAACGTGCTCGGCGCGGGAGATGCATTCCTGAGCGGGTTTTTGTACGGCTGGCTCCGTGGAGCCTCGCTGGAGGAGAGCGGCCGCCTGGGCAACGCCTGCGGCGCATTGGTAGTTAGCCGCCACGCCTGCAGCCCCGCCATGCCAAGCGAAGCGGAGCTTCGGGAGTTCATGAACCGGTCCACGCCCGTGCGCCGCCCGGACCTTGATCCGGTCATACAGCACATGCATCACGCGACCACGGTGCGACGACGTCCCCAGGGCGATCTGTTCGTGCTCGCCTTTGATCATCGCCGGCAGCTCGAGGAACTGGTCGATGACCACGGCAAACCTCGCGCAGTCATCGCGACGTTCAAAAAGCTCATCGCGGCAGCGGTGGATCGCGTTGCGGCGGACCCCGGCGTTGCCGGGAATCTTGGAATGATCGTCGACTCGCGGCATGGCACCCCGGTGCTCGAGAAGCTGACCCATTCCAGGACCTGGGTCGCGCGTCCTATCGAACTACCGGGATCTCGTCCGCTGAAGTTCGAAGGAACGTACAACGTCGCGTCCCATATCCGCAGCTGGCCGGTCAGCCACGTCATCAAGTGCCTGGTCTTCTATCATCCGGATGACCCGATCGAGCTGCGTTACGAACAGGAGCATGCCGTACGCGAACTTTTCGATGCCGCGCAGGCGCTCGACCGCGACGTCATGCTGGAAATCATCTCTCCGCGTCACGGAAAGGTAGAGGAAGACACGACCATCCGTGTGCTCAAGCGCTTCTACAACATCGGTATCCGGCCGGCGTGGTGGAAACTCGAGGCACAATCGGCGGCGAGTTGGCGCGCCATCGGAGAACTCATCGAAGAGCGCGATCCGTGGTGCAACGGCGCATTGCTGCTGGGGCTCGACGCCCCTGAAGAATCCCTGCAGGCCTCGTTCGCGGACGCCGCGCAAACGCCCACTTGCCGCGGGTTTGCGGTGGGGCGAAGCATATTCAGCGCAGCGGCGAACGGCTGGCTGCGTGGTGTCATGAACGACGAAGCGGCCATCGCGGACATGGCAAGCCGGTATCGCAGGCTGATCGAATTCTGGTTGACTCACAGAAACGGCGGGCGCGCCGGGCGCAATCAGGCGGCGGGCTGACATCATGGGAAAAACCGTGAGACTCACGATGAGCCAGGCGCTGGTGCGCTTTCTCATCGCACAACAGACCGTCATCGACGGCAAGAACACAGCGCTGATCCCGGGCGTGTTCGCAATATTCGGCCACGGCAATGTCGCCGCGCTCGGTGAAGCGCTGGCTGGCGTGCGCGATCGTCTGCCCACCCTCCGCTCACATAACGAGCAGGCGATGGCGCACGCCGCCGTGGCGTTTGCGAAAGCGAATCGGCGGCGGCGATTCCTGGCGTGCACCACGTCGATCGGTCCCGGCGCCACCAACATGGTTACCGCCGCGGCAGTCGCACACGTGAATCGCTTGCCGGTGCTTCTGCTGCCCGGCGACGTATTCGCCAGCCGCAGGCCTGATCCAGTGCTGCAGCAGCTGGAGAGTTTTGGCGATCCTACGATTTCGGCCAACGACTGTTTCAAACCGGTTTCGCGGTATTGGGACCGGATCACGCGCCCCGAGCAGATCCTGCGCAGCTTGCCCGCAGCCATCAGCGTCCTGCTGGATCCCGCAGAATGCGGACCTGTCACATTGGCCTTGCCGCAGGATGTGCAGGCCGAGGCGTACGACTATCCCGAAAGTTTCTTCGAACCGCGCGTCTATTCGCCGACTCGACCCGGTGCCAGCGCGGGCAAGCTGCGTGCGGCGGCCGCGCGAATCGCCCGATCGAAGCAGCCTCTCATCATCGCGGGCGGCGGCGTTCTTTATTCCGACGCCGCGGCACAGCTCGCCGACTTCGCCAAATTCCATCACATTCCCGTGGCAGAGACACAAGCGGGAAAGGGCTCGCTGGCTTTCGATCACCCGCTGAATGTCGGCGCGATCGGCGTCACCGGTTCGAGTGCCGCAAACGAGCTGGCGCGCACAGCCGATCTAGTCATCGCGCTCGGATCACGCCTTCAAGACTTCACCACGGCCTCCAATTCTTTGTTCTCCGCCCCGGGACAGGATCTCATTTCCGTCAACGTGTGCAGGCTCGACGCGGTCAAGAATGATGGATTGGCGTTGCAAGGCGACGTGGCGCGCACCCTGCAGGAACTGGAAACCCTCATGGGAGCATCACCCGCCCGGGAAGACTGGATGACGACGGTGCGCCGCTTGCGGGAGGAGTGGGACCGCGCCGTGAATTCGGTGACCGCGAACGCAGGAACGGGGCTTCCCACCGACGCGCAGGTGCTTGGCGCCGTGAACAGACTATCTACCGGGAACACGACCGTCGTATGTGCCGCGGGTGGTCTACCCGGCGATCTGCACAAGTTCTGGCGGGTTCCGGAGGGTGGCGGCTATCACCTCGAATACGGATTCTCGTGCATGGGCTACGAAATCGCTGGCGGCCTGGGCGTGAAGCTCGCCGATCCGAATCGCGATGTCGTGGTGATGGTCGGCGACGGCAGCTATCTCATGATGAATTCGGAGATCGCGACCTCTGTGGCCATGGGTCTCAAACTCACGATCGTCGTATTGGACAACCGCGGCTTTGGCTGCATCCATCGTCTCCAAACGTCACGTGGCGGAGAGGCATTCAATAACCTGCTGGATGAACGGTCGCCGCAAGTGGACTTCGCGGCTCATGCGGCCTCGCTGGGTGCTGTGGCCCGCAAAGTCAGCAGCATCAAAGAACTCGAAGAAAGCCTGGCGAAATCCCGGTCCGAGACAAAAACCACTGTGCTGGTAATCGATACAACTCCTGCGGGCGGGGAAAACGCGGGCGGCGCCTGGTGGGATGTGGCGTTACCCGAAGTTTCAGCAAATCCGAATGTCGCCAAGGCATTCGAAGGCTACCGCGACGAGATTGAGAAACTCCGGGACAAATAATGAGAGTCAGATTCGGCATCAATCCACTGACGTGGACCAACGATGACCTGCCTTCGCTCGGTGCGGAGACCAGCCTCGAAACCTGCTTACGCCAGGCGCGTGAGGCTGGCTTCACAGGCGTCGAGCTTGGCAACAAGTTTCCCCGCGTGGCGAACGAGCTGCGTCCTATCCTCCAGGCGCACGATCTCAGCCTGGTCTCGGGCTGGTACAGCGGTCGACTGCTGGAGCGCGACGCGGACGCCGAATGGGATGCGATGTCGCGCCACTTCGAGCTGCTTCACTCGCTCGGGTGCGAAGTCATGGTGTTCGCCGAGGTCTCGCGCTGCACGCACGGCGACCAGCTCGCTCCGGTGTCGCAGCGGCCGCATCTTGCGCGGCTCGAATGGCCGGGCTTCTGCGACCGGCTCACTGCGCTTGCCGAACGCATGAAGAAAGAAGGCCTTCGCCTTGCCTATCACCATCACATGGGCACGGTTGTGCAATCTCAGCAGGATGTCGACCGGATGATGGAAGGGACCAGTGAGGCCGTGGGCCTGCTTCTCGACACCGGGCACCTGACGTATGGCGGGGCGGGGAACAAGCTGCCTTCGATGGCCGAGCAATACGCAAAGCGAATCGTCCATGTACATTGCAAGGATGTCCGCCAGTTCATCCTGGAGCGCGTGCGCAATCGCGATGCCAGCTTCCTCGATGCGGTCCTGGACGGTGTCTTCACCGTGCCGGGCGATGGAATGGTGGACTATCCTCGCGTGCTGACACCGTTGGCCGCCGCTGGATACTCTGGATGGCTGGTGGTTGAAGCAGAGCAGGACCCCGTCGTCGCCCCTTCTTTCGAGTACGCGAGCAAGGGCTTCAATCACCTGCACTCCGTTGCTGCCGCGCTGTTCCATTGACGCAAGCGATGGGCGCGGGCGTCCCACGAGTGCGCATCCGCGGATCTAACCCGCGATGCTGATGGTATGAGAGCGGCGATTGCCGTCAGTGGGTAGTCAGAACAGAGGCTTGCGTGCCCCTGTTGCTTCCTCTCTCTCCGCCAATTTTTCCCTGAAACTTGGGCTGAACTTGAGCCCCAAATTCATGCGATTGCGAGCCTGTGATGACAATGCCAATTGTTCGTGACGCAATCTACCGCCGCCGCCGCTGAGGCGGACCGCGACCTGCATCGTCGCCTCGAAGATCTCCCGGTCCTGCGGATGCTCGACCTGACTCGCGCTCGCACCATCGGGATCGCGCACGACCTGCCCGGCCCATTTCCTCAGCCCGGCATCGCGGGCAGTCGAATCGGCAG
>JBIOZI010000230.1:0-35551 GCA_044871085.1 Steroidobacteraceae bacterium | reverse complement strand
GTCGAGAAATTTCGCGCGCAGCGCCCGCTCGATCAGCGCTGGATCACCTATCGCATCGACATCGCGCGGTTGCGCGGTGAAGCGGCGTTCGCGGCCTGGTTCGACGCGGGCGTGATCCGCGTGCTCGACCTGCCGCCACCGCGCGGCTTCGCGCACACCGCGGACTTCCTCGCCGCGCTCGAGCCCGCGCTCGCGGGGCTGCACCGGCAGCGCAACCATCCGCTCGACCAGAGTCTGCGTTCGGGCACGCAGACCTCGCGCAACCTGCTGGTGCGGCCAGGAACCGAGGTCGCCGCGTTGCTCGGCAGCTTCGACACCGCGCTCGCCGAGACGCAGGCGCAGCTCGGGCACGATGCCGGCCATCCGCTGCGCGCGCGCAATGCATCTGCGGCGCGGATCATCGGCTGCTGGTCGGTGCGATTGCGGCGCGGGGGATTTCACGTGAACCACATCCATCCCGAGGGGTGGATCAGCTCGGCGTTCTACGTGAGCGTACCGCCGGAAGCCGCCGACGCCGGCGCGCGCGCCGGCTGGCTCAAATTCGGCGAGCCGCGCTTTCCGTTGCCTGGCCTGGAGCCGTTCTCCTGGGTTCAACCCGCGCCTGGCAGGCTGGTGCTGTTTCCATCCTATCTATGGCACGGCACGCACGCGCTCGCGCAAGACGCACCGCGCCTGTCGGTGGCATTCGATGCCGTTCCGTCGGCCGAGCTGGGCTAGGCCGCGCGGCGGGCGCGGAGCTATATTCGTGCGATGCGTCCTTCCCGAACCATTCGAATGGCAGCGTTGCTCGGCGTCGCGGCTTTCCACGCCGTGGGTTTCGCGGCGTCGTTCGAGGGCACGGGCGGAAGCCCCACGCCGCAGGCGCCGGCCGAATTCCTCGCGGTCAACGCCGGCGGCAAGACGCCCAAGAGCCTCGCGTATGTCGTCTATCGCGTAGAACGGCGAGCGGGCGGCGAATTCATCGTGACGTTCGAGGACGGCCAGGTCTGGCAGCAGATGGAGCCGGACGCGAAGATCGAGCTCGAGCGCGGCGAGTCGGTGGTGATCCGCCGCCGGGCGGGCTCGTTCGTGCTGGAGTCGCGCACCGGGCTATCTACCAAGGTCAAGCGCATCCGCTAGGTCACCGATGCGTATCGCCGGCTCATCCTCCTTCATCGCGTGCGCTGCCCTGGCGCTGGGCGCCGCCGCCGGCGCGGACGACTCCCTGCCCGCGCACCCCTGCGCCCAGTTGCGCGACGACGGCGCGCGCCTCGCCTGCTACGACCACGCGTTCGGCAAGCCGGGCGGCGAGGCGCCGAGCGCGCCGCCGCCCGAACTACCGCAGCCGCCGCCGCAACCGCAATCGCTGCCGCCGCCTGCCGCCGAGCCGCAGCCACCCGCATTGGATCGCTTCGGCTTCACCACCCGGCAGGTGGAGCGCACGAACCCCGCCGCCGAAAAACCCGTGGCCGTTCCCGATCGCATCCAGGCGACGGTCACCGCGATCACCTATCGGTCCGATGGCAAATTCACCGCCACGCTCGACAACGGCCAGGTGTGGTCGCAGGCCGAGACCAACACCAAGGTGCGGCCCGCCGTCGGCGAGACCGTCACGGTGCGCCGCGCCACGCTCGGGTCCTATCTACTCACGGGTCGCCTGGGCCTCGCCACGCGCGCCAGGCGCGTGCGCTGAGCGCCGTCACTGCGGAATGCGCGTGGGTATCGTCGTCTTGCGCACGCGCAGGGTGTTCGGCTCGCCCTGCAGCAGCACGCGCAGCTCGCCGCGCCGGAAGTCGATCATGAGCGCCTGCGTGGTGCCCAGCACGTCCATGCCGAGCACGATGGCCGGCTCATCGTGCACGCCCCACATGTGGAACACCTCGAAGTCTCCGAAGACGACGTTGAAGTTGCCGATCTCCAGCGAGCCGACGCGAATCGGCGGCGTCGGCAGCAAAACCCCGTAGACCGCCTGCGAGGTCGCGGCGTAGACGCGCGTGCGCCGCGCCGGGTCCGCCCCCAGCCCTGCCATCTCGAGCGCGGCGAGCAGCGCGGGATTGCCGAGCGACCGTTCAGCGCCGGTGTCGACGATGGCGGCGACGCGCGCATGCCCGACGCGCGCGTTCACCACCACCAGCCCGCCGAATCGCAGCTTCGCCCGCAGCGTTTCCCAGTGGGGGTCGACGCGTGGACATCCGGATTGCAGGATCTGCAGGCGCGACTCGACGAAGTCGATGTGCAGGCATCCCTGCGCGAACGCGTCCGCGCCGAAGATGCCGTCGGCGTTGGCGAACACGCGTGGCTCCACCACCGGCAGGTCGCTGCGGTTGAGGCGAATGCCGCCGGCGGAGATGCTGTCGATGGGCACGGTGGGCACGATCTCGGAGCCGGTGATGCCGCGCAGTAGTTTGGCGCGCGCCGGGTCGGGCTTGAGCTCGAGCCGGGCGACGACGCGCGGGCCGATGACGCTGCTCGACGCCCCGGTATCGACCACGAAGGCGAAGGGTCCCACGCCGTTCACGAACACCGGCGCCATCACGCGTCCGATGCGGTCGGGCTTCGTGGAGGTGACGTAGACGAAATCGTCGGGCTTGAGCTCGGCGGGCGGCGCCGGCTCGGCGGCGGGAAGTGCGATGGGTGGATCGTCGCCGCGCGCCACCATGCACATCGCGGCCAGCGCTGTGCGAGCGATCAGGTGAATTGCCTTCCTGCGGGCCATGGCGACACCTTACGACGGACCGCGCAAGAAGGGCGGCCCAAGTATGGACTACGAGACAATTGCGTCGATTTTTGCAGCCATGCTTTGATGGCAGCGAAAGGCGAATTCTGGGAACTGGAAACCACGAGGGCAATAGAAAACTGGTGGGTTCACGCCCCCAGGGTTTGTTGGAGGATCGCAAACTGGAGCTCTCAGGTGCCCCAAATCAGCCTCAAAATTTCCCGTCCATAACGCCCGGAGGAGACAATGCGACGCTTGAGGAAATTGACGTCTGTGCTCTTCGCAAGCGTGCTCTGGAATGTTTCTTGTTCATCCAATGAAGCACCGATACATATGTCGGCGACGGCATTTTGCGAGATCGTCGTTGATCCGTTGTTTGCGTCCCGCACCAAAGTGATATTGCGTGCAACAGAAATGCAGACTTATGTGTTTGATGTGGTTCGCCCAGGGCGGCAACTTTCGATTTCGGTAAATTCCGCAGATCTACACCTCGCCTCACGACTAACAAGCCGCGCACCACCGTTTCAGATCGGCTTCGACGACCTGCAACTTTCGAGTTCAGATAACACTTCGAAAGCCTGTGTTCGGTCATTTCCGTGATTTTGGTTCCGGATGAAATGAGAATGCGCCCACGGCTCGATCGAATGTCTGCGTACGCGTATCGCCGGATGACGTAAAAAAAGGGCGGCCCTTTTGGGGCCGCCCCGGCTTTCGAAGCCTTTTCTCAGCGATCAGAACTTCATGCGCACGCCGGCGTACCAGCGGCGGCCGATCACGTCATACGTGCCCGCGTCCGTCTCCGTGCCCGTCACGTCGCTCGGCAGACCCGAGATGAGCAGCGGCGGCTCGGTATCGAACACGTTCTTGGCACCCACGAACACCTGGTAGGCGTCGGTCGGCGAGAACGTGACCTGCAGGTCGACGTAGGTCTTCGACCCGACACCGATCGAGCCGCGCGGCAGCGGCTCGCCCGGATTCGCGGGGTCTTCGAACTGCGCCAGGAACTGGTCGTCGAGATCCGCGGCCGAAATGTACTGCGTCTGCACGCTCGCGCCGAACTTGCCCACGTCGTACGCGAGCGAGAGATAGGCGCGATCCTTCGAGTCGCCCACTTCTCCGGCGAGGAAGTCCTTGTCGCCGCCCGCCAGGGGGATGAGGAAGTGATCGAGCAGGTGCGTGTACGAGAGCCGCGCAGCGAAGTTGCCCGGGCCGATCGGCTGCGCGAAGCTCGCCGTGAGGTCGACACCCTCGGCGAACTCACTGCCGGCATTGGTCGTATCCGCATTCAGGAACTCGATCGAGCCCGCGCTCGTCGCACCGATGGCATTCGGCCGGCGAACCACGAAGGCGCACAGCGAAGGATCGCCGCCGCCATAGCACTGGCTGAGGATGAAGTTGCGGTCACGCAGCGTGATGGCATTGTTGATGTCGAGGCGGTAGTAGTCGATCGTGAAATCGAACTTGTCGAGCACCGGAATGCCTTCGGGCTGGATCACCGCACCGATGGTCCACGAATTGCCTTCTTCTTCCTCGAGCTCAGGGTTGCCGCTGTCGAAGCCGGAAATGCCCTGCACGTCCGGCTGGGTCAGCGTGAACACGCCCATCGGGTTGGCCGCGATGTTCGCGTTCACACCGGGAGCCGCGCGGCACGCAACCGAAACGGCACCGGTGCTGGTGGCGGTGACGCCGACGCACGGATCCTGGATGGAGGTCGGGAACGTCTGGCCGGGTGGCGAGAACAGCTCGTTGATGTTCGGCGCGCGCGTCGACAACGCGCGGATGACGCGGAAGCGCAACGAGTGAATGGGTGCCCATTCGAAGCCGCCATTCCAGCTCAACGTGTTGCCCACGGTCGAGTAGTCGGATGCACGCACGGCGGCGCGCAGCGAGAACTGCTCGGCAAAGGGCTTCTCGGACAACAGCGGCACGTTCGTCTCGAGGTACGCCTCGCGCACGTCGAACTCACCCTGCGTAGGCGGAATCGCGTTGCCCGCATTCAAGCCGGCCTGCGTGAGCGCGTCGGCCTCGCTGCTGCTGAATTCCTTGCGGTATTCGATACCCGCCGCGATCGCGAGCGGACCGGCCGGCATGTCGAACAACTCACCCGTCACGTTCGCCCCGAGGACGCGCTGCGAGGTGAAGGTGGCCAAGGACCCGGGAGCTTCGATGTAGTCGCGCGCGGCGGGCGTGATGGAGTTGAATCCGAACACGTTGACCGGCACGCAGCCCTGTATGCGCGCACTGGCGTCGCGGCAGATGGCCTCCGCGACGTTGCCGTCGTTGTCCACGTCTTCCACGTCGGCGATCGATTCGAGCGCGTTGCGGAAGTTGAGGACGTTGACCTGGCCCGAAGAGGTCTGTGCTTCCTTCGTCTGACCGAAGGAATAGAACCCTTCGTAATGCCACTTGTCGCTGGCGAACGAGCCCTGCAGGCCGCCCACCACGCGGAACGTGTCGCGCTTGACGTCCAGGGTACGGTTGCCGAAGTCGATCAGGCGCTTGGTGAAGTAGAAGTCGCGCAGACCATCGCCATCCTCATCGGCGGCGTTGTTGAACACGACGTCCGGCACGATCGGGTTGCGCACCAGCGTTCCGTTGACGTCGAACTCCACCGGAGTCTGTCCGCCCGATGCCGGGTAGATGTCTTCGGCGCCGAGCGCGAACGGCTCGATGTTGGACGCGGACTTCGACGAGGCGTACGTGCCTTCGAAGAACGCGTTGTGGTTGTCCGTGAACTCGAAGCTGCCGCGACCGGCGAACAGATAACGCTCGACGGGAACCGCGATGGTTCGATACCGCGTGCGGTTGAAGCCGGTGGCCGCGGTGACGTCACCGTTCGTGTCCCAGGGGATCACGTTGCCGTTGGCGTCGTAGGTGAACGACGAGGTGGCGATTCCCATCGGGTTGGCCGCCGTGAAGAACCGGCCCTGCGGCGCGAAGCTCGAATAGAACGGTGCCACGGGCGTGAACAGCGCTTCGGGATCGCCGGTGAGCGCACCCTCGGAGAACTGGTCGATGGCCGAACGCGGCCGATCGGTCGACATGACCGTACCCTGCTTGGTATAGCCGATGTGCGCCATGATGTTGCCGCGCCCATCTTCGGTGTTGGTGCCGAAGGTGATGCCGAGCTGGGTTTCCTGGTTGTCGTTCTCCGCGCTCGCGCCGTACTGGCCGTCGAACGTGAGACCCTGGAAGTCCTTCTTGTAGATGATGTTCACGACACCGGCGACGGCGTCGGAACCGTACACGGCTGAGGCACCGCCCGTGAGCACGTCGATGCGCTCGATGAACTGAGTGGGGATCGTGTTCAGGTCGACCGCGGCGGAACCCGGGTTGCCCGAGACGAAGCGCCGGCCATCGACCAGCGTCAGCGTGCGATCGCTGCCGAGATTGCGCAGGTCGACCGTGGCGATGCCGGCTCCGGAAGTGAGGAACGCGGAGTTGGTGCGGCTCAGGGCCGGGGTGCCGAACGTCGGGTTCTTGAGCAGCAGGTCCTGCGCATTGACGATGCCCGTGCTCTGGATGTCTTCGGCGCTGATGGTCTGCACCGGCGACGGGGAGTCGAGGCTCGGGCTGAGAATTCTCGAGCCGGTGACGACCACCTCTTCCATCGGCTTGGTGCTTTCTTCCTGCTCCTGCGCGTACGCGCCTTGGCTCGCGAGCATCGCAGTCATCGCGCCGCTCGTCAGCAGCGCAAGACGCACCGCATTGCGGACCTTCGCATGTCTGTTCATTGTTAGAGTCCCCATGATCATTACTGGTTGCCGGTGCGCACCGCGCATCGGTTCACAAGAAGTATTGCGCCCAATCCGCCAGCGCCGCGGCGAGCCGGAGATGGCTCACGCACTCTCGAAATGAATGGGGAGAGCGCTCGGGTCCGGGAAACGCGTCAAAACTCCTGCAATGGGCGCGAGCCTATCATGCTTGACGCGCAAAAAACGACATGCTTGCGCCGAACCGTTTGGAAGATGTCTAGAACGTTCGTCATAGGATTCATGTAGTTATGCGACCCCTGGCGGAGAGCTAGGAATTCTCCGACAAACCTGTCGCGCCATGGCAACGAAGGTCGCGGCATTGCTCGCGCCGGTGCGAGCTGCGTATTTGTTAGGGACGCAGTGGATAGAATCCCAGGTCGCATGATCGGGAAACAACCACCGGAGATATTGGTCCGCGCGGATTCCGCCACGGAATCGGACGCGCGCCTGCGCGCGCTCACGGAGCACGCGCTCGAGATCATCACGGTGCAGGACGCCACCGGCACGTTCACGTACGCGAACGAGGCGGTGGCACGGTATCTCGGATACAGCGTGAAGGAGCTGCTGGGCCGCAACGCCGCGGAGTTCCTGCACCCCGACGACGCCGATGCCATGCGCGAACGGTTTCGCGGCTTCATCCACTCCGCCGACGTGCACGCCGATCTCAATCACTTCGAATATCGCTTCCGCCATCGGGACGGCACCTGGTGCTGGCTCGAGAGCGTGGCGGTGAATGCGCTCGCGAATCCCACGGTGGTCGGCATCATCGCGCACTCGCGCGACATCAACCGGCGCAAGGCGAACGAGCGCATCCTCACTTTGAACAATGCGCGTTATCGCACCGTGGCGGATTTGTCGGACGGCGCGGTGCACGAGTACGTCATGAACGCCGATGGCGTGTACGAGCTCGAATGGACGCTGGGCGCGCCGCGCGTGTACGGCTGCACGGAAGAGGAATACCGGCGGCGCGGATGGGAGAGCTTCCTGGTCGGCGATGACTGGCGCGGGCAGAGTTGCGCGCGCACGCAGCGCTACCTGCGCGGCGAGACGGTGGAGTTCCAGGCGCAGATCCGGCGCGCGGACGGGCAGCTGCGCTGGATCGAGGCGCGCAATCGTCCGATCGCGGATCCGGCCACCGGCAAGTTCACGCGCCTCGTGGGCGTGGCGGTGGACGTCACCGAACGCAAGGCGGCGGCGGACGCGCTGCGCGAAAGCGAGTTCCGCTATCGCACCGTCGCCGAGCTCACGTCGGGATTCGTGTACGAGGCGTCAGTCGACGACGAGGGCGAATCCGAAATTGTCTGGGCGAGTCCGGGCTGGGACCGGTTCTTCGGCGCGAGCTTCCAGGAGATCAACCGTCTCGGCTGGCGCAACGTGTTCCTGCCGGGCGATTACGCCAGCGCGCTGCGCCGCCGTCAGCGCCTGCGCAAGGGCGAGAGCACCGAGCTCGAGCTGCAGCTCAAGACGCACCGGGGCACGCGCTGGATCCACCTCGCCAATCAACCCATCATCTCGCAGGACGGCACGGTGCAGCGCTACATCGGCGTCGTGCACGACATCACCGACCGCAAGACGAACGAGGAAGTGCTGCGCAGCCAGGCGCTCGCCATCGAAGTGATGCACGAAGGCGTGGTGCTGTCGGACAGCAACGGCATCATCCGCATGACGAACCCGGCCTTCGAGCGCATGTTCCGGCTCGACCCCGGCGCGGTCATGGGCAAGCACCTGCGCACCCTGCCCTGCGTGCCCGCGCTCGACCGGCGCATCGCCGAATCGGCCGACGCGCCCGACGGGCGCAGCGGCACGCCGCTGGTCAGTGAGCTCACCGTGCATGGCGCGGGCGATGGCGAGAGCGTGCTGTTCGTCGAGGCGGCCATCACCTCGCTGGTGCTCGGCGGCGAGCGGTTCTGGCTCACGATGCTCAACGACGCGACGGCGCGGCGGCAGCTCGAGCGCGAGGTGCTCGCGGCCAGCAACCGCGAGCAGCAGCGCATCGGCAACGACCTGCACGACGGTCTCGGCCAGGAGCTCACCGGCATCGCGCTGCTGCTGCGCGGCCTCGAGAACCGCGCCGAGCGCGAGTCGCCGGAGTTGTCCGCGTCCATCGAGGAAGTTGCGCTGCTCGTCAACGACGCCATCTTCACCACGCGCGCGCTGGCGCGCGGCCTCACTCCGGTGACGTTCGATCGCGGCGGATTGGCGCTGGCACTCGAAGAGCTGGCGCGGCGGCTGTCGGCGATGTTTCACATCATCGTGCGCTGTGATGCGGACGAATCGCTCGACAACGGACTCGGGTCCGCGAATGCGCTGCATCTGTATCGCATCGCGCAGGAAGCGGTGACCAATGCCGCCCAGCACGGGGCGGCCGGCCAGGTCCACATCTCGCTGCGCGCGGACGGCGAGCGCGGTTTGCTGCGCATCGAAGACAACGGCAACGGCTTCAACCCGGCGGTGCGGCAGTCGAAGGGCCTGGGCCTGCGGATCATGCACTACCGCGCCCAGATGATGGCCGGCAGCCTGCGCATCGACAGCGCGCGTGCGCGCGGCACCACCGTGAGCTGCTGGTTCCCGCGCGGCCAGTGCCTCCCCGAGGGTAGTTAGTGGTGCCTGGTCGGGATTCTCGGGATTGAGGCAGCGCCCGGCGCATGGCCGGACGGTGAATCAATCCCGACAATCCCGACCAGGCACCACTACCCCGGACGAGGTCCGGCACCAATTGGCGTTTTGGGGCCAATCCCCATCTCGGCGATCTTCTGGCTCCACTCGGCAGGACCGGTCTGGTGCACGGACGTGCCGTTCGCATCCACCGCGACGGTGACGGGCATGTCCTCGACCGTGAACTCGTAGATGGCCTCCATGCCGAGGTCCTCGAACGCCACCACCCGCGACGCCTTGATGGCCTTCGACACCAGGTAGGCCGCGCCGCCGACCGCCATGAGGTACGCCGCGCGATGCCGGCGAATCGATTCGATGGCAGCCGGCCCGCGCTCCGCCTTGCCCACCATGGCGATGAGCCCGGTCCGGTCGAGCATCAGGTCGGTGAATTTATCCATGCGCGTGGCGGTGGTGGGGCCCGCAGGGCCCACCGCCTCGCCGCGCACCGGGTCCACGGGCCCGACGTAGTAGATGACGCGATTGCGGAAGTCGACGCCCGGCGGCAGCGCCTCGCCACGGCCGAGCAGGTCCTCGATGCGCTTGTGGGCCGCGTCGCGGCCCGTGAGCATCCGGCCGTTCAACAGCAGGGATTCTCCCGGCTTCCAACTCGCCACCTCTTCGCGCGTCAGCGCATCGAGGTTCACGCGGCGCGCATCGGCCGCCGGCGCCCAATTCACCTTCGGCCAGTCCGACAGCTTCGGCGCCTCGAGTTGCGCCGGCCCCGTGCCGTCGAGCGTGAAGTGCACGTGCCGCGTGGCGGCGCAGTTGGGAATCATCGCCACGGGCTTCGAAGCCGCGTGCGTCGGATACTCGAAGATCTTCACGTCGAGCACGGTAGATAGCCCGCCGAGCCCCTGCGCGCCGATGCCGAGCGCGTTCACCTTCTCGTAGAGCTCGATGCGCAGCTCCTCCGTCTTGCTGGCCGGGCCGCGCGCCTTGAGCTCGGTCATGTCGATGGGCTCCATCAGCGACTCTTTCGCGAGCAGCATGGCCTTTTCCGCGGAGCCGCCGATGCCGATGCCGAGCATGCCGGGCGGACACCATCCGGCACCCATGAGCGGCACGGTCTTCAGCACCCAGTCGACCAGCGAATCGGAAGGGTTCAGCATCACGAACTTCGATTTGTTCTCCGAGCCGCCACCCTTCGCCGCCACCGTGATCTCGAGCTCGTCCCCGGGCACGAGCCGCGTGTGGATGACGGCCGGCGTGTTGTCCCTGGTGTTCTTGCGCGAGAAGTTCGGGTCCGCGACGATCGAGGCGCGCAGCTTGTTGTCCGGATGTAGATAGGCGCGGCGCACGCCCTCGTTGATCATGTCCTCGAACGACAGCCGCGCGTCCCAGCGCACGTTCATGCCCACCTTGGCGAACACCATGACGATGCCGGTGTCCTGGCAGATGGGCCGGCGCCCCTCCGCGCACATGCGCGAGTTCGACAGGATCTGCGCGATCGCGTCGCGCGCCGCCGGGGACTGCTCGAGCTCGTAGGCTCTTCCGAGCGCGCGGATGTAGTCCGGCGGATGGAAATACGAGATGTACTGGAGCGCGTCGGCGACGCTGTCGATGAGGTCCTGCTGTTTGATTTCGCTCATGGCGTAGAAACTTTCGGGCGCGGAGGCGCGCACATTTTAGCGCGACACGCCTGCGCGGTTTCGGCTAAGTTTTGCCCATGTCGAGCACACCCACCCACAGGCCGCAGATAGTCGTGATCGGCGGCGGCTTCGCCGGCCTCTGGGCCGTGCGCCGCCTGCGCAAGGCGCCCGTGTCCGTCACGCTCATCGACCGCAGCAACCACCACCTCTTCCAGCCGCTGCTCTACCAGGTGGCCACCGCCGGCCTCGCCGCGCCGTCGATCGCGGCACCGCTGCGCCACATCCTGCGCGGCCAGCGCAACGCCACCGTCCTGATGGGCGAGGTGACGGGCATCGACGTCGCGGCGCGCACCGTCTCGCTCGCGGACCAGGCGATCGCGTATGACTATCTGCTCGTGGCCAGCGGCGCGACGCACGCGTACTTCGGACACGACCAGTGGGAGCCGTTCGCTCCCGGCCTCAAGAATCTCGACGACGCGTTCGTGATCCGGCGCCGCGTGCTCGAGGCCTTCGAGCGCGCCGAGGCGGCCGGCAGCGACGCGGAGCGCGACGCGTGCCTGACGTTCGCCGTCATCGGCGGCGGGCCGACCGGCGTCGAGCTCGCGGGCACGCTGGCCGAGATCGCGCGCCACACGCTGGCGCACGAATTCCGCCGCATCGATTCGCGCCGCGCGCGCGTGCTGCTCATCGAGGCCGGCCCGCGCGTGCTCGCGGCGTTCACCGACAGTCTATCTACCAAGGCGCGCCGGCAGCTCGGGAAGCTCGGGGTCGAGGTGCGCACCGGCGCGCCGGTCTCCGACATCGGCGACGGCTTCCTCGTGGCCGGCGGTGAGCGCATCACCGCGCGCACCGTGCTGTGGGCCGCGGGCGTCGCGGCATCACCGCTCGGCAGGCAGCTCGTCACGGAGGGCACGGGGCTCGATCGCGCGGGCCGCGTGCGCGTCGCGCACGATCTGTCCCTGCCCGGGCACCCCGAGATATTCATCGCGGGCGACCTCGCGGCCATCGAGCAGGGCGGCAAACCCGTGCCCGGCGTCGCCCCGGCCGCCAAGCAGATGGGCGCGCGCGCCGCCGACAACATCCTGGCGCGCATCGCCGGCCGCAAGGCGGGGGCCTTTCACTACACCGACTTCGGCTCGCTCGCGACCATCGGCCGGCACTCCGCGGTGATGCAGATGCGCAACCTGCGTCTCTCCGGCGCGCTGGCGTGGTGGTTCTGGCTGCTGCTGCACATATATTTCCTGATCGGATTCCGCAGCCGGCTCATCGTGCTCATCAACTGGGCCTGGGCCTATTTCACCTACGGGCGCGCAGCGCGCATCATCCTCGGCAACTCGAACGAGACTTTCACCGATGGCCGCAAAAAAGAAGTCGCCGGCTAAGCCCGGCACGAAGTCGAAAGGCGGACGCGCGATCAAGCTCGCGCCGAACGCCGTCAAGCGCGGCCTGTCCGCGACGGAAGTCGCGCTGCCGCTCGATCATCCCGAGCTCGCGGGCGTGGTCGACCTGGTGCGCAAGGCGGGTGGCGCGCCGATCGGCGCGTATCGCGAGCCGCTCGGCGGACGCCCGCTGCTGCTCGCCTCGCTGCCCTTCGGCGCCGTGCAGCCGACGCCGTTCCAGCGCGACCTGTCGCCCACGCACGCCAAGAAGCTCGCCGGCGCCATCGAAGCCACCGCCGCCTTCCTCGATCCGCTCATCGTCGTGCGCGGCGAAGATGGCCGGTTCTGGACGCCGAATGGACGGCACCGGCTGGCCGCCGCCAAGGTGCTCGGCCTCAAGCAGATCACCGTGCTCATCTCGCCCGACGAATCGCTGTCCTATCGCATCCTCGCGTTGAACACGGAAAAGGCACACAACCTCAAGGACAAGTCGCTCGAAGTGGTGCGCATGGCACGCAACCTCGCCAAGCGCGAGCCGGCGCGCACGGAAAGCTCGCTCGCGGCCGAGTTCGAGGCGGCCGAGCTGCTCACGCTCGGCCTGGTGTACGAGGAAAACCTGCGCTTCGGCGGCGGCGCGTACAGCCCGGTGCTCAAGAAGGTAGATAGGCTGACGGCCAAGCCGCTGCCGGTGGCGTTGCGCGAGCGCAGCGCCTACGCGGCGCGCCTGCAGGAGATCGACACCGAGGTGAAGCGCATCGTCGCCGAGCTGCAGGCGCGCGGCATGAAATCACCCTACCTGCGCAGCTACGTGGTCGCGCGCATCAACCCGGTCCGCTTCCACAAGGTGAAGCCCGGCGACAAGAAGCCGGTGATGCCGATCGCGCAGGCGTTGCTGCGCATGTCGGCGGCGGCCAAGAAGTTCGACCTGGCGAAGGTGAACATGAGCGATCTCGCGTTCGTCGCCGCCGGCGCCGAATCGGCGGAGTAGCGCCGAAGAAGTCCTACAGCGGCAGCGAGGTACCGCCGGCACGCTCACCGCATGCCACCCGTACCCCGAGGTCTCGTTTACGTCAGCGATCAGCAGCGGGGCATCCGTCGCCTGCGGCGCTCCGGCACGAAGAAGAACGCGCCGCCGCGCTTCTATTATGTCGGCGCCACGGGCCGGCGCATCCGCGACGCGCGCACGCTCGCGCGCATCGCCGGGCTCGCGATACCGCCGGCGTACGAGGACGTCTGGATCTGCACCAACCCGCGCGGGCACCTGCAGGCCACGGGCCGCGACGCCCGCGGCCGCAAGCAGTATCGCTATCACCCGGACTGGAGCGCGGCGCGCAACGGCGCGAAGCACTCGCGCATGCTGAGCTTCGGCCGCGCGCTCGGCCGGCTGCGCACCGCCGTGCGCCGCGACCTGCGGCGCCCGGGCCTGCCGCGCGAGAAGGTGCTGGCGCTGCTGGTCAAACTACTCGACACCACGCAGGTGCGCGTGGGCAATGCCGAGTACGCCCGCAGCAACGGCAGCTTCGGCCTGACCACGCTGCGCGATCGCCACGCGCGTTTCCCGGCGCGCGGCCGGGCCCTGCTGCACTTCCGCGGCAAGGGCGGCGCGGAGCACGACGTCGTCATCGACGACGAACGGCTCGCGCGGCTGGTGCGCCGCTGCCAGGAGCTGCCCGGCCAGGCGCTGTTCCAGTACGTGGACGACCAGGGCCGCCACGCCGTCGATTCCGGCCAGGTGAACGACTATCTACGCGAGCGCATGGGCGGCGAGTTCACCGCCAAGGATTTCCGCACCTGGCACGCGACGCTGCATGCGCTGACCCTGCTCGACGGCCTGGCCGTCCCCGCGCGCAGGAGCGAGAGCGCCCTGCGCCGCTGCATCAACGCCGTGGTCGAGGACGTCGCCGCCGGCTTGCGCAACACCCCGGCGGTCTGTCGCAAGTCGTACATCAATCCCGCGGTGTTCATCGCGTGGCAGAACGGCGGGCTGCGCCGGCGTGCGGCGCGCGGGCGGCCTGCGCAGGCGCTGCTCGCGCTGCTGGGCCGCGCTCCACGCTGACACCGCCGGGAAGGCGGCCGTTCCGGCCTGCCGCCGGCTAACCAGTGGCCCCGGGCACGGCGGGCGTGAAGGTTTTTTGACGCGCGATTCAAACCTTTCCGCAACTGTCCGCGGCGGACACTTTACCCGCGAATCTCTCTGGCGCTGCGCCGGAACGCCCCGCCGCAAGCCGTGCGTTTTCGTTGCAACCCTTTTGGAAGCTGGCGCGTCTATACCAGCGTTCCGATCGACACGTTTCGGACTCGCCTCTCACGCCGGCAAGCGCTGAGTCGGGTACGCGTCATCGGCTCGTTTTCCGCTGCCACAACCGGAGGATTGGCCATGACCCACACGAATTTCTCGACCACGTTGCGTCGCGCTTCCGAGCGCTTCACCGCGGGCGTCGGCGCCCTTGCGCTCACCGCCTGCCTGCTCGCCGTCTCGGACGCGCGCGCTTCCACCGCCGAAGCCGTGCCCGTCGGGCCGAGCGTCACGGTGAGGTTCGAATCGGAGGCGCTCGCCACCGTCGAAGGCACCGCGAAGGTGTACCGCAAGCTCAAGTCGGCCGCGCGCCAGGTGTGCGGCGTCGACGGCGGCATCACCACGCTCGCGCAGCGCATCGCCACGTACAAGTGCTACGACGAGACGCTCGCCCAAGCGGTGCGCACGGTGGATCGCCCGCAGCTCTCCGCCCTGCACCAGTCCGCGACCGCGGGCCGCGTGAGCTGAGTGGCGCCGGCGGAAAACCGCGGGAATGGTCTCGGGTTTCGGGTTTCGACTTCCGGCCTCCCGCGCCGGAAGTCGGAACCGCCGGCGGCTTCAGCGATATAGCAGCACGTCGGTGCGCTCTTCTTCCCACTCCGCTTCATCGCGCTCCGCCAGCCGGTCGAGATCGGACGGAGTCGCGGCCGGGTCGTCCACCCACTGGCGCAGCAGCTCGCTGCCGTTGATGAGATCGATGGCGAGACGATTGCGCTCGTACTCGTAGGGGAAATCACGCCACAGCGGGTACTCCCCGCGCAGGCGGCGAATGCACTTGAAAGCGCCCGCGACCAGCCGCCAGGGGCGGAACTCGTGGTGGTGGTACGCGCCGTCGTCCACGTGGATCTGAAACCCCGCGCACAGCTTGCCGACGTGTTTTTGGAACGTGGGCTCGAACCAGCACGGTCGCAGCCGGCAGCCGCGCAACCAGGCCGGCATCAGGCGGTCCATCGTCGTCAGCAGCGAACGCGGGTCGAGGCCGGGCGCGCCTAACAACTCGAGCGGCCGCGTGGTGCCGCGGCCTTCCGACAGCGTCGCGCCTTCGAGCATCACGGTGCCGGCGTAGGCGCGCACCATGGAAAGACTGGCCGCGTTCGGGCTGGGGTTCACCCAGGCGCGCTCGCCGAGCGGCCAGCCGTGGCCGGGCGCCTCGTCTGGCTTCCAGCCGCGCATCGGGATCACGCGGTAATCCACCGAGAGACGGAAGTGGCTCACGAACCAGATGCCGAGCTCGCCGAGCGTCAGTCCATGGCGCATCGGCAACGGGCCCGCGCCCACGAAACTCTCCCAGCCGGCGCGCAGCTTCAACCCTTCGACGGGCCGGCCGGCAGGATTCGGGCGATCGAGCACCCAGACCGTCTTGCCGTATTTCGCCGCGGCCTCGAGCACGTACAGCAGCGTGGTGATGAACGTGTAGATGCGGCAGCCGACGTCCTGCAGGTCGACCAGCAGCACGTCGAAGTGCCCGAGCATCTCCTCGGTGGGACGGCGCACCTCGCCGTACAGGCTGAACACCGGGATGCCGTGCACGGGATCGCGGAAGTCGTCCGACTCGACCATGTTGTCCTGCTTGTCGCCGCGCAGCCCGTGCTGGGGGCCGAAGGCCGCGGTGATGTCGAGACCGCGCACGCCGCGCAGGGCGTCGAGCGAGTGCACGAAATCCGCCGTCATCGACGCCGGATGGGCCAGCAGCGCGACGCGCCGCCCCTCGAGCTCGCCGAGCAGTTTGACGTCGCCTAATAACCTGTCGATTCCGAACTGGACCACGCGGGTAGAGTAGCCTACGAAGGGCGCTGCCGCTCAGTCGAGCGAGACCGTGAAGCTGTCCGCATGGTGGAAGTCGGGCTTCTCGGCGGGGTGCGCGAGCGCCCAGTATGTCAACACGTGCGCCTTGTCATCGATGACCGCGGCGAGCCCGAGCTTCAGCGCCGACCCGCCGGCGGCGCGCGCCAGCCAGCCCAGGTCGATGCGCGCCGCGAGCGTGGCCGATTCGGCGGTGGCCTCCACCGAGATCTGCGGGGCCGCGCCCTTGCGCAGCGGCGCCATGCCTTCGCGATAGCCGGAGAAGTGGTAGGCGGCCCAGGCGCCGGAAGGCGACAGGTTGTACTCCCAGTACTCACCGCCGCCGCCCCCGATGAAGGCTTCGAAGCAGGTGTGGCGCCAGAGGCCATCCGCGCGCACGGGCGGGCGCGGCTCCGGCAGGCGCAGCTGGGCGATGTCGGCGAGCAGCGTGTAATCCAGCTCCAGCGTGCCGGCGGCCGGGCGCCGCAGTTTCACGTCCAGCGCGCGAACCGCCCCCGGTTGCGAGCCGGGGTGCGCGATGAGCGGGAAAGTCGCGGAATCCGGTGCGGGGGGCATTGGCGCCCGAGCATACGCTAGCCGGCGTCGTTGAGCGACCCGAGGAAATCCCGTAGGAGATTGCGCTCCTCGGTAGTTAGAGGCGCGCGCACGAAGCGCCGGTCCGCGGCGGGGTCGGCCGCGAGCTCCTCGTAGTGCTCGAGCACGGCGTCCAGCGTGGCGAAGCGGCCGTCGTGCAGGTAGGGCGCCGTGGCGGCGAGGTTGCGCAGCGTCGGGATGCGCGTGGGCTCGCCGGTGCCGGCGTCCACCAGCACGGCGCGCGCCGCCGGGTGGTCGCGGTCGACCCATTGCCCGGAGAAATTGATGCCGCCGTGGCAGCGCGCGCAACCGGCGCGTTCCGAGAAGAACAGCTCCATGCCGCGCTTCTGTGCCTCGTTGAGGGCATCGTGCCGGCCCTGGAACACGTAGCGGTCGAACGGCGAGCCCGCCGACAGCAGCGTGCGCTCGTAGGCCGCGATGGCGCGGATCACGTTGTCCATCGTCACCGGGGCGCGTTGGCCGGGAAACGCGGCCGCGAACTCGCGCTTCAGCGCCGCGTCGGCCGCCAGGGTCTTCTCGAGCGTGGCCGCGCGCCCGCCGAGCCCGAGCTCGGGCGGATGCATGTTGAAGAGCGGTCCGAGCATCTGCTGCTCGAACGTGGTGACGTCGGCATCGCGCCAGCCCAGCGAGCTGTTGTAGGCGGCGTTGATGAGCGTCGGCGCGTTGAGCGGCAGCGTCTCACCCGTCGCGCCGCGCGCGCGCTGGCGCCCATCGGTGAACGCACGCTCGGGCGAGTGGCAGCTCGCGCAGGAGTGGCGGCCCGTGACCGACAGACGCGTGTCCCTGAACAGGTGCTTGCCGAGCGCCACCTTGGCCAGGCTCATCGGATTGTCGGCCGGTACCAGCGGTTCCGGGAAACCGCGCGGCAGCTCCCAGCGGAATTCCTCAGCCGCCGGGGCGGCGGCCGCGCCGGCCGGGAGCACGCCGGCCAGGGTCAGCGCCGCGAGCAGCCATGGACGCGCGTGGCGCATGGTTCACCAGGAAGCGGCCGCACCCTCGCGCGTGAGCGCGGCGGTGGTCGAGGCGATGGCGCTGCGCTCATTGACCCAGGCCGCGAACGAATCGAGCGCGGAACCGTCGACTCCGCCCGGATTGCCGCGATGCACGCCCACCCACTCCTGCATCGCCGTCAGCAACTTGGATGCGAGCGCGCGGTTGCCGGAATACAGGCTCAAGTAGGCGTCCTTGGCCTCGTCGAGCCGGTTGAGCCCGAGGTATGCGTGGCCGCGATACTCGATCGCCTCGGCGTAATTCGGCTTGATCGCGAGCGCCCGGTCGTAGGCGGCGAGCGCGTCGCCGTAGCGGCCGAGCTTGCGGTTCGTGTACCCGACGTAGTTCCAGGCCTCGTGCATGCGCGGCTGCAGCTCGGTGGCCTTGGTGAATTTCCGCAGTGCCGCCTCGTAGGCGCTGCTCGCCTTCTTCAGTGTCTTGTCGGCCTTGCGCGGATCGCTTTGACGCGATGCGACAGCGCCCAGTGAATCGCCGTGCTCGACCGCGCGCACACCGGCGTTGTAGGTCTCTTCGGCGAGCTGCTCGGGTGTCAGCGATTCGCGCGATTGCATCGGCGACGGGCTGGACGGCATGGAACCGCCGCCCGCGGCCAGCGCGGCGCCGGTGGTGGCAAGCAGCAATGCGAGAGTGAGCGGAAACGGGTTGCGCATGGGATCCTCCGGAAGGAGTTGGTTCGCCAGAATGAGTACCGGACGCGCTCGAAGAAGTTCCGCGGGCACCGGCGCCTCTCGCATAATGCACTCAAGGAGAATCCCATGAAAACACTGTTGCTCTGCGTCCTGGCCGCCTTCACCGCGCCCACGCTCGCCACCGCCGCCAATGCCATCGAGACGGCCATCGCGAGCACGGACCGAACCCAGGCCGACCACGAGCGCGACGCGCGCGACAAACCCGCCGAGGTGCTGGCCTTCGCGGGCGTGAAGCCCGGCATGACCGTCGTCGACCTGTTCTCCGCCGGCGGCTACTACACCGAATTGTTGGCCGGCGTCGTCGGACCCGAGGGCAAGGTGTACGCGGTCAACAACGTGCCGTACGCCACCTACTCGAAGGACGGCATCAAGGCGCGCTTCACCGAGGGCCGCTTGAAGAACGTCGAGCAGCGCCTCATCGAGGCCAGCTACTTCAACCTGGCGCCGAAGAGCGCCGACCTCGTCGTCATCGTGATGTCCTATCACGACGTGTACTGGATCGACGAGAAAGAAGGCTGGCCGGAGATCAGCGCCGACGGCTTCCTCGAGTCGATCCGCCGCGTCCTCAAGCCGGGCGGCAAACTACTCATCCTCGATCACAACGCGGCGCCGGGCAGCGGCAAGGAAATGGCCGGCAAGCTGCACCGGCTCAACGAGGACTGGGCGAAGAAGAGCCTCACCTCGCACGGCTTCGTGTTCGAGAAGGCGTACGAAGGCCTGCGCAACCCCGAGGACAAGCTCGACAAGATCGTGTTCGACGCGGCCGTGCGCGGCAAGACCGACCGTTACGTTCACCTGTACCGGCTGAAGTGATGCGCCGTCTGCTGGGCATCGCGCTGCTGTCGCTCGCGGCCGGGGCCGCCTGCGCCGCGGACCGCGACGCCGACGTCGCGCGGCTCACGAAGCTCTCCAACGCCTGGGACCAGGCGATCGTGCGCAAGGACGAAGCCGCGGTGGCCGGGAACATGGCGGATGATTTCCGCATCATCGACGGGCGCGCCGCCATCCAGGACAAGCGCGCGTTCGTCGCGGACATCGTCGATCCGAAGCTGGCAATCGATCCGTACACCGTCGAGGATTTCGAGGTGCGCGTCTATGGCGACACCGCCCTGCTCAGCGGCCGCACGCACATGACGGGCCGCTACGACGGCAAGCCGTTCGATTCCAACTACCGCTACATCGACATCTACGTGCGCCGCGGCGGCCAGTGGAAGATCGTGAGCGTGCAGATCACGAGGATTCCGCCGGCTGCCGGCACGGAAAACTGAGTCGCGCCATCAGGGCAGGGTCGCGCGCGCCTCGGCGACCAGCGCGGCCGTGACGGGCGACGCGCCCTTGCCGAACTCCTTGCGGATGTAGGTGAGGATCTCGGCGAGGTCCACGTCCGGGAGCTGGTTGAACGGCGGCATGACATTGCCCTCGCCGCCGTCCTTGCGCGACGCCGAGTCGAACCCGCCCGTGATCACGAACGACGCCAGCGCGCGCGCATCGCCCGTGACCCACGTACCCCCCGCGATGGCCGGCTGCATGTTGGGCACGCCGCCGCCGTCGGCCTGGTGGCAGCTCAGGCAATGCCGCGCGTACAGGCGCTGGCCGGCGGGGCGCGAGTCTGCCGGCGGCGCCGCGCTCGCCGGTGCCGGCGCGTCGGCATGCGTCGCGGCGCAGCCCGCGACCAGCAGGACGCAGGCGCCCACGCACCAGCGTGGCAGGCTCACTTCTTGTCGTACGAGATGCGCCAGATGCGACCCTTCTGCGAGTCCGCGATCAGCAACGATCCGTCGGGCGTGACGGCGAGCCCGACCGGGCGAAACTTCGCGTTGTTAGGGCTGTTGCCCGCGAGCTCGCCCGCGAAGCCGTCGGCGAACACTTCGTAGGCACCGTTCGCCTTGCCGTTCTTCATGGGCTGGAACACCACTTTGTATCCGGCCTGCGGCTCCGGCGCGCGGTTCCAGCTGCCGTGGAATGCGATGAACGCGCCGTCCTGGTACTTGGCCGGGAAGCTCTTGCCCGAATAGAACAGCAGGTCGTTCGGCGCCCAATGCGCGGGAAATGCCACCAGCGGCTCGGAAAACTGTCCCGACGGGGCGAGCTTCTTGCCGTCACCGCCGTACTCCGGCGCAACGACGCGCTTGTTCACCTTGGTGTCCCAGAACGTGGACGGCCAGCCGTAGTTGCCGCCGTCGGTGAGCTGGTGGAATTCCTCGGCAGTGCGCGTGGCGTTGTCGACCGAGTTGAAGAGCGCCGGAAACAGTGTGTCCAGCCCGTCGCGCCCGTGGATGACGGCGAACGGCGCGCGCTGGCCCGCGTTCCATTCGATGGCCACGGCGTTGCGGATGCCGGTGGAGTAGCGCCGGCCATTCGCGGGGGTCTGATTCAGCTTGTTGCCATCGAAGACCCACACGCCGCCGTACTTCTCGAGGATCGGGCAGGGGTTCATGCCCAGCGACCCTTCCTGCCGGTCCTTCTCCTGGCAGGAATTCGATGGCGCTCCGACGTTTATATAAAGAGTGCCCTTGGGATCGAGGGCGAAGGTCTTGTCGGCGTGTTGCCGCTCGCGCGGAAAGTCCGAAACCACCGTCTCGCGCGCGCCCGCGGGCGCGAGCTCGCCTTTCTTGAGCGGATAGCGATACACACCGACGTTGTCCGACACGTACAGCCAGTCGCCGAACACGCGCACCTCGGTGCCGTTCACGTCGCCGAAGGGTTTGGTCTCGTCGACCACGCCATCGCCGTTGGTGTCGCGCATGGCGACGAGGCCGTTGCGGCTCGCGAGAAAGATGTCGCCGTTCGGCGCGACGTCGAGATGACGGCCGGCCCCCAGGCCCTCCTGCACCACGGTCGCTGAAAATCCCGGCGCCAGCGTCAACCCGTCGACGGAGGCGGCCAGGGCGGGTCCGGCGCACCACGCGGCCAGCGCCGCGGCAACGCCGTAACTAACTACTCGGGACGGGCACGTCTTGCGCATGGTGGTTCCTCGAAGATTTTGTGGCTGTGGTGGACGGCGACTCCGCACGACCCGGCGCCGGTGGGCTCCAACACATTGGTCCCCGCCGCAGCGCCCCACAGGACGCGCATAGTGCGTGTGATTTCGCTGCGACGCAACGATAGACCACCGGACCGGCGTCATGTTCCGCCGGCTCGCGACAGAGTGTTCGAATGCCCATCGACCATCCGGAAATAAGTCCGTCGGCGCATGCCGTCACGATGGCCGCCATTCGCGGTCTTGGGACTCGCCAGCGCCGTGATGGCCGGGCACTATGCGCCACCCCGCGCCTGGGCGGGCACCCTCCTCAACTCGCGCGGAATCATCCGAATGCCCCTGGTCGACCCCGTCATTGAACGCGTGCTCGCGGATTTCGAACGCCGCGCGGAAGAAGAGCAGCGCCGCACGAACGCCCCCGGCTCCATCGGCAATCTCGACGACCTGCTGCTGTCCGTCGGCCGCGAGGCCGGCATGCTTCTCTATCTACTCGCCACCGGCGGGCAGGCGCGGCGCATCCTCGAGCTCGGCACGTCGTACGGCTACTCCACCGTGTGGCTCGCGGCGGCCGCGCGCCAGACCGGCGGCAAGGTCACCTCTCTCGAGCTCAAGGATTTCAAGATCGAAGCCGCGCGCCAGGCGCTGACTCGCGCCGGCCTGTCGACCCGGGTCGAATTCCACGCCGGGGACTGCCTAGACACGCTGAAAGGCTTGCCGGGTCCGTTCGATTTCGTGCTGCTCGACGTGTGGAAGGACATCTACCTGCCCTGCTTCGAGCTCGTGCACCCCAAGCTCGCGCCGGGCGGCGTGATCTGCGCGGACAACATGCTGCTGCCGCAGAGCGTGCGGCCGCAGGCGGAGGCGTATCAGAAGCGCGTGCGCGCGGCGGGCAACATGGATTCGGTGCTCGTCGATGTGGGGAATGGGATAGAGATCAGCCGCAAGAGGTGAAGGGGGCGATGTGGCGCGCGGCGGTCGGCCACATGCCTCGGGCTGCTCGGCGGCGGCTGGTGAGAGGGGTTGTGGATTGGCTGGAAGCCGCCGCCGGCAGATTCGGTCAATGGGACAACCCAAGAATGGAGCAAGCACTTTGCCGTGGGGACAACGCTCGGCGGCTTCGAGGTACTGCGTGGCAATGCCGCCGCTCGCAACCCGAGGCATGTGTCCGCCCGCCGCGCGCCACATCGCCTCCACTCGCAACTTCCGCGGGTCTTCCATTCCCGCATCGAGCGAGTGGCTGTGACAAGGGAGAAGAGAAGAGGGCTCCGTGACCGGAGCGCGGGCGCCTCACTTCACGAACGAGCGTGTCACGAGCACGACGAAGAACGCGTAGAAGAGGGACATCGCCACCAGCGCCAGGCGCCGCCACATGGGCGGCCGCAGGGCGACGGGAAGCAGGCGGGTGTTCAGATACAGCAGGTGCAGCGAGGCGAATACGAAGATGGCGCTGGCGATGTTCGCGCCGATCTGCAGCAGCACCACGGGCTGCGCGAGCCTGAGCGCGAGGATACCCCAGACGACCACCACGGCGAGCACCACGTAGTACACGGCGCGCACGTCGCCGCCGCGCCAGGCGCGCACCCGCGCGCTGCCCGTCCAGAGGATGTCGGTGATGGAGCGGGTCATGCCCTCGACGCAGTCGAGCTGTGTCTTGAAGAGAATCCATGCGCCGAGCACGGCCACGGAGATGCCGAGAATCGGGCCCGTGGTCTCGCCAATGGTTTGCGCGAGCACGGCGGCGATCGCGAGCCCCTTGATGTCGGTGCCGGCGTCGACGAAGGTCACGTACAGCAGCGCCGGGAGCATCATGCCGGCCAGCGCGCCGACGAAGAAGATGCCCCATTGATCCATGCGCACGATGCGCCACCAGCCGCGCCAGCGGCGCAGGTTGCCGGCGTCGGCCTCGAACATGAAGCCGGTGTCCGCGAGCCGGGTGCGCTCGCCGCCGACGATGCCGCCGATGTGGCCGACGCGGCTGCCCATGCCATAGCCCTTGTCGCGCGCCCAGTTCGACAACGTGATGTTGAGCACGCCCCCGCCGCCCGAGTAGCCGACCAGCGCCCCTAACAACAGCATGTCGATGCCCTCGGGCAGGAAGCGGAATCCGCCGCCGCGCGTGTCGAAGCCCGCGAACCCGGCCAGGGCCGCGCCCCAGGTGGCGCCCGGCACGAAGATGATGCCGAGCACGACGAAGCCACCGAGGATGATGACGATCAGCGCCCAGTTGAGCAGCTCGAGCGTGCGCGCGATGCGCTTGCCCAGCAGCAGCACGCCGATGCAGGCCAGGAATGCCATGACGCCGATCAGGTAGACCACGTTGGCATCGGCGGGCGGCGCGGCCAGGCGCCCCGCGAACACGAAGAACATGGCGCCGGCCGCGGTCCCGGCCCACGCGGGCCAGCCGATCTGCAGGAAATACAACGCCGCGTAGAACCAGGCCCAGAAGGTCTTGCCGGGTTTGAGCCGCATGAAGCCGGTCACCACCGGCTCGCCGGTGGCCACGGTGTAACGCATGAGCTCGGTGTTGAAGATGGTCTGGAAGAACACGGCGACCAGCGTCACCCACAGCAGCGACAGCCCGTATTTGACGAAAGCCGCGGGACCCAGCAGGAATTCGCCGCTGCCGATGGCGACGCCGAGCACGATGACGCCCGGGCCACACACGCCGATCCAGCCGAGCCCGCGCGGCGTCGGCGGCTCGGGCAGATCGGCGCGCGTCCATGGCGCGAGCGCCCCGCCCGACACTGCAGGCTCACTCATCGCCCGCCTGCTTCGGGGTGTAGATGCCGACGATGTCCTTCCGCGGCACGAAGCCCCAGGTGCGGCTGTCCGCGCTGTTGCCGCGGTTGTCGCCGAGCATGAAATAGTGGCCCGCGGGCACCCGCAGCGGCGCAAAGGTGTCGTTCTGGTCGGGAACCGGCAGCGGCTTCGGCAGGTAGTCTTCCTCGAAGACCGCGCCATCCACGATCAGCGCGCCGGCACGCATCTCGATGGTCTGGCCGCCACGCGCCACGATGCGCTTGACGAACAGCGCATCCGACTGCCGCGGAAGACGGAAGACTACGATCTCGCGCGGCTGCGGGTCCCGGGCGGCCAGCACCGCGGTGTCGGCCCAGAAGATCACGTTCTCGGGCATGGTCGGCTCCATGCTTCGCGACGGCATCCGGTAGATGGTGCCGCCGAGCACGCGCGCGCGCCAGTCCCAGCCCTGCACTCCATACGGATTGAGCAGGAACTTGCCGACGACGAATGCCAGCAGACCGCCGGCCAGCACGCCGCATGCGACACCTAACTTTCGTCCCAGCGACATGGCGCGAGCATGATACGAAACGCGCAGCTTCGCAAAACCCGGCCCCCGAACCTGGCTAAACTGGGCGCATGATCGAGTTCCAGGCCCTGACGCGCGCCTACGGCGAGTTCACCGCCGTCAAACCACTCGCCCTCACGGTGGCGCGCGGCGAGGTGTTCGGCTTCCTCGGGCCCAACGGCGCCGGCAAGACCACCACCATTCGCATGATGATGGGCATCCTGGTGCCCTCGGGCGGCCGCGCGCTCGTCAACGGGCTCGACTGCCACTCCGAGCGCGCGCAGGTGCAGCGCCACGTCGGCTATCTACCGGACAACCCCATCTACTACGACTTCCTGCGCGGCCGCGAGATCCTGCAGTTCGTGGCCGAGATGCACGGCCTGCCGCGCGCCGAGGCGGCCGCGCGCACCCGGCGGCTGCTCGAGGAATTCGGGCTCGCGGACGTGGTGGACGAGTTCGCCGTGAACTACTCCATGGGCATGAAGAAGAAGCTCGGCCTCGCCTGTGCGCTCATCCACGACCCGGACGTGCTGATCCTCGACGAGCCGATCAACGGCCTCGATCCGCGCGCGGCGCGCGAGGTGCAGGAGCGCCTGAAGGCGGCGGCCGCGCAGGGCAAGACGATCTTCATGTCCACCCACCTGCTCGACATGGCGGAGCGGGTCTGCACGCGGGTCGGCATCATCCACCGCGGCGAGCTCGTGGCCACCGGCACGCTCGCCGAGCTGCGCGACCGGCTCGTGCCCGGCGGCTCGCTCGAGGAAGTGTTCCTCAAGGTCACCGAGGAAGGCGCCGCCGCGGCCGGGGTCGCAGCGGCGGAATCTCCCGCGCCGTGAACGTGCCCGCGCACCGCGACGCAGCGCCGCTGGCGCTCAGCACCGCGTTGCTGATCAGGTTGCGGCTGCGCCGCCTCATGAATCTCGTGGCGGCGGCCGGCCAGAAGCGCAAGCAGCCGGGCGACCAAGCGCGCACCGGCAACGCCGGCAAGAAGAGCGGCAAGGCGGTGTTCCTGTTCGCCTGGCCGATGCTGCTCTTCGTGTTCGGGTCCATCGCCGCCGGCGCAATCGTCGCGCTGCACGGGGCGCTCGATCCACCCGGCGCGTTCTGGCGCACCGTCGAGTTCAGCCCGGCGCTGGCGCGCGGCGTCGCCTATCTACTTGCGGTGCTGTGGACGGCTTCGCTGCTGCTCACCATCTCCTCCGGCGAGCTCGCCAAGGCCGAGTGGGACCTCGAATGGTTGATAACCCTCCCGGTGCGCTCCGACACGCTGATCTGGGCGCGCATCCTGGAGCGCAGCGTGGTGAATCCGAGCGGCTTCCTGGCGCTCGCGCCCGCGTGCACGGTGATCGCGTGGATGTCCGGCTATCGCTGGTCGGCGGTCATCGTCGGCGTCCTCGCGTGCTGGCCGCTGCTCGTGCTCGCCGCGCTCGGCCGCACGCTGCTCGACACCGGCCTGCGCCTGAAGTTGCGCGCCAGCCAGCTGCGCAACCTGCACGCGGTGATCTCGGTGGCGGCGATCGGCTCCATGTACCTGGCGATGTCGCTCGGCATGAAGGGCAAGGCCGGGTTCATGCTGTCGTTCGCGCCCTCCATGCCCGCGTGGCTCATCCACACGCCGATGGGCCTCGTGGTGCGCGCGCTCAACGAGCGCACGCCTCTCGAGGCGCTGTATGCATGGCTCGCGCTGTGCGCCGAAGTCGGGCTCCTCACCTGGCTCGGCGTGCTGCTGCTGCGCGTACAGCTGCGCAACGGCGTGATATCGGGCGGCGCACGCGATACCGCGCGCGCGCCCGGCACCACCGCGGCGGCGCGCACGGCACAGGGCGCGCCGTTCATCGCCAGCCCGGTGCAGCGTCGCGAGCTCACGCTGCTCGGCCGCGACCGCAATTTCCTCGTGCAGAGCACCGTCATACCGCTGCTCATCGTCGGCGGGCAGTTGCTGCTGGGCAGCTCGGGGCTGGCCACCGGCATGTGGAAGGATCCGAACATACTGGCGTCGGTGGCGTTCGGCCTCGCGGCGTACTCGCTGAGCATGTCGGCATTCCAGACGCTCAACACCGAGGGTCACGCACTGTGGCTGCTGTACACCTTCCCGTGCTCCATCGAGCAGGTGCTCAAGGACAAGGCGAAGCTGTGGGGCGTGTTGACGCTGGCGTATCCCATCGTGCTGTTCGGCGCGGGCCTGTTCACCGTCCCGGCGCCCGGCTGGAAATTCTTCGGCGCCATGTTCACCGCGCTGCTCGGCATCCCCATATACGCCTACATCGCGGTGGCGCTGGGCGTGTTCGGCAGCAACCCGCTCGAGCAGCACCAGAACCAGAAGGTCAAGCCGGCGTACGTCTATCTATACATGTCGCTGTCGGCGCTGTACGTGTACGCGGTGGTCACGCCCGACCTGTACCAGCGCATCGTGTTCATCGTGCTCACACTGCTGCTGGCGTTCGCGCTGTGGCAGAAGGCGCGCGACCAGCTCGTCTACCTGCTGGACCCGGACGCCTCGCCGCCCGCCCGCGTCTCGACCTCCGACGGCCTGATCGCCGCGATGATCTTCTTCGTCGTCCAGGCCGTGGCGACGGTCATCTTCGTGCGCACGATGCGCTCGACGGGCGCGGCGCTGGTCCTGGCGTTTTCGATCGCCGGCGCCCTCACCTATACCGTGATGCGCGCCGTCTATGCCAAGGCGAAGACCCTGGGCGTGCCGCGCACGTTCGGGATGTCCGTGAACCCGTTGCTGCCCGCCGCCGCCGGCCTCGCCGCGGCGCTGGTGGCCGCGGTCTATCTATTGGCGATGGAGCGCAGCGGGTTGCTCGAGAAGGCGCTGCGCGGCAACTTCGACGTGCACGCTCTCGGCCTGTGGGTGCTGCCCCTGGCGCTGGTGGCGGCTCCGCTGTTCGAAGAGTTCATCTTCCGCGGCCTCATCTACGGCGGCCTGCGGCGCAGCTTCGGCGTGCTGCCGGCCGCGCTCGCGAGCGCGGCCATCTTCGCCATCCTGCATCCGCCGGTCGCGGTATTGCCGGTGTTCGTGCTGGGCGTCGCGGCGGCACTGGCATACGAGCGCTCGCGCAGCCTGCTGGCGCCGATGATCGTGCACGCGGTCTACAACGCCGGCGCGCTCGCGGCGCAGTCGCTGCTGTCGTAGACGCCGCGGCGCGCCGCCTGTGGTAGGCGTGCCGGCCCCGTGCCGTCGGCGGCCTCCGACGTCGCGGGCCCCCGACCTCCAAGTGCCTGTTTGTAGTTAGGTTGCGCTCCGGCGTCGCCGATCGGCGCCGCGCGCAGGCGCGATTGTCGGCTCACGACGACCGCGCGCTCCAGGCGCGCGCCCGCCTGGCGCATTTCGGGCTGGCACGCGAATTGCTCTTCCTCACCGCGTGGCCACACGCCGAAAACCATTCGGGCGTGGCAGCCACTCAATACTTCCATTGAGTTGCAAGCAAAGGAGTCAGACATGAATGCATCCAAGACATTGATCGCCGCCGCGGTGGCCGCGATGCTCGCGGGAACCGCGATGGCGAACGACCAGTACGGCAACAAGGACAAGAGTGCCAAGGCCGGTGCGACCTTCGACGCGCTCGATGCCAACCGCGACGGGCGCATCTCGCGCGCCGAAGCCGCGGCCGATTCGACGATCGCGTTCGCCTCGGCCGACGCCAACGGCGATGGCTATCTCGACACGGCGGAATTCAAGAAGGCCATGAAGTCCGGCCACGGTTCCGATTCGTCGATGCCGGCGCCGCAGCCGCAGTCCGAGCCCAGCCCCACCCCGGACACGAGCAGCCAGCCGGACGCGTCCATGCCGCAGGACCAGTCCGCTCCCCCGCCTTCCGACACCGAGACTCCGCGGCAGTAGAACAGCCGCTCCACTAAAGTGTCGGACGCCCGCGCGGCCCATTCGTCGGCCGCGCGGGCTTTCTGCTGGCAACGGCACGCCGCCCGGCGTGAACCGCGTCTCACTGGTCATCCGCACCCTTAAGCTGTGTCACGTCTCGCCGTTAACGGGTGGGTCGGAGTGGAGTGGACGTGGCAGACAAACCGGACAAAAAGGTCGGTGACGACACCGCCATCATGCGTATTGGCGCGCAATTGCAGCGCGAGGCGTCCGCGCGCCAGGACCTGGCCACGGCGCTGGCGCACGAGCGCAGCCTGCTGCGCACGATGATCGACATGATCCCCGCGCACATCTACGCGAAGGATCTTCAGAGCCGCTTCATCGCGATCAACAAGTACCTCGCGCACAGCATCGAGACCACACCCGAAGAGGCGCTCGGCAAATCGGATTTCGACTTCTTTCCGCGCGAGCTCGCCGAAAAATTCTTCGCCGACGAGCAGGCGCTCATCAAGTCCGGCCAAGCCATCCGCGAGCTCGAGGAGCCGGGCTTCGACAAGAACACCGGCGAGGAGCGCACCGTCGTCACCTCCAAGGTGCCGCTGCGCGACGACAACGACGAAGTCATCGGCATCATCGGCATCGGCTTCGACATCACGGAGCGCAAGCGTGCCGAGCAGCGTCTCGCGGCGGGCGAGCGGCTCGAATCCATCGGCCGTCTGGCCGCAGGCGTCGCCCACGAGATCAACACCCCGATCCAGTTCCTCAACGACACGGTGTCGTTCATCCGCGAGGCGATGCAGGAGCTCATGGCGTACAACGAGAAGCTGTACGCCATGATTCCGCACAAGCCCGCGCCGGACGACGACATCGAAGAGCTCAAGGTGGAGCTGCCGCCGGCGCTCGACCGCGTCGCGGACGGACTCACTCGCATCGCCGAGATCGTTCGTTCGATGAAGGATTTCTCCCACGACCAGCGCGAGATGAGCCAGGTGGACATCAACCGCGCGGTGACCAGCACGCTGGTCATCGCGCGCAGCGAATACAAGTACGTCGCGGAGTTGGAGACCAGTTTCGATACGCTGCCGCCGGTCACCTGCCATGGCGGCCAGGTCAACCAGGTGGTGCTCAATCTCGTCGTCAATGCCGCCCACGCGATCGCCGACCGGGTGAAGGGGACGTCCGAGCGCGGGCTCATCACCGTGAAGACCTACGTCGACGGCGACTACGCCGTGATCGCGATCGGCGATTCCGGCGGCGGCATCCCCGAAGCGATCCGCAAGCGGATCTTCGAGCCGTTCTTCACGACGAAGGAAGTGGGACGCGGGACGGGCCAGGGCCTGTCGATCGCGCACAACGTGATCAAGGCGCACGGTGGAGCGCTGGAATTCCACACCGAGATGGGAAAGGGCACCACGTTCTTCGTGCGCCTGCCGCTGGTGTCGGGCGAGCCGGCCGCGAACGTGGCCTGACATCGCAGGGCGAGACCTGGCGCAACCGCGGGGGTCGAATCACGACCCCGCGCGGCTGCGTAATCCATAGTCAGCTCAGGCGCGAGAAGCCGCCGGAACCGCCGGACCCGCCGCTGCTGCCGCCGCCCGGACCGCGCGAGCGCGCGCCGCGCGCGAAAGTGCCGCGACTGCGGTCGCCGCCACCGCCACCGCCACGCCGCTGGCCGCCGCCACCCCGGCCTTTGCCGCCGCCGTGTCCGCCCGACGAGCTGCCGTGACGCGGCCCGTCGGCGCGGGGGCCGCCCTGCGCGCCGGCCGGCCGCTGACCATTGTCACCGGATGGAGCGCGCTGTCCGCCTTGTTGGCCCCCGGATCGATCACCCTGGCGATGCCCACCACCGTGACCGCCGCCGCGACCGCGCCGGCCACCCGGCCGACCGCGTCCGCCGCCGCCCTGCTCGCGATGCGCATGCGGCGCACGCTCACCGGCAGGCTGCGATTCGCCGCCCGCGGAGGGCGCGGCACCGTCCGGCGCGTGCGCAATCTCCAGATACGCATCGTGAGATGCACTGCCGGCCGGCGGGCGATGTCCGCCGCCACTGCGACCGCCACTGCGACCACCGCCGCCACCGCCACGCGTACGGCCGTGGCCGTTCCGGCGGCGCGGATCCTGATGCGGCGCGTAGTCGCCCGTCTCGCCGGAGGTCTCCGCGCGCGTCGGTGCCGTGCCTTCTTTCACCTCGAACTTCGGCGCCTCGAGAAAATCGATCTTGCGCTTGAGCAGCTTCTCGATGTCACGCAGGTAGCTGAGCTCGTCCGGAGACACCAGGGACACCGCGGCACCCGAGGAGCCGGCGCGCGCGGTGCGACCGATGCGATGCACGTAGTCCTCGGGGACATTGGGCAGCTCGTAGTTCACGACGTGCGGCAGCTCCTTGATGTCGAGACCGCGCGCGGCGACTTCGGTGGCCACCAGCGCGATGATCTTGTTCTCCTTGAAGTCCTCGAGCGCGCGCACCCGGGCGTTCTGGCTCTTGTTGCCGTGGATCGCCATCGACGTGATGCCGAAGCGCTCGAGCTGCTGCGAGAGCCGGTTGGCACCGTGCTTGGTGCGCGTGAACACCAGCACCTGGTGCCAGTTGCCCTCGTTGATGAGATGCGCGAGCAGGTGGCGCTTGTGATCCTTCGGCACGCGGTAGGCGCATTGCTCCACCTTCTCCGCCGTGGCATTGCGCGGCGTGACCTGCACGCTCACCGGATTCTTGACGAAGCTGTTGGAGAGCGCGCGGATCTCGTCCGAGTACGTGGCCGAGAACATGAGGTTCTGGCGCTGCGCGGGCAGCATCTTGAGCACGCGCTTGATGTCGCGGATGAAGCCCATGTCGAGCATGCGGTCCGCTTCGTCGAGCACGAAGATCTGCACGTCGGCGAGCGAGACGGCGCGCTGCTCACACAGGTCGAGCAGCCGTCCGGGCGTCGCGACCAGGATGTCGCAGCCGTTGCGCAGCGCCGAGATCTGCGGACGCTCGGATACGCCGCCGAAGACCACGAAGGAGCGCAGGTCCACGTACTTGCCGTAGTCCTGCACGCTCAGCTCCACCTGGGCGGCGAGCTCGCGTGTGGGGACGAGCACCAGCGCGCGCGGGGTGCGCGCGCCGCGGGCGCCCAGCTTCTGCAATATGGGCAGCGTGAACCCGGCGGTCTTGCCGGTGCCGGTCTGAGCGCCGGCGAGCACGTCGCGGCCCGCGAGCACGGCCGGGATGGCCTCGAGTTGGATGGGAGTGGGAATCGTGTAGCCCTTGTCGGCCACGGCACGCAGCAGCTCGGGCTTGAGCCCGAGTTGTTCGAATGACATTTGTAAAACCTTCAAAAAATGGATGGAACGAGACTCGCGTCGCGTGAGGCTTCTGGTGAGGGAAGGAACTCCGCAGCGGTCATTAGCGAGGGGATGTTTTGCTAATCGTTGCGCCCGTTTGCGATGTGCGAGGGGCCTTCAAGACTTGCTGCTTTAGGGGGCGATGACCGCGCGACCCTGGATAAGCGGGCGCGAATATACCGGGAACGTCCCGCGAATGCCAGGAAACCGCCCGTTTCGACGAATTCGAGCCTGCGGACGCGCGGTTGGACGAAATCCGGCGCCGCGGGCGGCGCGGCGCGCGTCGACTACGTAGGGATGTTCCCGCGCGTGCGCGATACGGACGACTAACTACATTCGGCAATGTCGCGTAGGCCGCGACCGACTCGTCTCTACAAGGATTCAGCGCGCGCTCGTCATGTCTGTCGGCATTCGAAGACGTAGGTAGTGAGTAGGCTTTCTGCGAACGGATTCACTACAAATAAAGGGCACCCATGACTACGTATCGTGTCGGCCGCGGCTTGCTCGCGGCATCACTCCTGATCTCGGCGGTTTCCGCTCTCACCGCGTGCGGCGGTGGCGGCGGTGGCGGATCTTCCCCGCCTCCTCCCACCGGCGGTCAGCAACCTCCTCCCGCTCCCGCGCCCACACCACCGGCCCCGGCGCCCACGCCACCGGCGCCATCGCCGACACCGCCAACGCCACCTGCCGTTCCTGCGCCGGGCGCGGGCGTCACATCGGGCGACACTTTTGGACTGACGAGCAGCGGACGCCTGGTCACCTTCGATCGCGCGGATGCCTCGCTCGACACCGCCATCGCCATCAGCGGATTGCAGGCGGGTGAGACGGTGCTCGGCATCGACGTGCGCGCCGGCGGCGCGACCCCTGGCCAGTTGTATGCGCTCGGCAGCGCCGGCCGTGTCTACGTGATCGACACCACCACCGGTGCGGCGACGTTCAAGTCCACGCTGGCGGCGGATTCCTCCGACACCACCGACGCGTTCACCGCGTTGGCCGGCACCGACTACGGCGTCGATTTCAATCCGGTCACCGACCGGCTGCGCGTGGTCAGCGATACGGGCCAGAACCTGCGCATCGACGTCGACAGCGGCGCGACCATCACCGACACCCCGCTGGGCGGCTCGGCCGCTCCGCGCGCGGGCGTGAACGGCGCGGCGTACTCGAACGCGTTCGCGGATGCCTGCCGCAGCACTCTCTACTACGTGGACGCGGCCACCGATCAGCTCCTCAGCACCGCCGATCCGAATGGCGGGGCGGTCAGCGTCGTGGGCGCGCTCGGCGTCGACGCCACCTCGGCGAGCGACCTCGAGATCGCGACGGCGGCGGACGGCTCGAACAACGCCAACGCGGTGCTCATCGTCGGCGGCGTTCCGACTCTCTACACCATCAATCTAACCACCGGCGCGGCGACCTCGGTCGCGGCCGTGGCGCTGCTCGACGCCGGCGAGACGGTGCGCGACACAGCGAATGCGCCCCCGGCCAGCGCTCCGGCGCAGGCTCCGGGCGACGTGTACGCGTTGACGGAATCGGGCAAGCTGGTCTCGTTCAACTCGACGGCACCGCGCAAGGCCTGCACCAATGCGGCGTTCACGGGGCAGCAGAACGGCGAGAGCATCGTCGGCATCGACGTGCGGCCCGCGAATCAGACCTTGTACGCGCTCGGCAGCACCGGCCGGCTCTACACGGTCGACACCGCGACCGCGACACTCACGGTGGGTCCGACGCTGGTCGCCGCCATCGGCGACCTCACCGCTCCGTACGCCGGACTGGTCGGCACCCAGTTCGGGTTCGACTTCAATCCGGTCAACGACCTGATCCGCGTCACCAGCGATACGGGCCAGAACTTCCGCGTGGCGCTCGATGGCGCCGTGACCACGGACGTGGCGCTGAACCCGGCGGGGCCGGTGACGGTGGAGGCCGCCTACACCAACAACTTCGTGGGCGCGGCGGTGATCTCCACCTACTTCACCATCGACGCGGCGAGCAATTCGCTGCAGCGGCTCACCGGCAATGCCATCAACGGCACGCTGGAGACCGTGGGCGCCGGCCTGGGCGTGGACGTCGAGGCGATCGGCGGGTTCGACATCTACGGCACGAGCAACCAGGGCCTCGCGGCTCTGAATCTCGGCGGCTCGACGACGTCGGACCTGTACACCGTGAACCTCAACACCGGCGCGGCGACCCGCGTCGACACCATAGGCGGCGGTGAACGCGTGCGCGGACTGGCATTCGCGCATACCTCGGCCGCCACGGTGCTCGCGCTGACCACCGACAACCACCTCGTCAGCTTCAAGCCGATGTCACCGGGCACGTTCGACAGCGACGTGACGGTCAGCGGGTTGCAGGGGTCGGAGGCGATCGTCGCCATCGACATCCGTCCGTCGAACGGGGCGCTCTACGCGCTCACCGACGCCGGACGCGTGTACACGGTCGATGCCACCACGGGCGCGGCCTCGGGCGCGGTCTCGCTGACGGCGAATCCGGCCGACGTGGCGGCACCGATGTTCGCGGGCCTGTCCGGAACGCGCTTCAGCGCCGACTTCAGCTCCTTCGACGGCTTGCTGCGCGTGCAGAGCGACACGGGCCAGAACCTGCGTGTCGACGTGGATGCGGGAACGGTGAGCGCCGACAACAACCTGAACCCCGGCACGCCGCAGATCGTCGGCAGCGCGTACACGAATGCGTACGCGGGCGCGGCCAGCAGCGTGTTGAACGAGCTCGACCTGGCCTCCAACACGCTGGTGCGGCAGAACACCATCGCGGGGACGCTCACCACCGTCGGACCGTTCGGCGTGGCCACGACGTTCGCCTCCGAAGGCGCGTTCGACATCGCGGGCGGCGAGAACGGCCTGCCGGTGGCGGCGTTGATGCCCGCCGGTGCGACGCAGTCCACGCTGTATCGCGTGAACCTCGCCAATGGCGCACTGAGCGAGATCGACCAGATCGGCTCTTCGGGAACCACCGTGGTCCGCGCCCTGGCCGTGCGGATGCAGTGAGCAGGTAGTTCGACATGAATGCGGCCGGCCACGAATGGGCGTGGCCGGCCGCTGAAATAAGCCGAGGCCCGGCCCGGTCTTCCGGGTATGAGCAACCCCATACTCCGTCCCTTCATGGTGGTCTTGGCGCTGGCTGCCTGCGGTGGCAGTGTGCCGGCCATGTCCGCCGCCGCTCCCGAATTCACGCACACCGCCGCGGTCGAGTGGATCAACTCGCCGCCGCTGCTGCTCCGTGAGCTGCGCGGCCAGGTGGTGCTGGTCGAGTTCTGGACCTTCGACTGCTACAACTGCCGCAATACGCTTCCCTGGCTCAAGAAGATCCACGCGCAGTACGGCCCGCGCGGGTTGAAGGTGGTGAGCGTGCACACGCCCGAGCTGCCGCGGGAGCGCGACCCCGCGCACGTGCGCGCCGCGGTGCTCGAGCTCGACATCTCCTATCCAGTGATGATCGACGGCGACTCCTCGTACTGGCGCGCGATGGGCAACCGCTATTGGCCGGCGTTCTACCTGATCGGCCGCGACGGGCGCATCGTCGAGACGGCCATCGGCGAGCTGCACACGGGACGCAAGAACGCCGATGCATTCGAAGCCGCCCTCCGCTCCCTGCTTTAATGGGGACATTCCTCGTTTCCTAGCAAAAGGGGACAGGCCT
>JBIOZI010000229.1:0-15675 GCA_044871085.1 Steroidobacteraceae bacterium | reverse complement strand
CGAAAGCGTCTGCCAGACGACAAGAAGGTCATGGCTCTCCTGCAGCCGCATCGCCGACGCACGCGAGTCGTGCAGGCGCCATTCATTCAGTGGCGCCGGTGAAACTCGCAGTCCGCCGCGAGTAGTTGGTCTGCGACCGATGCACGCCACGGGACCATTTCGATCCAATGCACGAAATATATCTGTGCAATGAGGCGCGGCGTGGGGCTGCCATCGCGGCCAACTAGTTCGATGTTGGTGCGGATCTCGCTGGGACTGATCAATACCGCGGCGCCGCCGATCACCGCCCACCGCCAGCCGATCGAGAGGCTGCGATTGCCCCAGGAACCGGCCCACTGGGTGAGACCCGTAGTGGGAGTACCCACGGGCGCGGGTCCGCGGCCGCGACGGGAACACATGTGTCGCAATTCGACGTCATGCAGCGCGTGCGTGGCAATGCGCACGCACGGCCCGGATCTCCTGCCTGTGCCGAACACGGCCCTCTTCACGCCTCTTTGTTGACGTCGATGAACAACGCCACGCACAGGTGGCCATCCACCGTGGCCGGGGGCGCCACGCGCTCCACCGTCAGGCCCGCGCGGCGCATCAGCCGCTCGATACCGACCGAAGTCACGAATATCAGGCGCTCGACCTGGTGGCGGCGGGCGAAGATCAGCACCAGGTCCAGGAAGTCGAGCGTCGGCTGCGACAGCGAGAGAATTCTTGCTGCACCGGTTTCCCGCACCGTTGCCGCAAAACGGCTGAGCTCCCACACGCCCGGCGCGCGCGGAGTTTCGCGGCCACCGAGCAGTTGCGGGAACAAGTCCGGCAGCATGTACGCCTCGGTCGAGGGCAGCAGCCGCGCGCTCGCGGTGACGCGCCCCGAGTCGTCGCTGAGAACGACGTACTTCGCGCCGGGCGTGTCGTACTGGTCGCGTTCCACGCCGTTGACCATCGGCAGGGACCATTTGAGCCGCCCGACGAAAACGTCGTGGCGAAACTCGTGCATCAGGTCCAGGACTTTCGTGCCGAGCTGTCCGTAGCTTCCCATCGCAACTGTAGGCATTCCATTTCCTTCGTAGATGATCAAATGCGCCCGGGCGCGCCGCAACCGCGTCATGTCGTCAAAGGATCGAAACCTTGTCCGAATCCACCTCGACGCTCAGGCTGGTGTTCAGCAGCGCGGCGTTGATGACCAGGCGGTCTTCGCTCTTGATGCGCACCAACTCGCCCTGGATTCCCATGAATGGGCCGGCAATGACCGCCACGCGCTGGCCGGGAATGAGCCGCGGGTCCACCGCGAGCTCGACGCCGCAGCCGGCCAGGATCCGCACCGCCTCGAGCTGCTGCTCGGGCATCGCGGCGGGTTTGTCACCCGCGAAGATCAGCCCGCAGGACCCGCGGATGTGACGGATGTTGTCGAACTGCTCCGCGCTCGGCTGCACGAAGACGTAGCCGGGAAACAGCAGCGTTTCCACGACGGTCTTGCGATTCTTGGAACGGCGCGTGACGCGGCGTTTGGGAAGATAGGCGTTGATGCGCTTCTGCCGTAAGCACGACTCAACTACGTTTTCATGATGGCTTCGCGTCCGAAGAACCAACCACGGATCGATCTGTGCCTCCATCGCTCGCGTCCCTCCATGCCTTCGTTTTGTTCATGCGCCCCGCGGCGCATCCGTCGTGGACGCGATTGATACGGTGAGATGAGCGCGCGGGTAGCTGGAAACTTTCGCAGGGTGGACACGTGCGTGTGACCCGCATCACATGCGCTCTAACTTGTTCCCGGCGGTAATAGTTCGCACTTTTCGCGGGCGCGGGCGCGCCGGCGGTGCGGGGATTGCTGCGATGACTCGTCACATCGCTGCAGCAATCGCGTGCGTTCAATGCTCCGAGGATTTCACGCCGCGGGCCGCGAGCGGCTGCTCCGTCAGCGTCGGAATCATCTTCAGGATCGACACCACCGGCGCACCACGGTGGTGACGCTCGGCACACAACGCCAGCAGATGGTGCGCGGTGGGCCGGAATTGCCAGAAACACCAGCGGCGCGCGCCGTCGTCGAGCTGCGGCCGCACCGACATGCGCACGTCGTCCTGCGCCGGATGACTGAAATCGATCGCGTCGAGCGGAATGGACATGCCTTCGCCGCGCGCCTCGATGTGCGACTCCTTGAAAGTCCAGCACTCGAAGAAGCGCTCCTGCCGCTCGTCCTCCCGAGCGCCGGCGAGCGCCGCCGCCTCGGCGGGCGCCAAGAAATGCTGCGCGATGCCGGACGCGGCGCGCCGCGCCTGGAGGTGCTCGACGTCGACGCCGAGCTGTCGATGCCGGGCGACGCCGAGCGCGATCAATCCACGCGTGTGCGAGATGTCGAAGGACAGGCCGTGCGCGCCCGCCGGCGGGTTCGGCAGCTCGGTCGGCCGAAGGCGACCGGCCGAGAAGCCAGGCTCATGCAACCCGGACCGCTGCCCGCGGGCGCGGCGCCGTCAACCCGCAGGAATGACAGGAGCGCTTCACGCGCCTGTCATGTAGTTTGAGCTCGAAGTTTCGAAGGCGCGGTGGCTGATCGGTCAGGCCGGGGTTCGCAACACCTCGCAGATAGGTTCGATTCCTGTCCGCGCCTCCACTCCCCTCCCTGCCGGTGGCTCCTCGCTACGCTGCGCACCCAGCGGCGTCCGGCCGGCCGCGGATCATGGTTTCGGCAGCCACTGGTCGAAGGCCGCGGATTTCGCGAACTCGGCGAACTCCGCCTGCTCCGCGAAGTGCTCGCGCTTGAATTGATAGCCGAAGGATTGCTCGAGAACGCGGTACTCCTCGATGGCCTCCGCGTAGCGCTTCAACGCGATGTGAGCGGTCGCGATGACCTGGTGCGGGCCCTCGAGCTCTTCCTCGTAACGCGATGCCTCGCGCGCCCACCGGATGGTCTGCTCATAATCCTTCGCGTCCAGGTATGCGTTGGCCTTCATGAAGCTGGTGACTCCATCGGCGCCCACGCGCTTCTCCAACGTCAGCAGCGCCTCGATGATCTTCCCGGTCTGGTGCTCGAAGAAATAGTGGTCGAGCAGCATGAAGGCGGCCGCGGGATCGGCGGCGTGTTTCGCCGCGAGCTGCGCCAAAGCCAGCTTGTACTCGTCTTCCAGCTGCCCCATGGTCGCCGCCGATGCGCGCAGCGTCAGCACCTGCCGCGCGCTCGCGAACGGCTCCGGCAACGCCTTGGTGCGGGCGATGACCTCGCGATAATTTCCGGCGCGGGTGGCCGCGTTGATCTGCTGGAACTGCCGCAGGACTTCCCCGCTCGTGTCCTTGGCGCCGAACAGGCGTTCGAGCGCGGTCGCGCTGCTGCCGGCGAGAGCGCTGCCGATGCGGCCCATGGTTTCGCTCGCGAGCTGGCCCTGCGTCAGCTGATACCAATCGACGGCGCGATGACGGCCGTCCTTGCCGCGCTCGATGATGAACTCGAAGTAGTCGAAGCCCTTGCCGCCGAACTCCACGCGCACCAGCGGCCGGCCCGGATTGGCACCCGCCACGCGCATCAATTTCGCGGTTGCTCCCGTGCGCTCGAAGTTGGCCATTTGCACGGCCAGCATCTTGTCTTTCGCCGCGCTCTCGACGCCGGCCGCGAATGCCGCGCGCTGCCTGGGCTCGTCGGCGGCCATGCGCCCCGCGCGCCGGCCGAGCTCGGCGAAGTCGTACAGGCGCGCCGCCGCGTCCACATCCCGCGCGTTGTATGCGCGCACGATGTCACGCCCGAAATCGCTCGCGGGAGACGCCGCCCGCGCCGGCTCCGCGGCGTGTGCATCGAGCACCGCGGCGGCGAATGCCAGCCATGCGAGCCCGCGAATGGAGAATGCAGTGCCCATGGCGCGCATTTATGCCAGAAAGCGGCCCGGGGGAACACGAGCGGGCGCTCAAAATCAGACTCAGGTCTTGCCGGCGGGCCCCGGCTTCGGCTTCACCGCCGCGGAGTCCCGCGGCTCGTCGCGGCCTTTCTTGTTAGAAGACTTACCGTCACCGTCCGCGGAGTCCTGGTTCGGGTCGAGATCGCGCAGGTTCTTGCGCACGTCGCGCAGCGTGATCGAACCTTCGAGCGAGCGCGCGAACGCGCTCACGAAGGCATTGTGCAGGACGCTGGCGATGGTCGCGAACAGGCTGGTGTCCGGGTCCTGCAGCGTGCCGGAGAACGGAATGCGCGCCGCCACCTGGTCCGCATCGCGGTTCTCGAGCACGTTGGCCGCGAAATCGAGGAAGCCTTCCCAGATGCGCTTCAGCGGATTCTCCTCGGGCTCCCCGGAGCGATACAGGTCGACGTCCTGCAGGATGGGCTTCGCGTAGCCCGCGAATTTTCCGTCCGCGGCCGCGAGCTCCAGGTACAGCTCGAACTTGCCGGCCTCCGCGTCGGCCTTGATGAACTGGCGCAGCCAGGGATTCACCTCCGGCAACGAGACCTTCTTCACTTCCATGTTCACGTCGAACGTCGGCTGCGCCGCGAACGCGTCGACACTGCCGTCGATGCGCGCCGGGGCGCCGTCGAGCACCACAGCCTTGATGTTGAAATCCGCGAAGGTGCGCTTGCCCGCGTCGAGCACGTTCGTGAGGTTGGTCACCGCGCCGTTGACCTGGCGCGCGGTGATCGCATCCTGCGTGCGGATGCCCGGCGCCAGAAAGCGCACCGTGCCGTCGTGCACGGTGATGGTGTTGAAGCGGAACGGAAACAGCTCCTCGAGCCGCGCGTTCCAGTTCTCCTCCTTGCCGAGCTGCGAATCGGCCGCGGATTCGGCGTGCACGAGATTGATCTCGGGCGCGGTGAACACCGCCTCGGAAACTAGCGAGCCGCGCCACAGGCTGCGCCACTCGACCGACAGGTCCAGGCGCCGCGCGCGGAAGAACGGCACCGGTCGCGACGCGCCCGTCTTCACGATCTCGATGTCGTCGAGGCTGTACGCGCCGCGCCAGAGATGGATGTCGACGTCGCCCACGTGGCCGTCGTACGACTGCAGGGCCATCAGCTGCCGGTTGACCGTACGCTCGACCAGCGCCGGCAGCGCGAGCCGCGCCGCCAGCAGCACGACGGCGACGCCTGCCAACACGATCACGATCTTGCGCGTGCGGGTCATACGTACGCGTATCGTGCATCGCGACCGTTCCCGGTCGAAGCGGAAAACCGCTGGAACTCACGTCGCTGGCTTCTGACAACGCCCGCCGCGTTCAATCCACCGGACTGCGCTCGATGTGCCAGATGTCGCGCGCGTATTCGGCGATCGTCCGGTCGCTCGAGAAGTGCCCCGACCTCGCGACGTTGATGACGGCCTTGCGCGCCCATGCCTCGCGGTCCAGGTACAGGCTGCCGACCTCCGCATGCGCGCGCGAGTAGTCAGGCAGGTCCGCCAGGTGCCGGTAGTGATCGCCGCCTTCGAGCAGCGAACCCACGATGGGCGCGAACACGCCGGGCTCGTGCCGGGAGAAGTGATCCGAGGCGAGAAGATCGAGCACCGCGCGGGTTTCGGCATCGTTCTGGTAGTGCCAGCGCGGGTCGTACCATCCGGCGCTGTCGGTCACCTGCTGCGCCGTGAGCCCGAACAGGAAGAAGTTCTCCTCGCCGGCTTCGCGCGCCATCTCGATCGTCGCGCCGTCGCGCGTGCCGATGGTCAACGCGCCGTTCATCATGAATTTCATGTTGCCCGTCCCGCTCGCCTCGAATCCCGCGGTCGAGATCTGCTCCGATACGTCGCTCGCCGGAATGAGCCGCTCGGCGAGGCTCACGTTGTATTCGGGGACGAACACCACCTTGATGCGCTCGCGCACCAGCGGGTCCCCATCGATCGTGTCGGCGACCTTGTTGATGAGCTTGATGATCAGCTTCGCGAAGTGGTACGCGGGCGCGGCCTTGCCGGCAAAGAAGAACGTGCGCGGCGGCATCTCGAAGTGCGCATCGGACCGCAGGCGGTTGTACAGCACGACGATGTGCAGCAGGTTCAACAGCTGCCGCTTGTACTCGTGGATGCGCTTCACCTGGCAGTCGAAGATGGTCTCGGGATCCACCGCCCGCCCGGTGCGCCCGGCGAGCCAGCGCGCGAACTCGACCTTGGCCGCGCGCTTGGCGGCGCGGAACTGCTCGCGGAACGCCGCATCGTCGGCGTGCGGCGTGAGCAGGCTCAGTCGCGACAGATCGCCGACCCAGCCCTCACCGATCGCCGCCGTGATGATTTTCGACAGCCACGGGTTGGCCTGCGCGAGCCAGCGGCGCGGCGTGACGCCGTTGGTCTTGTTGTTGAAGCGGCCCGGGAAGAGCACGGCGAAATCGGCCAGCACCCGGGTGCGCAGCAGATCCGAGTGGATCTCCGCGACGCCGTTGGTGCTGTGCGACCCGACCACCGCGAGATGCGCCATGCGCACCCGGCGCACCGCACCCTCTTCGAACAGGCTGACGCGGCGCACGCGATCCTCGTCGCCCGGATAGTCGTGGCGCACGTCGTCGAGAAAGCGCTTGTTGATCTCGTAGACGATTTCGAGCTGGCGCGGAATCAGGGTTTCGAACAATGCCACCGGCCAGCGCTCGAGCGCCTCCGGCAACAAGGTATGATTGGTGTACGCGAGCGTCTCGCGGGTGATGTTCCAGGCCTCGTTCCACGGCACTTTCGCCTCGTCGAGCAGGATGCGCATGAGCTCGGCGACACACAGCGCGGGGTGCGTATCGTTCATCTGCAGCGCCACGTGCCGCGGCAGCGCCCGCCAGTCGGGGCCCGAGGTGCGCCGGAAGCGCGCGCAGATGTCCTGCAGCGAGCAGCTCACCATGAAGTACTGCTGGATGAAGCGCAGTGCCCGGCCCGCCTCCGTGGAGTCGTCGGGATACAGCACGCGCGTCACCGACTCCGCGGCCACGTTCTCGATGACGGCGCCGGCAAAGTCGCCATGCGAGAACTCCGCGAAATCGAAGCTGTGCGGCGCCACCGCGGCCCACAGCCGCAGAGTGTTGATGCAATTCGCGCCGTAGCCCACCACCGGCCGGTCGTACGCCAGCCCTAACAATGTCGTCGGCCGGTCGCGCACGAAACGCAGCGACGCGCCGCGCAGCTCCACGGACGCGCTGAGCGGGACGCGGTACAGGCGCTCGGGGCGCACGATCTCCCACGGGTCGGGGTTGCGCAGCCAGTCGTCCGGCTGCTCGAGCTGGGCGCCGTCGCGGATCTCCTGGCGGAAGATGCCGTATTCGTAGCGCAGGCCATAGCCGATGGCCGCGTACTGCATCGCGGCCAGTGAGTCGATGAAACAGGCCGCGAGGCGGCCGAGACCGCCGTTGCCGAGACCCGCGTCGGCCTCCTCCTCGATGAGATCCTCGAGCTTCCAGCCCTGCTGGTCGAGGGCGTGGCGCACCAGCGGATCGGCGGCCAGGTTCATGATGTTGTTGCGCAGAGTCCGGCCGAGCAGGAACTCCATCGACAGGTAGTGGATGCGCTTTGGATTGTCGCGCTCGCGCGCCCGGCGGGTGCGTGCCCAGCGATGGGCGACGAGATCGCGGATGAAACGGCAGGTGCCGGCAAACCGCTCGCGATTGCTGGCGATCTGCGGATCGACCAGCTGCTCGCACAGCAGATAGCGTTCGGTCCACTGACTCTGCGTGGTCGCGAGCCCGAGACGCTCGAGCCGGCGTTGCAGCGCCGGATCGAGCACAGCGCCACGTTCGATGTCATTCATGCCGTTCCTCCATGCGCCGCAGGTGCGAATCGTCCGCCGACGATGTTGCGGGATGAAGATAGTGCGCCCTCCGACCGCGGAAGCGCATACGTATCAGCCGATCAGCGGCGCGCGCCCAGGCGCGCGAGCATCCGCGAGAGCTCCTCCGGGCTGATGTAGAAGTGCTCGCAGACGCGGCCCCAGAGCATGGCCGTGGGGACCCCTCGGTCGCCTCGTTCTTTTTGTGTCTGCGCCAGCACGTACAGGACCACTCGTTCCTTGCGAGTCAGCCCATCGCGCACATCGGGGATGTCGGGGTAGCGCATCGCAGGCAATGATATCGTGGCTCCATGAATCATGGTTTCGCGGCCGCGGCCCTCTCGCTGGCCATGGCATTTCCCTGCTCTGCTGCGGCCGCGGACCGGGACTGGCCGGCATACGGCGGCGACGACGCCAAGACGCGCCATTCGCCGCTGCGCCAGATCGACCGCGGCAATGTCCGCCGGCTCGAGCTCGCCTGGACATACGACACGCGCGAGAAAGGGGACACACAGACTCAGCCCATCGTCGTCGGCCGCGTGCTGTACGGCTACACGCCCACGCACAAGACTTTCGCGCTCGATGCCGCGAGCGGCGCGCCGCTCTGGATCTTCGACTCCGGCCTCACGGGCACGGGCGCGAATCGCGGTCTCATGTACTGGTCGCGCGGCAGGGAGCGCCGCGTGTTCGCCGCAGTCGACAATTTCGTCTACGCGCTGGATGCGCGCACCGGCAAGCCGATCGCCTCGTTCGGAACTGCCGGACGCATCGACTTGCGCGAGAATCTCGGCCGCGATCCGGCAGCGCAATCGGTGCGGCTCACCACTCCGGGCGTCATCTATCGCGACCTGCTCATCGTCGGCGGCCGCGTCGCCGAAACCCTGCCCGCCTCGCCCGGATACATCCGCGCCTACGACGTGCGCAGCGGCGCGCTGCGCTGGACGTTCCACACCATTCCGCGTCCCGGCGAGCCCGGCCATGACACCTGGCCCGCCGACGCCTGGACGTACAGCGGCGGGGCGAACAGCTGGCCGGGCATGACGCTCGATGCGAAACGTGGCCTGGTGTTCGTGCCCACGGGCTCGGCGGCGGCCGATTTCTACGGCGGCAATCGCGCCGGCGACAATCTCTACGCGAACTGCCTGCTGGCGCTGGACGCCGCCACCGGCAAGCTGCGCTGGCACTTCCAGTTCGTGCCGCACGACGTGCTCGACCGCGACCTGCCGAGCGCGCCGACGTTGATCACGCTCTCCGTGGGTGGCCGGCGCGTCGATGCGCTGGCGCAGACCACCAAACAAGGCTACGTGTTCGTGCTCGAGCGCGACACCGGCAGGCCGGTGCACGCCATCGAGGCGCTGCCCGCGCCGGCCTCGAGCGTTCCCGGCGAGCGCGCGCATCCCACCTACCTCAAGCCGCGGGTGCCGGCGCCGTATGCGCGCCAGCGCCTGAGCGCCGACGGCCTCACCACCCGCACGCCGCAGGCCAACGCCTGGGCGCGCGCCGGGCTCGCCCGGCTCGCGAGCGATGGACCGTTCAAGCCGCTCTCGGTGGGAGCCGATACCACTATCTACCCAGGATTCGACGGCGGCGCCGAATGGGGCGGCCCCGCCTGGGACCCGGATACCGGCCTGCTCTACGTCAACGCCAACGAGATGGCCTGGGTGGGCGCGCTCGCGCCGGACGACGTGGGGCGTGCCACCGGACGGTCCATCTACCTGCGCGACTGCGCGGCCTGCCACGGCGACGACGGCCGCGGCTCGCCGCCGCAGTTTCCGTCGCTGGTGGGCGTGCTCGAACGCCTCACGCCCGAAGACTTCATGGCGCGCGTGCGCGCCGGCGGCGGCCGCATGCCGGCATTTCCGCAGTTGCAGGACGAGGCGCTGCGGGCACTCGTGGGCTATCTGCGCGATGGATCGGACACTGCCGCCGGGACGCCCGACCAGTCGCCCGCGCGCCAGCCCTATCGATTCACGGGTTACCGGCGCTGGCTCGACCCGGATGGATATCCCGCGATCGCCCCGCCCTGGGGAACACTGAATGCCATCGACCTGGCGAGCGGCAGGTACGCCTGGAGCATTCCCTTCGGCGAATTTCCCGAGCTCGTGGCGCGCGGCCTGCGTGGTACGGGCAGCGAGAACTACGGCGGGCCGCTGGTCACCGCGGGCGGCTTGCTGTTCATCGGCGCCAGCATCCACGACCGCAGGTTCCGCGCATTCGACAAGCTCGACGGCACGCTGCTGTGGGAAGCGGCGCTGCCGCTGTCGGCCGACGCGACGCCGATCACGTATTCCATCGGCGGCCGCCAGTACGTGACTATCTACGCCAGCGGCGGCAAGGAGCGCGGCGGCTCCACCGGCGGCGTGTATCTTTCCTATGCGCTGCCGGCGGGCCGCGCCTTGAAGACCAGCGACACGGAGTTCATGCAGTAACGCAGGCCGGTCGGGTCCGGGCCGTCGTCGAACACGTGTCCCAGGTGCGCATCGCAGCGGCGGCACGACACCGCCGTGCGCGCCATGCCGAGAGTGTTGTCGCTGGTCTCGAGCACGTTCGCGCTCGAGATCGGCTTCCAGAAGCTCGGCCAGCCGGTGCCGGACTCGAACTTTGCGCGCGAATCGAACAGCGCGGTGTCGCAGCAGATGCAGCGATACAGGCCGTCGGCGTGATTGTCGTTGTACTTGCCGGAGAACGGCCGCTCCGTGCCCTCGTGCCGCGTGACGCCAAACGATTCCGGCGGCAACGCCGACTTCCATTCGGCATCGGTCTTCACGATGCGCGGCACCTTCGTCTTGCCGAGGCTCTTGCCGGCGGCGTCGAAGTTTTCGATGGTCACTTCAGCGGGCAGCGGCTTCGCCGCCGACTCGCCGCGCGCGCAGGCCGCGATGGACAGCGCGAGCGGCGTCGTGACCGCGCCGAACAGGAACCCGCGCCGGGACAGGGGATGGTGCTTGCTCATCTCGCCTCCTCAACCGAAAGTGAACGAATACGCCGACACGCCCGCATCGAGGAACTCGATCTGGAACTCGTGCTCCCCGACGGTGCCCGACTGGCGGATGAGCTGATAGAGCCGCTGCTCGCGCACGGTGCCGATGCCGTTCGCATCGACATCCATGCCGTGATCCTGGCCGGGCGGCTTGCCGTCGAGCGTGACGCGCACGCGCACCGGCTTGCCGGCGGCCGGCGGGCTCAGCACGAGATGCAAGTCGCGCGCGCGGAACCGGAACACGATGCGGCCCGGGGCCGCCGCGAGCTCGGCCTTCTCCGCGCCGACTTTCCAGCGTCCGCCCAGTGCCCACTGGTTGAGCGCCAGCGTCTTCGGCGTGTCGTAGGCCTTGATGCCGTCACGCGTGAACGAACCGGGCGAGACGAAATTCTGCGCGCGCGTGAAGCCGAGATAGGTTTCGGGCGATGCCACGTTCGCGGCGTCGGATTCGCGCGAGACGCCCTCGCCCGTCGCACCCTCGAGAGGATCGGGAAGATTCTGAGCGCCCGCCTCGGTGAGCAGCTTGCGGATGTTGCGCTCGGAACGTTCGTACTTGCCCTCGCCGAAGTGGTGGCCGCGGATCCTGCCCTGCGCGTCGACGAAGTAGTGCGCCGGCCAGAAACGGTTGTTGAAGGATTTCCAGATGGCGTGATCGTTGTCGAGCGCGACCGGGTATTCGATGCCGAACTGCTTGATGGCCGCGCGTACGTTGCCGGTGTCCTTCTCGAAGGCGAACTCCGGCGAGTGCACGCCGATGACGACGAGGCCGGAGGCCTTGTAGTGCCGGTACCAGGCGTTCACGTGCGGCAGCGCGCGCAGGCAGTTGATGCAGGAATACGTCCAGAAATCGATGACGACCACCTTGCCGCGCAGGCTGTCGCGCGTGAGGGATTTGGAATTCAGCCAGCCCGTCGCTGCGAGCTCGGGCAGGTCGCCCTCGGTTTTCGGAGCGCCCGCGCCCTCGCTCGACATCATCGCGCCGCCCGGAGGCTCGGCCGCTGCGCTCATCATCATGGCGCCGGGGTTCTCACCCGCCGCGGCTGTCATCGCGCCTGAAGGCGCGTCCGACATCGCGCCGCCTGAAGGCGCGTCCGACATCGCACCGCCGGGAGACGCGTCTGCCATCACCGCGCCGCGCGCCTGCGGCGCGGTGGCCGCGCGCGTCGTATTCCCCACGGTGCGCACCGGCAGGTCCGTGTACAGCGCCGGAAACATCCGCTTGAAATTCGCGACTTTGGGCAGGTCGTTGATGGCGATGTAGGGGTCGCGCGGGTGGTTGAGTAGATAGTCCTGGTGGTAGCCTTCCGCCGCGTAGAAACCGCGCAACGGGTCCACGCGCGTCACGATGCGGGCCGGATAGACGCCGGCGCGGTCGAGCTGCGCGATGTATGCCTGCGCCACCTTGCGCTGCGAATCGCTGCCGACGAAGATCGCCGAGCGGTACTGCGTACCGGAATCGGGCCCCTGCCGGTTGAGCTGCGTCGGATCGTGCGCCACGGAGAAGAACACCTGCAGGATCTCGCCGTAGGTGACCTGCGCCGGGTCGTAGACGATCTCGACCGACTCGGCGTGGCCGGTGTCTCCGCCGCCCACCTGCTGGTAGTGAGCAGTGTCGCGCGCGCCGCCCGCATATCCGGACGTCACGCGCTTCACCCCCTTGAGATGTTGATAGACGCCCTGCACGCCCCAGAAGCATCCGCCGGCGATCACGGCCGACTGCAATGCACCGGCGGCGCGCGGCTCGTCGACGGTCGGCGCCGGAATGCGCACCGGTTCCTCCGACGCGCACGCCGAAATGGCGAAGCTGGCCGCGAGGGTCAAAGCCGCCCACATTCGCGAGGGAGTGTTCATCCGCATTGCATGCCTCCAGCAACCTGTACGCAGAAGACCCGATCAACCGATGCGTTATTGCGCCCGGCCGGCATTCCGTAGAATCGCCGCGCCGCTGCTCATGGATGGCTCCCCGGCAAGCCCGGGAACCGTGAGACCCGAATATGACCCACAAATTCCACGCACGCGCCCTCGCAGCCGCCCTGCTGGCCCTGAGCCTGTCCGCACCGCTGCTCGCCGGCAAGCCTTCCAAGGTGTGGGTCGCCGACCTGGGGTATGGCAGCTACCAGAACCCGGTGCTGCATGCCGACAGCTCCGACCCGGACGTGGTGCGCGTGGGCGGCGATTTCCACATGACGGCATCGAGTTTCAATGCAAGCCCGGGCTGCCCATCCTCCATTCGCGCGACCTGGTGAACTGGGACCTCATCGCGCACGCCTATGGCCCGCAACCGCCGTACGACCTGCCGGATCGGCGCCAAAGTCGGATTGTTCTCTTTCGCGAGTGCGCCCGCCGCCGAATTCGGCTACGCCGACTACGACTGGTTCCACGTCGACCCGCTAACGCACTGACCGTGGAGCGCTACTCGTGAGCCGCACGAATCATGCACGCCAACAGCGAGTGAGTTCCGATACGTACCGGCGACCCGGGTGGCTGACACCCGTGGCACGACGCGGCGCATGACGCACGGGACGTGCGCACGATATGCGAGTGGAGCGCGGCGGAACCGAAACGTCCTTGGCACGGAGCCGCCATCGACCCCCTACCGGCCAAGTGCCTCACCAAAATCTTGCGGGACCCCCATCACCGAATCAATCAGGCGGCGGCGCCCCTCTCGGGAAACCCAACACCTCATATCCGCCGCGCGGAGCGAGACATATTGTGCGCGCGGCCCGTGCGTCATGCGCCACGCCGCGGCACCTCTTCAAGCCAGCCCCCCGGGGCCATGCCAGCCCCGGGGCGCGCGATCCAGCTGGGAGGGTGTAGCTGAACCGCGCGCCCAATCTTCGGAACTCTAACTACCTGCCTGCCTCAGAGCGGCGGGAAGGCATTCTGCAGCAACTGCGTGAACTGCGCCTGGAACCAGTGTCCCGACAGCGGCGCATTGGGCAGGGCGCCCGTCATGTTGCCGTTGTTGCGGGGGTTGCCCTCGTACGTCGGATCGCACATGCGGTCGAAGCCCTTGCCCTCGTCGTTCGGGATCAGGCTGCTCGCGCCGTCCGACTCGCCCGGTGGCTTGATCCAGACGTAGGCGTCGATGCCCGCGGCCGGAGCCGCGCGCGGACGCTCGCCCAGGCCTGCGCCCGACGGGTTGCACCAGTTGCCCTTGTGGATGCGACGGTCGATGCGCGAGGCGTCGATACGCTGGTTGAGATCCGGCAGCGGCGACGGACCGGTCGGACGGTTCGGGCCGCCCCAGCCGTTACGCGACGTGTCGATCAACATACCGATGTTCGACGGGAAGCCCGCCGCCACCGCCGCATTGCGGAACCCCTGCGCGAACGACAGCTCGTCGTTGTAGGTGTTGAAGTCGATCCAGCGCGAGGTGCGCGTCGTCGCATCGATCACGATGAACGGCTCGACCAGCGCCGACGTGTTCGCCGTGTTGGTGATGAAGCCCGTCACGTTCGCCGGCGTCGAGCCCGAGGCATTGGCCGCCTGGAGCATCATCTGCACGGAGGGCAGGAAGTTGGTGTCCCAACCCAGCCAGCCGTGGTGACCCGCGTCGATGTAGTTGTAGACGTTCGGGACGGAACCGAGCTGCGCCAGCGCGTAGCCCACGCCGGTCACGTAGTTCCCGTTGTCCTTCATCGTCTGGCACTGCATCGTGCCGGTCACGCGATCGAGCGTGTTCGTCACCAGGTTCGGCAGCGAGTCGATCTCGATGATCGTCACGATGCGCAGAGCGGCATATTCCGGTCGCGCGAGAATGGCGCGAATCGGATCGATGTACTCCGTGCGATAACGACCGATCTCCGTCGGGCCCAGCTCACCGTTGCTGGCGAGCGCCGCGCAGTCGCGACCCGGCAGGTCGTAGATCACCATCTGGAACACCAGTGGCGCAGCGCCGTTGGCGGCATCCTGCGTCACGGCGGTGTTCAGATGATCGACGAGACCGAAGGAGCCCGTCGTCTGACTGCCGTTGCCCGCGATCGCGCTGATGCGGTCGAACCACACGCCCGTCGGCTGGTTCGCGATGGCGCTACCACCACCCGCGACGGCGTTCGCACGCCACTGCGGATTGTTGTACACCGTCGCACCCACGTACGGGTTGTCCACACGTGGCGGCGGGGTCGTCGTGGTACCCGCGCGAGTCACGCCGATCGACGCACTGGTGAGGCCAGTGCCCGCGAGCGTGAACGTCGAGGTCACCGCCGTCGTCCCGGCCCCTGCCGTGAACGTCACGGGGACGCCCGTCGACCAGTTGGCCGTCGTGAACGTGAACGTGCCCGGGCTCACGGTAATCGCCGTGCTGCCCGCGCGCGTGATCGTCACGACGACATTGGCCGTCGGTGCCGAGCTCAGCCGGATGGTGGTCGAAACATTCCCGCCCGTATTCGGAATGGTCAGCGCGGTCGCCGCAGGCGTGATCACTCCCGCCATCGGCTGCGCGATGACGCTGAACGCGACATTGGCCGTCGAGGTCGACAGTGGTGGGGTGGCATTATCGAAGGCCGTGGCCTGTGCCGTATGGCTTCCGACCGCGAGTCCGGTCGAATTGAAGCTGTAGGGCGAGGTCGTGTCCGTATTCACCAGCACGCCGTCGACGCGGAATTCCACGCGCTGCACGCCGGTGTTGTCCGTGGCCGTCGCGGTGAGCGGCACCGTGGCACCCTGGTTGAACTGCTGTCCGCTCGACGGGCTCGTGAGCACGACGCTCGGCGGCGGGTTGGTGGGCGGCGGATTGGTCGGCGGCGGCGTGGTGCCTCCACCATTGCAAACCGTGCCGTTGAGCGTGAACTGTGTCGGCGGGTTGTTGACGCCGGTAAACGTGCCGTTGAAGCCGGCGGTGAAGCTGCCACCGCTCGAAATGCTGCGGTTCCAGTCGGCATTGCTGGCGACCGTCATCTGCGCGCTGCCCGCGGGCTGCGTGAACGACACCGGCCAGCCGTTCTGCAGGCGCTGTCCGTTCGGGAAGCTGAATAAAAGTGTCCAGCCGTTGGTGATGGCCGGTCCGTTGT
>JBIOZI010000228.1:0-18820 GCA_044871085.1 Steroidobacteraceae bacterium | reverse complement strand
ATTACTGGGAATCACCGCGCGCCGGCCTGCTCGCCGGCGAACGCCTCCACCAAGACATCAAGCGCCTCGAAGTGGCCTATCTAGACCAGAATCGCCGCGAGTACGAGCTGACCAAGCACATTTCACTGCGTCGTCTGGATCCCGAAGCGCTCGTGACACTGCGGGTCAGGAGCGAAGGCCGTTGCGAATGCACATTCGACATTCCGGAATGGCTGTTCGACCTCGATGCACCAGGGCAGTATCTGCGTCGCATCAAGTCGGTCAGTGTCAGCATTCCGAGCGTCGTGGGGCCTTACGCCAGCGTCAACTGCAAACTGACGCTGCTCAAGAGTCAGATACGCCACGATCTGAAATCCGCGAATGCGGCGGGCTATCCTCGTTCAACGGCAAGCACCGAAACACGCTTCACGGATCTTTTCGGTGCGTCGGAGGCTGTCGTTACCAGCACCGCGAATGCCGACAGCGGCATGTTTGAAACCCAATTGCGCGACGAACGTTTCCTGCCATTCGAGGGCAGCGGGGCGATCAGCACGTGGCGACTGGAGCTGCCTGGCGAATTTCCACAGTTCGACTACGCAACGATCTCGGATGTGGTGCTGACCATCCGCTACACCGCGCGCGAAGGTGGAGAGTCGCTGCGAGAGCACGCGACGGGTTCGATCAAGAAGTCGCTACTAGTGTCTGCAGAACAACCGCTGCGTTTCGACGTCTTGCTGAGCTGTCGCTCTGACTTCCCATCGGAATGGGCTCAGGCTCGCGCGGACGCGAGAGCGGAATTGAAAATTCCGATTTCCCGCCATTTGTTGCCGTACTGGATGAGCGCAGCCGAGATGAAAGTGCGGAAACTCTCCGCCTTCTCCGATAGTGAGACGCCCGGGTTCAAACAAGTATGGCCAAAGCTCGAAACGAGTAGCTTCCCGGAGCAGACATTCGACAACTTTGGCTTTGGGCAAGCCAACTTTGGACCAGTTGCGAATCACGAAGATCAGCTCGTGCTGCTGTCAGTGGGTTGACGTCACCTAGCTCACCCAAGAGGAGAAGGCTCCCCGGATTTCTCCGGGGAGCCGTCACCGTTGGTGGAGGCGGCGGGAATCGAACCCGCGTCCGCAAGCGCTAGACATGAGAATCTACGTACGTAGCTGCTTCTTTGTTTTCTTACTGTCCGCTACCCGAAGAGCAGGGAAGACGTCCAGCCAGCTACAGTGACTCTTAACGGTTCCGCCCGTAGCACACGGAACCGCGATCCTATGAGCGCGACCCGAGTTTCAGTGGCATAGGCACCAGCTGGTCTCGGGGTCAGCTGCGATTAAGCAGCCAGAGCGTAGTTGTCGTCGTTCGCAACTATGATTTGCAAAGGGATTTACGAGGTCCTTACACCCTCGGTACGCCTCTCACGGTTTGCTACCCACGTCGAAACCGGTCGCCCCCGTAAAAGCCTCGCCAGCATACATGGGGACCGGGGCGCCGTCTGCAAGCGCCCCTGCCGGGGTCACTGGGCGGCCGGTTGCGCGGCAGCGAGGTAGGGGGCGAGGAACTTCTCCAGCTCGCTCAGCATCCGCACGCGCGTAACGCTCGAGGAGAGCTGGTGATCGTCGCCGGGAAGCTCGACGAAGGAATATTTCCGGCTGGCCGCGTCCAGCGCGCGCGCCATCGTGCGCGACTGCACGATGGGTATGGTGGTGTCGTCCGTGCCGTGCAGCAGCAGGATCGGAGCGCGGATGGTCACGGCGCTGCGCGCCGGGGACTTCGCGGTCACCTGCGCATCGAACGGCGAGCCGATGTGGTCGCGCCAGTACGCCAGCGAGCCCGATTCGTCGCCGTGCATCCTTTCGATGTAGCCGATCATCGCGGGCAGGTCGAAAACGCCGGCGATGCTCGCGGCGCAGGCGTACAGCTCGGGCGTGAACGCCGCGCCGGCGAGCGCCGCGTATCCGCCGTAGCTCCAGCCGACGATGCACACGCGCGTGGGATCGGCGATGCCCGCGTCGATGATGGCGCGCACTCCGTCGGTCACGTCGTCCTGCATCCGCAGCCCCCACTGCCGCCGGCCGGCATCCGCGTGCGCGCTGCCGAACCCGCTCGAGCCGCGGAACTGCGGCTGCAGCACGGCGTAGCCGCGCGACGCCAAAAACTGTGCCATCCAATCGAAGCTGCGATAGTCACGGGCTTCCGGTCCGCCGTGCGGCAGCACCACGAGTGCGAGATTTTTCTCCGGCACCGCCGGTGGCAGCGTGAGGTACGCCATGAGCGGATATTGATCGCGCGCCGCGTACGCAAATTCGCGCACGGGGCCGAGCTCGACGCCGGTCAGCTGCGGATACTGTTCGTTGACGATGTCCGCGGTCTTGGCCTGGAAGTCGACTAGATAGTAGACCGGCGCCTGCCGCTCGCGATCGACCAGCACCACGACGCGCTGGTAGTCGCTCGAGCGCCCCACGAGCCGGACGGATGGCGTATGGAAGCTGCGTTCGAGCGCCGCCGAGCGCTTTTCGGCCTGGGCATCGATCCAGCGTGTCTGTTGCGCGGCTCCGGCGAGCACGCCTCCGAGCGCATGGCCGTCGAGTGGGTCGTAGATAGCCCTCGTGACGTCGGCGGCGGCATCCTCGAGCAGCACCGTGGGCGGCGCGCCGTCGAATGGCAGCGACCACATCTTTTCGCGCGCGTCCTCGCAGGTGTTGCCGCGCACGATGACTGCCGTGCTGTCCGCATTGAGGCTGATCAGCCCCATCCGGCCGCAGCCCTTCGATTCGTAGAGGCGCCGCCAGGTGGAGCCGCGCAACACGAAGATTTCGAATTCGTTGCGCGTGGGGTTCCAGTCGCTGCGCACGGTGCTGGTCGCACTCTCGTCGGTGAGCCAGTCGATGGTGAAGGGCGAGCCGTTCGCGATCGCGCGGCCTTCACCGTTCGCGAGATCGACCTCGTACAGGCCGGCCACCCAGCCGGAGTCTTTTTTCCTGCCGGCGAGACGCGTACCGGTTTCCTGTCGATAGGCCACACTCGAGAAATCGAGCGTCGACATGTAGATCTTGCCGGCCTTGCCGGTGCGCCGGCGGATCAGGTCCGCGCCGTTCACCCAATTGCGCTCGCCGCCGGTGTTGAGCAGCATGCGGTCTTTGCCGCCGCTCGCATCCACCGCGCTCCAGCGCTGCCATTCGGTGGCATTGCGGCTCTTGCCATCCACCGCCCAGGTGACGCGCTGATCGATGAGCAGGGTCTCGTCATTGGCCCAGTACACCGCGCGCAGGCGCGTGCCCTGAGGAATGGAAATGCGCCGCAGATCTTTGTGGCTGCCGAGATCGTGGATGATGATGCGCGCGGCGCGGCCGTCGTCTTCGATCCATGCGAGCCGCGAGCCCGCCGGATTGATGTCGATGTCGATCAAGGCCGGCCGGTTGCCGAAGGCCTCGACCGGTGGTGGGGCGGCGGACCACGCCGGCAGGCTGCAGAAGTGCCATGCGAATACCGCGCCGATCAGGCCAGCTTTCGTCTTCACGGTCGCCCTCCCAGGCCGTTCGTCAACCGCGTCGAAGGATACGCGCCTTGTCGCGCGCCCAGTCGCGCTCTTTCTCGGTGTCCCGCTTGTCATGCTGCTTCTTGCCCTTGGCCAGCCCGACCTCGAGCTTGGCGCGGCCGTTCTTCCAGTGCAGGTCGAGCGGCACCAGCGTATAGCCCTGGCGCTCGACGCTGCCCAGCAGGCGCGAGAGCTGCGCCTTGCTCAGCAGTAGTTTGCGCGTGCGCTTGGGCGCGGCCGTGACGTGCGTCGAGGTGGTGGTGAGCGGCGTGATCTGCGCCCCGAACAGAAAGGCCTCGCCGTTCTTGAGGTAGACGTACCCCTCGGCGATCTGCGCCTTGCCGGCCCGCATGGACTTCACTTCCCAGCCTTCGAGCACGAGACCGGCCTCGAAGCGTTCCTCGATGAAATAGTCGTAGCGCGCCTTGCGGTTCTCGGCGATCAGGCGCTGCGTTTCTTTCTTATCTGGCTTGTTCATGGACCTGCATGGATTGTACCTGCGCGACCCGTGTAAAAATGGGGGTGCATGCGTGAAGTCAAAAGATCTGCCCTGATCGCGGAGTCGCCGGCCCGCATGTACCAGCTCATAAACGACATCGAGAGCTACCCGCGGTTCCTGCCCTGGTGCACCTCCGCGCGCGTGGTCTCGCGCACGGAGACCGAGGTGGTCGCGGCCCTGGGTATCAAGCGCGGGCCGCTGCGCGCCGAGTTCACCACGCGCAACCTGCTCGAGCCCGACCGGCGCGTGCTCATGCAGCTGGTCAGCGGGCCGTTTCGCGTGCTCGAGGGGCTGTGGACGCTGACGGCGCTCGGCGATCTCGGCTGCCGCGTCGAGCTCGAAATGCGCTTCGAATTCACAAACCGGGTCGCGGGCACGCTGTTCGAGCCACTGTTCGAGGACACGGCGGCCTCGCTGGTCGACGCGTTCGTGAAGCGGGCGCGCGAGCAGCGCGCGGCAGAGTAGCTAGGGTCGCCGCCGTGAAGACCTGCACGGTGGTCTACGCGACGCCTGAGCGCCAGCGCAGCTGGCGCGTCGTGCTGGACGACGCGGATACCGTGGGCGAGGCGTTGCGGCGGGCGCGCGCCGCGGCCGATGCCGCGCCGCTGCCTTCGGAGCCGGTGCCCTGGGACGCGGACGTGGGAATATTCGGCGAGCTGTGCGCGCGCGAGGCGGTGCCGCGCGACGGCGACCGCATTGAGATCTACCGGCCGCTCAGGTCGGACCCGAAGGAGTCCCGGCGGGCGCGGGCTGCGGCGCGGAAGGTGGCACGGGGTCCGGCGCCTTCTCGGCCTCTTTCTTCTCCTCGGAAGCCGTAGCGCCCGCGTCGCTGTCCTGGGTGTGATTGCCCCGACCCGTCATGCGCTGCCACAGGCTGGGCTTGCGCTGGTTCTTCTTCGTTTCGGCCATGGCCTTGCGCAGATCGCGCTCGAGCTGCTCGAGGTCTGCCTGCGTCGGCACGCCCTGGTTCTCGTAGCGCTGCACTTTCTCGTCGGCGAAGTAGATGGTCAGCCGGCGCTTGAGCGGCTCCTTCACCTTCTTGCCGTCGAAGTAATAGAAGTAGTCCCACCGGTCGTCATCGAAAGCGTCGGGCACCATGGGAGTGCCCAGCAGGAAGCGCACCTGGCTGCGGGTCATGCCTTCCTTGAGCTGAGACACCGCATCCGGAACCAGGTAATTGCCCTGCTGGATGTTCATTCGATAGACGCAGCCGGAGGCGCTCAGCGCTCCCACGGCAATCAAAATGGTTGATAGTGCAAGGCGTTTCATGGTGGCGCATCATACCCCATCAATTTCTGGAGACCGCTGGCTTGGAAAGCAAAGATCTGCGCAAGGCCGGACTCAAGGTCACTGGGCCGCGACTCAAGATCCTCGAGATCCTCGAAGGGAGTCCGACGCGCCACATGTCCGCCGAAGGCATCTACAAGCGCCTGATCGAATCGAACGAGGACATCGGCCTCGCGACGGTGTACCGCGTGCTCACGCAATTCCAGGCGGCGGGCCTCGTGTCGCGTCATCACTTCGAGGACGGCATGGCGGTGTTCGAGCTCAACCAGGGCACGCACCATGACCACATCGTGTGTCTGACCTGCGGTCGGGTCGAAGAGTTCATCGACGAATCGATCGAGGAACGCCAGGAAGCCATTGCGCAGCGGCTGGGGTATGAGCTGCGCGACCACGCGATGACCCTGTACGGGCATTGTCAAAAGCCCGGCTGCCCTTCGTTCAAGGCCGGCGCCAAGCCGGCGAAGAAAAACAGCTAGGCCTTGCGCTTGCCGCTGCGGGCTTTCTGCTCGCGGCTGCCCGCCATCTGCAGCATCTCGCGCGCGTGCTCGCGCGCCTTCCCCGTGATCTCCTTGCCGCCGAGCATGCGGGCGATTTCCTCGATGCGCTCGTCGTAGGTGAGATCGGTGATGGTGGTGCGCGTGGTCTTGCCGTCGGTGAGCTTGGTGACGCGCAGCTGGTGATGTCCCTGGCTCGCCACCTGGGGCAGATGCGTGACGCACAGCGCCTGTCCCGAGAAACCGATGGCCTTGAGCTCGCGACCCACGATCTCGGCCACCGCGCCGCCGACGCCGGAATCCACCTCGTCGAACACCATGCAGCGCGGGTCCTGCGTGGAGCAGGCCACCTGCACCGCCAGCGACAGGCGGGACAGCTCGCCGCCTGAGGCCACCTTGGCGAGCGGGCGTGGCGGCTGGCCCGGATTCGTCTTGACGCGGAATTCCACGGCATCGAAACCATGCGCGGCCGGCTCTCCGGCGGGAGTGACGTCGATGAGAAAGCCGCCGCCTGCCATGCCCAGCGTCTGCATGCGCGTGGTGACGTCCTTGGTCAACACGCGGGCCGCCGTCTGGCGCGCGACCGACAGTTGCGCGGCGAGTCTGCGATAGACCTCGAGGGCTTCGGCCTGCTGTTTCTTGAGCGCGTTGAGGTCGTTGTCCGCGCTGTCGAGCTCGGCGAGTTGTTTGTCGAGCGCCTGCTGCCTGCCGGCAAGCTCGGCCGCGGGCACGCGATGCTTGCGCGAGAGCTCCTCGATGGCGGCGAGCCGCCGCTCCACCTGTTCCTGGCGCGCCGGGTCGATGTCGAGCGTCTCGAGGTAGCGTGACAATTCGCGCGCCGCTTCGCGGATCTGGATCGTCGCCTCGTCCACGAGCGGCACGACTTTCGCGAGGCGCTGATCGACGCTCGACAGTGTCTTGATGCCGGCCAGCGCGCGCGAAGCCGTGGCGTGCGCATTGCCTTCGTCCGAATCGTAGAGCAGGCCGACCGCCGCCTGCGCGGCTTCGGCCAGCCGTCCGCGATTCGAGTGACGCGTGCGCTCCTCGCTGAGCTGCGCGACTTCGCCATCCTTGAGGTCGAGCGCCTTGAGCTCGCCGACCTCGTGGCGCAGCCGGTCGATGAGCGAGTCGCGGTCGCGCGTCTTGCCCTCGAGCTCGGAGGCGCGGTTCACGTAGCCGACCCAGTTCTTGTAGGCATCGCGCACGCCGTCGGCGAGCTCGATGTTCTTGCCGAATTCGTCGAGCAGCGCGCGCTGCGCGCTGGGACGGGCGAGCGACTGGAATTCGTGCTGGCCGTGGATGTCGACGACCAGCGCGCCGATGTCGCGCAGCAGCGTGAGCGGCACCGACACACCGTTGAGATAGCCGCGTGAACGGCCATCGCTCGAGATCACGCGGCGCATGGTGAGGTCGTCGGCGGCGTCGATGGATTGCTCGGCCAGCAGCTCACGCAGCGGCTTCGGCGCGTCGCTGATGTCGAAGGTGGCGGACAGCTCGGCGCGCTCGGTTCCCGCACGCACGACCTCCGCGCCGCCCTTGCCGCCCGACAGCAGCGAGAGCGCATCGACGATGATGGATTTTCCGGCTCCGGTTTCTCCGGTGAGCACGGTGAGTCCCGCGCGCACCTCGAGCTCGATCAGGTCGATGATGGCGAAATCACGGATTTGCAGATGCGTCAGCATGGCTCACTCGGGCTCATTGAAGCCGCCGCGTCCCCAATGGAGCTTGGAGCGCAGCAGCCGGTAGTACTCGAACTTGTTCGGATGCAGGAGCGTGATCTTTTCCGCGGTCGGATGCACCTCGAGCGACTCGCCCGGCATCAGCTCGGCGAGCGGCACGCCATCACAGGTTACCTGCGAGCGCGTGTCGGGACGATCGATGAGCTTCACGCAGATGACCGACCGGCCGGACACCACGATGGGGCGATCCGACAGCGTGTGCGGGCAGATGGGCGCGACCACGAGCACGTCGAGATGCGGCCCGACGATGGGACCGCCGCAGGAGAGGGCGTAGGCCGTCGAGCCGGTGGAGCTGGCGATTACCAGCCCGTCGCCGCCATGGGAATTCACGAACGCGCCGTCGATCCAGGTTTCGAAATCGAGCATGCGGCCCGTTTCCCACCTTTGCAGGACGATGTCGTTGAGCGCCAGCGCCTTGGCCCGTACGTCACCGCGCGCCCCGACGATGCGCGCCTCGAGCAGCGCGCGCTCGTCCCGCTCGCACCGGCCTTCGAGCGCCGCGTCCACCGAGGTGAGCATGTCCTGCGGCAGCACGTCGGTGAGGAAGCCCAGGCGCCCGCGGTTGATTCCGATGAGCGGTACCCCCCGCTGGGCGACCAGCCGGGCGGCATAAAGAAGAGTGCCGTCGCCGCCGATTGCGACCACCAGGTCGGCGATTTCGGCGATCTTTTCCTCCGGAATGCGCTCGGCGAGGCCGGGAGGTATGGCGAGCGGGTCGCCTTCGGGCAATATGGCGCGTACGCCGCGCTTCTTCAGATGCGGCAGGAGCGTCAACGCGGATTCGGCGACTCGCGCGTCGCTGAATCGGCCTATGAGCGCGCAAGCTTGCGCCGGTAGAGCCATGTGGCTTTGTAGCATGGGCTACCCAGGCGGCCAATGTACTGAATCACATCGAAAAGCGCGGATTGGATACTCATGGCCTTCCTTGACGGGCCGATCACGACGCAGGTAGGTTTTTCTCCGTGACGAACGACACCCCGGACGATGGTCTTTCCGAGCGGGAGCAGTTGCTCCTGAAGGTGCTCGTCGGCAGCTACATCCGTGACGGGCTGCCGATCGGTTCGCGCTCGCTGTCACGCGAATCTGGCCTCGCCCTGTCCTCCGCCACCATCCGCAACATCGTCGCAGACCTCGAGCGGCTGGGGTTCGTCAGCTCGCCGCACACCTCGGCCGGCCGGGTGCCCACCGACAAGGGGTACCGTTTCTTCGTCGACTCGCTGCTCAAGGCGCGCACGCCGCTCGACGACGATCCGGCGCTGGCCGAGCTCAAGCGCCAGCTCGAGAACGCGCGCGACGATCCCAAGGCGCTGGTCGCGGCCGCCTCGCAGCTGCTGTCGAACGTCACGCGGCTGGCCGGTGTGGTCACGCTGCCGCGCGCCCAGCAGGCGTCGATCACGCAGATCGAGTTCGTGGCGCTATCGGACAATCGCGCGCTGGTCATCCTCGTGTTCAACGACCGCGAGGTGCAGAACCGCATCATCCAGCTCGAGCGCTATCACTCCGCCGACGAGCTGCGCCGTGCGGCCAACTTCCTCACGGAGCGCTGCCGGGGCAAGACGCTGACGCAGGTGCGCCAGGACATCCTGGGCGAGATGCAGGAAGCCCGCGAGAGCATGAACGCGATGATGAAGGACGCCATCAACGTCGCCGAGCGCGTGTTCCAGCCCGATGACGCCAATCGCATGGAATACGTCATCGCCGGCGAAACCAATCTCATGGGCGCGGGGGAGTTGTCGTCGGTCGACAAACTGCGCCGGCTCTTCGAGGCGTTCAACGAGAAGCGCGACATCCTCAACCTGCTCGACCACAGCCTGCGTGCCGATGGCGTGCAGATCTTCATCGGGCAGGAGTCCGGTTACCGCATCCTCGACGACTGCAGCATCATCACCTCGCCGTACAGCGCGGACAACGAGGTCGTCGGCGTCATCGGAGTCATCGGCCCGACGCGCATGGCGTACGAGCGCGTCATCCCGATCGTGGACGTGACGGCGAAGATTCTCGGCGCGGCGCTCGCGCGGCGTTGAGGCTCTCCCGGTTCATGCGGCAGGCGGCGGCGCTGTCCCTGGCGCTGCTGTGCGCCTCGGCCCACGGCACCGATCTCGCCGCGGCGGCGGCGCGCATGGACGAGGATTTCGCCGCGGATAGGCCGCTGGTCGCGCACGTGGTGGTCGCGCTGGTCGACAACGCGCACCAGAGTATCGTGCCGGTGCCGGCATCGCTGGGTGACGGTGCGGCACCGCGCTCCAATTTGTATTGGGGCGCCCTCTATGGCGTACGCACGTTCTTTCGCGGCCAGCCCGGCTGGCATTCGCTCGCGATCGCGCCCTCCGGCGACCCTCGCGTACTCGACCGCGTGCTGTTTCGCCGCAGCGTCGAGCGCGATGGCCGCCGCGGCGATGCCTACCTCGTTGCCGAAGCCTGGCAGGGCGAACACATCGCGGCGGCGATCCGGCATTTCCTCGAGTTGAACCGCGGCGAGCATGTCGAAGGCATTCGCGTCGACGGACGCGCGTTCGAGGCGGGAGGCGCGGCGCACGTCGTGGTGTTCGTCGGGCACAACGGGCTCATGGACTTCGAGGCACCGGTGCTGGCCGCACGCGTCGCGGCGCCGCTGCCGCATGCGTCCATCGTGCTGGCCTGCTACAGCGAGCAGTACTTCGGATCGCTGCTGGCCGGACATTCGGCGCGGCTCATCATGACCACCGGGCTGATGGCGCCGGAGGCATATACGCTGGGCGCGGCGCTCGAACGCTGGTTCTCCGGGGCTCAGCCCGCGCAGGTGCGCGCGGCCGCCGCGAACGCTTATGCTCGCTACCAGAAGATCTCCGATTCGGCGGCATTGCGTCTCTTCCGAACCGAATCGCGGAATCCCAGCCCTTGAATCCGTGCGGGCGGCCCCAACATCGCCGCCAGCTCGTAAGCCATGTATTCGCCAAGTATTTGATTCAATTGAGGTCTTGATGTCCGAACCATTCAATCGCGTCGCTCCGCACGGGGCGGACGAGAAAACCGAGGTACTGCCGGAAACCGCGGTGCAGCTGGTCGAGCTCGAACGCCTCAAGGGCGAGCTCGTCGGTGCCGAGGAGCGCGCGAAGAATCATTGGGAGCAGTACCTGCGCGCGCTCGCCGACGTCGACAACGTGCGCAAGCGCGCGGCGAAAGATCTCGAGAACACGCGCCAGTTCGCGATCGAAAAATTCGCGCAGGACCTGATCGCGGTGAAGGATTCGCTGGAGCTGGCGGTAGCGAGCTCCGCCAACGACGCCAAGGCCGACGCCGCCAGCCTCATCGAGGGCCAGCAGGCGACGTTGCGCCTGCTGAGCAAGGCCTTCGAGAAGGCGCAAATCGAAGAAATCAATCCGGAAGGTGCCGCGTTCAATCCGGAGCTGCACGAGGCGATGATGGCGCAGCCGAGCGATGCGGCGCCGAACACCGTCATCAGCGTGGTCCAGCGCGGCTATCAATTGAATGGGAGATTGCTGCGACCGGCGCGCGTCGTCGTGGCGGCCCCCCGCACCTGATCGGCGATATTTGATTCTTGAAACAATGGGACGAGCCTCCACAAAGAGGCCAGGTTTGAACAAAGAATTTCGGAGAGATTGATATGGGCAAGGTAATCGGCATCGATCTGGGAACCACCAATTCCTGCGTCGCGATCATGGAAGGCGGCAAGCCGCGCGTCATCGAGAACAGCGAGGGCGACCGCACCACGCCGTCGATCGTCGCGTTCACGAAGGACGCGGAAGTGCTCGTCGGCCAATCCGCGAAGCGCCAGGCCGTCACGAACCCGCAGAACACGCTGTTCGCGGTCAAGCGCCTCATCGGCCGCAAGTTCGACGACGCCGTCGTGCAGAAGGACATCAACATGGTGTCCTACAAGATCGTGAAAGCCGACAACGGCGACGCCTGGGTCGAAGCCCAGAACGAAAAGAAGGCGCCGCCGGAGATCTCCGCGCGCGTGCTCATGAAGATGAAGAAGACGGCCGAGGATTTCCTCGGCGAGACGGTGACGGAAGCCGTCATCACGGTGCCCGCGTATTTCAACGACTCGCAGCGCCAGGCCACCAAGGACGCCGGCCGCATCGCGGGCCTCGACGTCAAGCGCATCATCAACGAGCCGACCGCGGCCGCGCTGGCCTACGGCCTCGACAAGGCGGGCAAGGACCGCAAGATCGTGGTGTACGACCTGGGTGGCGGCACGTTCGACGTGTCGGTCATCGAGATCGCCGAGATCGACGGCGAGCGCCAGTTCGAGGTCCTATCTACCAACGGCGACACCTTCCTGGGTGGCGAGGACTTCGACAACCGCATCATCAACTTCCTCGCGGACGAGTTCCTCAAGGAGTCCGGCGTCGACGTGCGCAAGGATCCGCTCGCCGTGCAGCGCCTCAAGGAGGCCGCCGAGAAGACCAAGATCGAGCTGTCCTCCAGCCAGCAGACCGACGTGAACCTGCCGTACATCACGGCCGACGCGTCCGGGCCGAAGCACCTCAACATCAAGCTCACGCGCGCCAAGCTCGAGAGCCTGGTCGAGGACCTGGTGAAGAAGACCATCGAGCCCTGCCGCACCGCGTTGAAGGACGCCGGCATCGGTACGCAGGACATCGCCGAGGTCATCCTCGTCGGTGGCCAGACGCGCATGCCGATGGTGCAGAAGTACGTGAAGGACTTCTTCGGCAAGGAGCCGCGCAAGGACGTGAACCCGGATGAGGCGGTCGCCGTGGGCGCCGCGATCCAGGCCGGCGTGCTCGCCGGTGACGTCAAGGACGTGTTGCTGCTCGACGTGACGCCGCTGTCGCTCGGCATCGAGACCGAGGGCTCGGTGGTCGACAAGGTGATCGAGAAGAACACCACCATCCCGACCAAGGCCACCAAGACCTATTCGACGGCCTCGGACAACCAGACGGCCGTGACCATTCACGTCCTCCAGGGCGAACGCACGCGCGCGGCCGACAACAAGTCGCTGGGCAAGTTCGACCTCACCGAGATCCCGCCGCAGCCGCGCGGCATGCCGCAGGTCGAGGTCACGTTCGACATCGACGCCAACGGCATCATGCACGTGACGGCGAAAGAGAAGACCACGGGCAAGGAACAGAAGATCATCATCAAGGCGTCTTCGGGCCTGTCCGAGGAAGAGATCAAGCGCATGGTCGCCGACGCCGAGGCGCATGCCGAGGAAGACAAGAAGGTGCGCGAGCTGGTCGAGTCGCGTAACCGGGCCGAACAGGTGCTGCACGCGGTCGAGAAGTCGCTCAAGGACCTGGGCGACAAGGTCGACGGTGCCGAGCGCGCGAAGGTGGAGTCCGCGATGTCGGACCTGCGCGGCGCGCTCAAGGGCGACGACAAGGCCAACATCGACAAGAAGTTCGAAGCGCTGGTCGGCGCGGCGGGCAACGTCATGCAGCAGGCCCAGGCCGCCCAAGCGGGTGGCAATGCGGGCGGCGGCGCGGGTGCCGGCGGTGGCGACGCGAATGCGGGCGGCGCGGCGGGCTCCTCCGGGTCCACCGGCGGCAACGACGACGCGGTCGATGCGGAGTTCGAGGAAGTCAAGGACAAGAAGCAGGCGTCCTAACTACTGACGCAACGACGGGTCCTCCGGGAGGGGACGGCGCCGCATGTCGAAACGTGATTACTACAAGGTGCTCGATGTACCGCGCACCGCGACGGAGGCCGACGTCAAGAAGGCCTACCGTCGGCTGGCCATGAAATATCACCCGGACCGCAATCCGGGTGACAAGGAAGCCGAAGAGCAGTTCAAGGAAGCAAAGGAGGCCTACGAGATCCTCTCGGAGGCCGACAAGCGCGCCATCTACGATCAGCACGGCCACGCGGGCATCGACGCCTCGCGCAACGCCGGGGGCGGCCGCAGCGGGTTCTCCGGCGGCGACGCTTTCGGCGAGATGTTCGGCGAGATGTTCGGCGACATCTTCGGCGGCGGCCGGCGCGGCTCCGGCGGCCGGCAGGTGTTTCGCGGCGCGGACCTCAAATACGAGCTCGAGCTCGACCTGAACCAGGCCGTGTTCGGGCACGCCTCCGAGATCGACGTCGCCAAGCTCATGGAGTGCGACACCTGCGGTGGCAGCGGCGCCGCCAAGGGTCACAAGCCCGTCACCTGCGATACCTGCAACGGCGCGGGCCAGGTGCGCATCTCGCAGGGCTTCTTCCAGCTCCAGCAGCCGTGCCCGAAGTGCCGTGGCGCCGGCACCATCATCAAGAACCCCTGCGACACCTGCCTGGGCCAGGGGCGCGTGCGCAAGTCCAAGCGGCTCGCCGTGAAGATTCCGGCCGGCGTCGACACCGGGGACCGCATCCGCCTGTCGGGCGAGGGCGAGTCGGGTCGCAATGGCGGGCCGCCGGGCGACCTGTACGTCGAAGTCCACGTGCGCGAGCACGAGATCTTCGAGCGTGACGGCGAGCATCTGTCCTGCGAGGTGCCGGTGAGCTTCACCACCGCGGTGCTAGGCGGCAGCGTCGAAGTGCCGACGCTCGATGGCGCCGTGTCGCTCAAGATCCCGTCGGAGACTCAATCCGGGCGGGTATTCCGGCTGCGCGACAAGGGCGTGAAGCCCGTGCGCGGCGGCTCGCGCGGGGACCTGTTCTGCCGCGTGGTGGTCGAGACGCCCGTGAACCTCAACGGCGAGCAGCGCGAGCTGCTGCGCAAGTTCGAGGAGTCCCTGAAGAAGGACAGCAGCAAGCACACGCCGCGCGGCGCGAGCTTCTTCGAGGGCGTGAAGCGCTTCTTCTCGAGCGAGCCGACCTGACTACGGCGGCCGCGGTGCTCCGCGCGGCAACCCGAGCGCGGCCCTGAGCTCCGCCATGGCCACATTGGCATCCTGCCGATAGCCGGGATCCGCGCCGATTGCGGCAGCGAGCCAGCGCGCGCCGGCGCGGCCGGCTTCGAGGTCGCTCCTGAAGTGCACGCCGCACACCATGCGCTGGCGCGCGAACTGGTCGGCGCGGGCCAGCAGCTGCGCTTCGCGCTCCGGCACCATGTCGCGCAATAGATAGGCCATCACGTAGCCATAGGTCGCATGGCCGCTGGGATACGACTGATCGTCGCGCACGTCGCCGATGCAGGTCTCGATGCGCGGCTCGATCTCGTAGGGCCGCAGCCGCAGGAATCGTTGCTTCGCCGCGCGCACGTAGGGGCCCATGTCGCGCTCCACCTGGTCCATGAGCGCCGTGAGGGCGGGCAGCGCGGGCGCATCGCGCGCATCGAATCCGAGCGCGCCGAAGAAGCGCGACACATCTTTCTTGCGGTCCGCGCGCGCTGCCTCGACGTCGGCGGCGCTGCGCGTCCGCTGCAATTCCAGCAACTCCTCGAGCTCGGCGCGCGTCGCGGCGGAGCCGGGCGCCGGTGGGGCCGTGAACAGCGCGGCAAAATCTTCGGTGACACCGGTGAGATAGGAGGGTCGCTCTCGCTCTTGCCACCAGTGCGCCGTGCCCGCGGCCGCCAGCGCGAGCAGCAGCGCCGCCGCGAAACGGGCCGCCTTCGGCTTCACTCCGGCCGCGCCCACGCGCGCGAGCGCTCCACCGCCTGGTGCCAGCGTGCCATGCGGCTGGCCGCATCGGCGCGCGGGATGCGCGGCTCGAAGCGCCGGTCCAGCTTCCACAGCGCGGCGAGCTCCTGTTGCGACTGCCAGAACCCGGCGCCGAGGCCGGCCAGCGCGGCGGCGCCGAACGCCGTCGTCTCGGTGTTCACCGGGCGCAGCACCGGCACGCCCAACAAGTCAGCCTGGAACTGCATCAAGAGGTCGTTGCGCGCCGCGCCGCCATCCACGCGCAGCTCGGAGAGCGGCTGTCCGGCATCCTGCTGCATGGCCGTGACGAGATCGGCGGTCTGGAACGCGATGCTCTCGACCGCCGCGCGGGCGATGTGCGCGCGATTCGAGCCGCGCGTCAATCCGACGATGGCGCCGCGCGCGGCCGGGTCCCATTGCGGCGCGCCGAGGCCCGCGAACGCGGGCACGAGGTACACGTCGCCCGTGTCGGCGACGCTCGCGGCCAGCGCCTCGACGTCCTGCGAACGCTCGATGATGCCGAGGCCGTCCCGCAGCCATTGCACGGTGGCTCCGCCCATGAACACGCCGCCTTCGAGCGCGTACCGGCACGCGCCGCGACGCCATGCGACGGTGGTGAGCAGCCGGTGTCGCGATGCCTTCGGCACGGCTCCGATGTTCATGAGCGCGAAACAGCCGGTGCCATAGGTGCTCTTGGCCATGCCGGGCTCGAAGCAGGCCTGCCCGAACAGCGCGGCCTGCTGGTCGCCGGCGATTCCGGCGACCGGTAGTTTGACCCCGTCGAGCTCGATCTCGATGGCGGCGGAGCGGTCGAGGCAGGAATCGACCACCTCGGGCAGGCAGGCACGCGGCACGCGCAGCAGCCCGAGCAGGCGCTCGTCCCAGTCGCCGGTGTGGATGTCGAGCAGCAGCGTGCGGCTCGCGTTCGTCACGTCGGTGACGTGACGGCGGTGCCCGCTGAGCTTGAACAGCAGCCAGCTGTCTACCGTGCCGAACGCGAGCTCGCCGCGCTCCGCGCGGCCGCGCGCGGCCGGCACGTGGTCGAGCAGCCAGGCGAGCTTCGTGCCGGAGAAGTACGGATCGAGCAGCAGGCCGGTGCGCGCCGCGATCTCAGGCTCGTGCCCGGCGTCGCGCAGTGCCTCGCAGCCGCCGGCCGTGCGGCGATCCTGCCAGACGATGGCCGGCGCCACGGGCACGCCGCTCGCGCGGTCCCAGAGCACCGTGGTCTCGCGTTGATTCGTGATGCCCACCGCGGCGATGTCGCGCGGGCTGAGCCGGGCGGCGGCCAGCGCCTCGCGCACGGTGGCGCGCTGTGTCTCCCAGATTTCGCCGGCGTCGTGCTCGACCCAGCCCGGCCGCGGGAAGTGCTGCGTGAATTCGCGCTGCGCCTGCGCGACGACCCGGCCCTGGACGTCGAACACCAGCGAGCGCGAGCTGGTGGTGCCCGCGTCGAGCGCGAGGACGAACCGCTGCGAGGGTCCCGGCGCGGCGTTCATTGGCGGGCGGTCAGGAGGACAGGCCCCGCGGCCGCAGGCCCGCCGCGCGGTAGATGGCGTCGATGGCGCGCATGTTGCCGATGGCGTCGTCGCCGCCGGTCAACGGCTGCGCGCGGCCCTCGACGACGTCGAGCACGTGCTGCAGCTGGAATTGAAACGTGGTTACGCCGCCCGCCACGATCTGCGGCGACGAGGCGCGCGCCGATTCGATGGACAGCGTGGCGCCGGCGTGCGGCGAAACCGGATTGTCGAACTCGAGCAGGCCGGCGTCGCCGTGCACGCGCAGCTGGCGGAACAGCACGCCATCGGCCGGTTGCATGGAGCATTTCAGGGAAGCCGTCGGACCGCTGGTGAACGCCAGCTCCGCCTCGGCCGCGATGTCGACGCCGGGCGTAGCGCAGAGCGCGCTCGCGCTCACCACCGTGGGCTCGTCCGCAGCGATGGTGCGGATCCAGTGCAGGCAGTAGCAGCCGAGGTCCATGAGTGCGCCGCCGCCGAGCTCCTCGATGTAGCGCAGCTCGCCCGGCGTGTCGGGCAGCAGGGCATTGAACGTCGCTTCGATGTGCCGCACCCGGCCGATCTCGCCGGCGCGCACGGCCGACAAGGCACGCTCGAACAGCGGGTGAAAGCGGTAGTGGAACGCTTCGATGAGGTGCCGGCCGGAAGCGCGCGCGGCGGCGACCATCTGCGCGGCGTCCTGCGCGTTGCTGGCGAAGGGCTTCTCGACCAGCACGTGCTTGCCGTTGGCGAGCGCCGCGGTACACCACTGCAGGTGCGCCGAGGGCGGCAGCGCGACGTACACGAGGTCGAGGTCGTCGCGCGCCACGAGCTCGGCATAACTACCGCAGGCGAACGGGATGGCGTGCTGCGCGGCGAAGTCGCGCGCCCGTCCGGGGTCGCGCGCGCCGATGGCCACCACTTCGGCGCCGAGCAGGGCGTTGGCCGGCGTGACGATGCCGCGCGGCGCGATGCGCGACGCGCCGAGAATCCCGATGCGTATCATGAGCGGGAGTCTCGCATGACTGCGGGCGCTGCGGCACACTGTCGCCGCCAACTAACGGAGAAGCCACTTTGACGAGAGCTGCGTTGATCGGCGCCACGGGACGCATGGGCACGGCCATCGTGAGAGCGGTGGTGCGCGCGTCCCCGGCGGGCAAGCTACTCGACATCGTGGCGGCGGTGGCGTCGGCGGGCAGCAAGTCCATCGGTCTCGATGCCGGTGAAGTCGCGGGCGAGGGCGCGATCGGCGTGCGCGTGCTCGGCGATCTGCCGCCCGATCTCGCGAAGGCGGAAGTGGCGATCGACTTCTCCCGACCGGACCTGAGTCTGCGCGCGCTCAACGTCTGCCGCGCGGCGCGCGTGCCCATCGTCATCGGCACCACCGGCCACGGCGCGGAGTTCGAGGCGCGCATCGCCGGCGCGTCGCGCGACATCGCGGTGCTCGTCGCGCCCAACACTTCGCTCGGGGTCGCAGTGGCGCAGGAGCTGGTGCGCATCGCCGCGGCAGCACTGCCGCCGGAGTTCGACATCGAGATCGTCGAAGCACATCACAAGCACAAGCTGGACGCGCCCTCGGGCACCGCGCTCGCGCTCGCGGACAGTGCCGCGAAGGCGCGCGGACTCGATCCGCACTCGGACACGCTCACCGGCCGCGTCGGGCAGGGCGCGCGCCGCGCGGGCGAAATTGGCATCGCGAGCGTGCGCGCGGGCGACATAGTGGGCAGGCATACCGTGCTTTTCGCCGGTTCCGGCGAGCGTCTCACCATCGGCCACGAGGCCACGGACCGATCGATCTTTGCGTACGGGGCCGTCCGGGCCGCCGCGTGGCTCGCAGCGCAAAAACCCGGTCGATACTCCATGGCCCACGTACTTGGTTTAAAAACAAGTGCTTAAGGCATCTTCCGAAGTCGGGAATTAGAACTTTCCGATGCCCTTTCTCCCCGATCCGGGCAAGAAGTTTCATGGACACCCCGGTGCTCGCTTCGTAAAATTGCCGCCTAATCCGAAACGGGTTAGTCCAACGCAGGGCGGGAGGATGTTCGCGAGAACTCCTCCCGCTTTGTGCATGTACGCGCCACGCGCGGAGAGAATCCACCCAATAACCTGTTTACGGGCCTTCTCAGGCTCGAGGGGAGTTTCCGCGTGACGGTAACCGCGGTTCTGGCTCTGGAAGATGGAACGATCTTCAGCGGCCAGTCTATCGGCGCCAAAGGCAACACCACTGGCGAAGTCGTTTTCAACACCGCATTGACCGGTTACCAGGAAATCCTTTCC
>JBIOZI010000227.1:0-6601 GCA_044871085.1 Steroidobacteraceae bacterium | reverse complement strand
CTCGTGCCGGTGCCGGTGGACGCGGAGGGGCTGCGGGTCGAGCGCGTGCCCGACGGGGTGAAGGTGATCTGCGTGACGCCGTCGCACCAGGCGCCCACCGGCGCGGTGATGACGGCCGCGCGGCGGCGCGCGCTGCTCGAGCGGGCGCGGCAGCTCGGCGCCGTCGTCATCGAGGACGACTACGACGGCGAGTACCTGTTCGACGCGCATCCGCAGGACGCGCTGCAGACCCTGGACCGCGACGCGCGCGTCTTCTACGTCGGCACGTTCTCCAAGAGCCTGTTCCCCTCGCTGCGCAAGGGCTTCGTGGTGGCGCCCGCCTGGGCGCGCGAGGCGCTGATCGACGTGAAGCGCTCGACCGATTCCCACAGCGACACGCTGCTGCAGGCCACGCTCGCGGCGTTCATCGCCGACGGACACCTGGCGCGGCACATCCGCCGCATGCGGCCCATCTACTCGCGGCGGCGCGCGGTGCTGGCGTCCGCGCTCGATGAGCATCTCGGGCGCCGGCTCGAGGTGCTGCCGGGCGCGGCCGGGCTGCACCTCGCGGCGCGGCTGCGCGAGCCGGCGCGGGCTCCCGGTGCGGCCAATGCGGCCATGAATGCGATCATGGGTGCGGCCGGCGTGCACCTGCCCGGCGCGCTGCCGCTGGCCGCGTACGCGGTCGGCAGGGCCAGCCTGCACGGCCTGTGCATCGGCTACGGCTGCGTCGAGGTGGAGCAGATCTCGCGGGCCGTCCGCGACCTGGGCCGCGCGCTGCGCAGGGCCTGAATTACACGCTCCGGCGCCACATAGTTGACTCAGTCAACTATTGTCGTCTAGGGTGTTGGACACTCGCCCGCGGGAGGTTCCATGCTCGAGCACATCGATGCCGTTCGCGCCTTCAACCGTTTCTACAGCCGGCAGATCGGCCTGCTCGACGAGAGCCTGTACGACAGTCCGTTCTCGCTCACGGAATGCCGCGTGCTGTACGAGCTCGCGCATCGCGATCGGCCCACCGCCGCGCAGGTCGGCGCCGGCCTCGCGCTCGACGCCGGCTACCTGAGCCGCATCCTGTCGAAATTCGAGCGGCGCAGGCTCGTGCGTCGCGTCGGCTCCAAACGGGATACGCGCGCCGTGCACCTGAGCCTGACCGCCGCGGGGCGCAAGGCGTACGCACCGCTCGAGGCGGCGGCGCGCGCGCAGATCGGCGGCCTGCTCGAGCCGCTGGAACCGCGCTCGGTGGACGCGCTCATGGCGGCGATGGGCGTCGTGCAGCGCGTGCTCGGCGGGTCGGCGGACGCGCGTGCGCCCTATCTACTGCGCGATCTCGCGCCCGGCGACGTCGGCTGGATCGTGCACCGTCAGGCGGTGCTCTACCACCGCGAATACGGCTGGGATCACACCTACGAAGCGCTGGTCGCGGAGATCCTCGGCAGCTTCCTCAAGCATCACGACCCGGCGCGCGAGCGCGGCTGGATCGCCGAGCGGGAAGGGCAGGTGGTCGGCAGCGTGTTCCTGGTGCGTGCCAGCGACGAGGTCGCGAAGCTGCGCCTGTTGTACGTGGAATCGTCCGCGCGCGGGCTCGGCATCGGCGGCCGGCTCGTGGACGAGTGCATCGCGTTCGCGCGCGACCAGGGCTACCGCAAGCTCACGCTGTGGACCAACGACGTGCTGGTATCGGCGCGCAAGATCTATCAGGCGGCCGGATTCGAGCTGGTGGGCGAGGAGCGGCATCACTCCTTCGGCAAGGATCTGGTCGGTCAGACCTGGGATCTCGATCTCACACGGTGAGGGCGTACCCCATCACTTCAGATAACCCGTCTGCCGCAGCCAGTAGTCGAGCTGCGTGTCGAGGGCCTCGTCGTTCAGACCCACCTTCATGTCCGGGCGGCGCCACTTCCAGATGACCTGCATGGCGTCGACTCCGGTCGACGGGAAGTGCTTGCGGAATTCGAGCGCGAGATCGCCATTGGAGAGTGCGGGCCGCTCGCGGAGCAATTCTCTGAAGAGAGCGCTCGGCTTTTCGCCGTCGAGGACTCGTTTCATGCGCGTGCCATCTCTGAGCTCGCTGGCAGCATAACGCGCATCGGTGCGCCTGCCCAGACTGTGCGGACGGCGCGCGATCGGGTAAACAGCCGCCTCGTCAACGCTGGAGGTCGGATGCCGCAAGCGCTCCCGGTTAATGGCACCTGTGATCCAAGATTCTCGCAAGTGCGGGAGCTGTTCGAACGCAGCTTCGCCTCGGGCGCGGAAATCGGCGCGGCCGTGTGTTTCGTGGTGGACGGACAATGCGTCGTCGACCTGTGGGGCGGGCACTGCGATCTCGCCCGCACGCGCGAATGGGAGCGCGACACGCTGGTCAACGTGTATTCCACCACCAAGGGCATGGTGGCGCTGTGTGCGAACCAGCTCCTCGAGCGCGGCCTCGTCGATCTCGAGGCGCCCGTGGCGCGGTACTGGCCCGAGTTCGCGGCGGCGGGAAAAGACCGCATCACTCTGCGCTGGCTGCTGAGCCACAAGGCCGGGCTCGCCGGCGTGCGCGAGCCGCTGCCGAGGAATGGCCTGTGCGACTGGGACCTCATGTGCACGGCGCTCGCCGCGCAGCAGCCGTGGTGGACGCCGGGCGACGGCCATGGCTATCACGCCATGGTGTACGGCCATCTCGTCGGTGAAGTAGTGCGGCGCGTCACCGGCGAGACTCTCGGCTCGTTCTTTCGCAGCAACGTGGCGCAGCCGCTGCGCGCCGACTTCCACATCGGCATGTCCGCCGAGCTCGATGCGCGCACCTCGGACATGTACAGCGTGCTCATCGGCAACAAGCCTGCACCCGCCGTGAGCCCCGCGCCGCCGGCCGCGGGACCGTTCGCCGAGTTCAGCCGGCTCATGCAGCAGCCTGGCACCCTGCAATGGGCCGCGTTGTTCAACCCACCGCAGGACCGCGACCTGGTGAATACCCGCGCGTGGCGTGGCGCGCAGATCCCGGCGGCGAATGGACACGGCAGCGCGCGTTCGCTGGCGCGCATCTACGGCGCGCTCGCGCGCGGCGGTGAGATCGATGGCGTGCGCATTCTCGAGCCGCGGACCATCGCGCGCGCGACCGTCGAAGAGGCCGCCGGTCCCGAGCGTGTCTTCTGCGGCGCGGTGCCGATGCGCTTCGGCCTCGGCTTCATGCTCGGGCTGGGGCCGAATCCGCGCGCGTTCGGGCACGCGGGCGGCGGCGGCTCGGTGGGGTTCGCGGATCCCGACCGCAAAATCGGCTTCGGGTTCACGATGAATGACATGAAGATGAGCCTCGCGAGCGCCGGCCCGACGCCCACTTTGTTAGTCGACGCGTTCTACCGGGCATTCCATTGAAGCGCCGCACGCGTTGCGCTATTACTCGCCAATGAACACGACACAATCCGCGATCCACGCGCGCAACCTGGTCAAGAGCTTCGGCGACCTGCGCGCCGTCGACGGCATCGACCTCGACGTGCCGCGCGGCATGATCTTCGCCATCCTCGGCCCCAACGGCGCCGGCAAGACCACCTTGATGCGCATGCTCGCGACGCTCGCCATTCCCGATGACGGGACCGCCAGCGTGCTCGGCCACGACCTGCTGGCCGCGCCGCAGGCCGTGCGCGCCGGCATCGCGATGACGGGCCAGTTCGCCTCGCTCGACGAGGACCTGACCGGCCGCGAGAACCTGGTGCTGCTGGCGCGGCTGTGGGGCTTTCGCGGCGGCGCGGCGCGGGCGCGCGCGGACGAGCTGCTCGCGGCTTTCGATCTCTCCGACGCCGCCGGCAGGCAGGTGAAGGATTACTCCGGCGGCATGCGGCGCCGGCTCGACATCGCCGCCTCGCTCGTCGTCACTCCCGGCGTGCTGTTCCTCGACGAGCCGACCACGGGCCTCGACCCGGTGGCGCGCCAGAGCGTGTGGCGCATGATCCGCGGGCTGTCGGACTCGGGCGTCACGGTGCTCCTCACTACCCAGTACCTGGACGAGGCGGACCAGCTCGCGGCGCGCATCGCGGTCATCGACCACGGCAAGAAGATCGCCGAGGGCAGCTCGCGGGAATTGAAAGCCGCAACGGGCTCGGGCGTGTTGCACGTGGCGGTGGCGGATGCGGCGCGCGTCGACGACGCCACGCGCATCCTCGAGGCGCAGCTCGGCGCGGCGGTGCAGCGCGACGTGGACGGCGGGCGGCTGTCCATCGCCGCGAAGACCTCGGGCGATGCCAACGCGGCCGTGGGCGCGCTGCTCGCGGCCGCCATCGAGCTGCTGGATTTCTCCATGGGCAGCCCGAGCCTCGACAAGGTGTTCTTCGCGCTGACGGCGCAGGGCCGGCGATGAAGGCGCTCACGCGGGTGGCACGGCCACCGGCGCCGTCGGCGCTCTCGAATGCGCTCGTATTCGGCTGGCGCGCGGTGCTCAAGTTCAAGCACGTGCCGGAGCAGCTGTTCGACCTGGTCATGACGCCCATCATGTTCACGCTGCTGTTCACGTTCGTGTTCGGCGGCGCGCTCGCGGGCTCGCCGCGCGGCTATCTACAAGTGTTCCTGCCCGGAATCCTGGTGCAGACCGTGGTGTTCAACGCGGTGTATTCGGGCATGGGCCTGTCCACCGACCTCGGCAAGGGGCTCTTCGACCGCTTCCGCTCTCTGCCCATCTGGTCGCTGGCGCCGTTCGCGGGCCTCATGGTCGGGGACATCCTGCGCCACGTCATCGCGGGGTCCATCATCCTCGGCATCGGGCTCATCCTCGGCTACCGGCCGGAGGCGGGCGTCATCGGCGTCGTCGCGGCGTTCGCGCTGCTCGTCGTCATCGGCTTCGGCACGGGCTGGATCTTCATCGTGCTCGGCCTGCTGATCCGCACGCCGATGACGGTGATGACCATCGGATTCACCTTCCTGTTCCCGCTGGTGTTCGCGTCCAACATCATGGTGGATCCGCAGACCATGCCGGGCTGGCTGCGCGCGTTCGTCGAGGTGAACCCGGTGTCGCTCATGACGAGCGCGATGCGCGGGCTCATGGGCGGCGATGCAACGGCGCGGCAGGTGGTGCAGGCGCTGATCGCGCCGGTGGCGCTCACCGTGCTGCTCGCGCCGCTCACGGTGTGGCTGTATCGCAGGCGCTGATGCGGCGGCGGCGGGGCTGACTAGCGGCGGTCGTCGAGGTCCTCTTCCGCCGCGACTCCACTGCCGAGGCCCAGCCCCAGGCCCGCGCCGGCGCCAGCAGCGAGGTCGCCAGCGCCGCCTTTGCCACCGGCATTCCCGCGCTCCTGGCCGCCTTTGCCCTCGCCACCGCCGCGCGCCGCGCCCGGCCGCGCGGGGCCTTGTTTGGGGATGGGCACGTCGTCCGCTATCGGCTCGAGGTCGAGCACCGAGCGGATGAAACTGCGCAGCGCGACCACGAGCCCGGCCGTGTGCACGGGCCGGCCCGCCACCAGCTCGGACGCGGCCCGCGATGCGAGACGCACCTGCTCCTCGGTGCCCAGCAGGATGATGTCCGAGAGCGCCGCCTCGACCGCGTCACGGATGCGGCGCGAGCGGTCGGTGCTCGCGGATTCCAGATCCACCGGTGCGGGCTGGCCCTCCGCGAGCCCGGCTCGGCGCAGGTCGCGCAGGTGCGTGGGGTCCACCGCGAGGTCGCCCGTGAACGACCCGCCCAGTGTCTTGTAGGCGGCGATCAGCGTGCGCAACCGCTCGTTGATCTGGCGGTTCTCGCGCTCGCGGCGCTGCTGCACGGTCTGCATGACCAGCAGCCGGATGCCGACGCCCAGCAGCGTGATGAGGGCGAGGCCGAGGAGGGTGGACAGGACCCCCTGCCAGGAGCTGAAGTCGAAGGTGCGCACGCCGCAGTCAACCGACCGTGCCGCGTGAGACGCGGATCTCCAGGATCTGCACGCGCTCGGGAAGCTCGACGAGGAATTCCGGGTCGCGTTTCAGGTGATGGATGCGCGTGGGATCGCCGCCGGTGAAACGCGACATGGCTTCGACGCTTTCCCAGTAGGAGATCGTCACGAACTCGGTTTCATCGGCACGGTCTTCACGGAAGGCCTGTACGCCCAATGCCTTTTCCATGAGCGGCTTGATGCCCGCCTCGTAGTTGTAGGCTTCGTACTCATCGGCGCGTTCGCGCCGCGTGCGGCCGCGCCAGATGCGGGCGATGGTGGGTTGTCTGGTGGCGGTCATCTGCTTCGCTACCCTTTCAGGAACCGCAGCAGGTCTTCGGTCACGCGCACCTTGTCGGTTGCCAGCACTCCATGCGGCGACCCTTTGTACTCGATGAGCGTGGCACCCTTGATTCCCTTGGCCGCGGGTCTGGCGGAGGCGTCGATCGACACGTTCTCGTCCCTGGTCCCATGAATGATGAGCGTCGGCACGCGGAAGGACGCGAGATCCGGGCGGAAGTCCGTCTTGAAGAACGAGTCCGCGCAGGCCAGCGTGGCATTGAGCCCCGCCTGCATGGCCACGTTCCAAGACAGGCGCAGCACTTCGTCGCTCACGGGTTTTTTCTTTCCCGTGACGCCGTAGAATTTCTTGAAGAACCCGGCGAAAAATTTCGCGCGGTCGTCCTTGATGGCGGCGGTGGTCTCTTCCAGTGCCTTCAGCGCGGTGCCGTGCGGGTTGTCGGGCG
>JBIOZI010000226.1:0-3203 GCA_044871085.1 Steroidobacteraceae bacterium | reverse complement strand
GCGCACCAGCTCGACGCAGGCCGCGGGAATGAGGCCGACGCGCCCCTCACGGGGCTTCAACTCTCGGGGAATGCCGATTCGCATGAGGGAAACCTATAGCCCGCCGGATGGCCCGCGTACTTGGCCGCGGCGAGCGCCTTTCTTAACATGTACCTGCTTCGACGCCGGGCAGCGCGCCTGCCGGTTGCCGGCAATCGAATAAGCACATGAAAAATCGAAACTTGAAAGTGGCGTCCGGCGCGCAATCAAACTGGCTCGGCCGCCACACGAATGACTGAAATTATACATGCCCACAACTCATAAACCGCTCATCATCCTGGGCTCCGGCCCGGCCGGCTACACCGCCGCCGTCTATGCCGCGCGCGCGAATCGCAGCCCCCTGCTCATCACCGGCATGGAGCAAGGCGGCCAGCTCATGACCACCACGGAAGTGGACAACTGGCCGGGCGACGCGCACGGGCTGCTGGGCCCCGCGCTCATGGAGCGCATGAAGTCGCACGCCGAACGCTTCAATACCGGGCTCGTCAATGACCACATCCATACCGTAGACCTGTCGAAGCGGCCGTTCGTTCTCGACGGCGACTACGGCAGCTACACCTGCGATGCGTTGATCATCGCGACCGGTGCGTCGGCGAAGTACCTGGGGCTGCCGTCGGAGGAAAAATTCCGCGGCAAGGGCGTGTCGGCCTGTGCCACCTGCGATGGGTTCTTCTACAAGGGACACCGGGTCGCGGTGGTCGGCGGCGGCAACACCGCGGTGGAGGAAGCGCTCTATCTATCGAACCTCGCGAGCCACGTCACGGTCGTGCACCGGCGCGACAAGTTCCGCGCGGAGAAGATCCTGCAGGATCGCCTGTTCGCGCTGGAGAAAACGGGCAAGGTGCGCATCGTTTGGAACCACACCGTCGAAGAGATCGTCGGCGACGATTCGGGCGTGAACGGCGTGCGCATCAAGCCCACGCGCAACGGCGGCGCCGTCGAGAATGTCGGCGTCACGGGCGCCTTCATCGCGATCGGCCACACGCCGAACACCGGCATCTTCGCGGGCCAGCTCGCGATGCGCGACGGCTACATCACCATCAAGAGCGGCAGCGAAGGCGCGGCCACGGCAACCAGTGTGCCGGGGGTATTTGCCGCTGGCGATGTCGCAGATCACGTGTATCGTCAGGCCATCACTTCGGCCGGCGCGGGATGCATGGCTGCGCTCGATGCGGACAAATACCTCGACCAGCATTTCGGACATTGATCCCGCCGCCTGGGACGCGCTCGACGGCGGTGGGTCCCCGTTTCTGCGCCATGCGTTTCTCGCGGCGCTCGAATCGACCGGCTGCGTCGGCCGCGGCACGGGATGGGACCCCGCGCCGCTGACGCTGCACGACGAGCACGGACTCGCCGCCGCCGTGCCGGCGTACGTGAAGGCGCATTCGTACGGCGAATTCGTCTTCGATTTTTCCTGGGCCCAGGCGTACTCGCAGCACGGCCTGCCGTACTACCCAAAGCTCGTGCTCGGCGTGCCGTTCACTCCCGCAACCGGCGCGCGTCTGCTCGTGCGTCCCGGTGCTGACGCCGCCGTGCTGCGCGCGGCGCTCATCGCGGCGCTGCGCGGGTTCGCCGAGCAGCTCGGCCTGTCGTCGATCCACGGCCTGTTCGTCGGCGAGGCGGACCGCGCCGCGCTCGCGGCGGACGGCTGGCTGGAGCGTCACGACGTGCAGTTCCACTGGCACAACCGCGGCTACCGGGATTTCGACCAGTACCTGGAGACCTTCACCGCGGAGAAACGCAAGAAAGCGCGCCGCGAGCGGCGGCGGGTGGCCGAGGACGGCATCACGTTCGACACCTTGTTAGGTGACGGGCTCGACCGTGCCGCGGTCGACGAGGTGTACGACCTGCATCGCGACACGTTCCTGCGCCATGGCCACGAGCCATACCTCACGCGCGCGCTGTTTCGCGCCCTGCCCCGGGCGCTCGGCGAGCGGTTCATGGTGAAACGCGCGCGCCGCGCCGGCGAAACGGTGGCCGCCGCGGTGTTCTTCTGGAGCGAGGCCGCGCTGTACGGCCGCTACTGGGGCGCCGCGGAGCATCACCACAGCCTGCATTTCGAGACCTGTTATCACCAGGGGATCGAGTTCTGCATCGAGCGCGGCATCCGGCACTTCGAGCCGGGAACGCAGGGCGAACACAAGGTGAGCCGCGGGTTCGTGCCGGCGACTACTTGGTCGATGCACTGGATCGTCGATCCGCGCTTCCGCGTGGCGATCGGCGACTACCTGCGGCGCGAAGGCACCCACATGGATCAGTACGCGCGCGAGATCGAGGCGCACGTGCCGTATCGCGACGCGCGGCGCGACGCACGCTCCAAATGAACCCGCCTCCGGGGCGCTCCTCGTGAACAAAACCATCACCTGGCTGGCCCCCGAGGGCGATCGCGAATGGTTTCCGCCGCTCGATCAGGCGCTCGACGAGCCCGAAGGCCTGCTGGCGGCCGGCGGCGACCTGTCCCCGGCGCGCCTGCTCGCGGCGTATCGTCGCGGCATCTTTCCCTGGTATTCGGCCGGCCAGCCGGTGCTGTGGTGGTCGCCCAATCCGCGCGAGGTGATGTTCCCCGCGGAGTTCAAGTGTTCGCGCAGCCTCGCGAAAACTTTGCGAAATCGGGGCTTTGAGGTGACTTTCGATCGCGACTTCGCGGGCGTGATCGCCGCCTGCGCGGAACGCCGTGAGCACTCGACCGGCACCTGGATCACCCCCGAGATGCACGCCGCGTACTGCCAGCTGCACGAGCGCGGCCGGGCCCACAGCGTCGAAGTGCGCATCGCAGGGCGCCTGGTGGGCGGCCTGTATGGCGTGCTGATGGGCAGCGTTTTCTTTGGTGAATCGATGTTCACGCGTGAACGCGACGCCTCGAAAGCCGCGCTGGCCCGGCTGATCGAGGCGGGGCTTGTTGCGGGCCTGACACTCGTCGATTGCCAGCTACCTACCCCGCATTTGAGGTCGCTCGGAAGTCGGCCGATCAGCCGCGATGAATTCAGCGTGCTGGTTCACGCGGCGGCCGCGGGGCCGGATGTGCCGCTTTTCTCTCCGGCCTGAAAATCGCTCGCCAGCCATGCTTTTCTGGCAGAATTCGCGGCCTTCTCGGGTACCACAGGTCACGGATGTCGAAAGAAGATGCGATTCAGATGGAAGGCGAAGTCGTCGAGACTTTGCCT
>JBIOZI010000225.1:0-25305 GCA_044871085.1 Steroidobacteraceae bacterium | reverse complement strand
CGCTGGCTGCATATCGTTTCCGTGCGTTGGTTAGATTGCTCGATGATCCTGAAGCGCCTGTACGCACAGCCGCTGGCCGCCGCCTTCAGCTACTAGGAGGTGTCCGAGTGTGGAAACTCTGCCTGCGTTTCTGCGCAAGCAGGAATGCTGGCAACCAGATTATGGGTCTTTTTATACTCGGACAACTGGGTACCCCGAAGTTGCCTTACCGCCGGGCAAGTTTGAAGGTCATCTTTAATTTGTTACGTCGAACCAGAAGATTGGACGTACTCGAGCAAGGACTATATGCAATCGGACACCTAAGGAAAGGCGAGGATCTCGACGACAAGAAGTTAGAGAAGTGGATTAACAAATTGAGAGTTTCGCCACGGTCTAGGTTGGGTAATGCTCGGGCATTTGCCCTGCGTTCTTATTGAACTTTGCAGTTGTCCAGCTGACTCCTGTATCAGCAATTTTCATCGCCCCTATTCCGGAGCCGGAACTGCGAATTGTCTCCGAGCACGCCCGAGCTGTCGCGCTCCATCATCTGGAAAGCCTTCACGGCCGCGCGCCGCAGGGGCACGAGCACTTCGTGTCGACGAGCATGACAGACGTGGCCTTAGACGCAGCCACCACCACCTACTCCGACGTCGCTTTCGCCGCGGGTTTCGGCGGCTGAAGGAGCTCGAGGCGGAGAATGCCAAGCTCAAGAAGATGTATGCGGAGCTATCCTTGAACCACGAAGCGTTCAAGGATGCGCTCGAAGAAAAACGAATGTGACGCCGCCCGACGACAGCGGTGCGGCAACGCTCGCCATTGCCAGACGTTGGCGTCTAGCTAGAGAAAATTATGACCCCCGACGGGAAGCTGCCGGGGGTCATTCATTTCGGACTCGAATTGCCGACGCCTGCTACCAGATCACGACCTTCTTATCTCCGCTATTGACCATCGCATCTCCATCCTTGCAACCAAACGCCTTGGCAAACGCGTCGACATTGGTAGGCGTGCCATTCGCCCGCACGTTATCCGGCGAATGCGGATCCGAAGCGATGATCATCTTCGTCAGCTCCGGCGTGTACTTCTCGCGCCACGCCGAAGCGAAGCCCAGGAAGAACCGCTGATCGCGGGTCATGCCGTCGATCTTCGGATCAGGCTTCCCGGCAACCGCCTTCTGAAACGCATCGTACGCAATGTTGATTCCACCGAGATCGGCGATGTTCTCGCCCAGCGTCAGGTTGCCGTTCACCTTCTCGGTCAATCCGGGCGCGGTGTAGCCGCTGTACTGCGCAACTAGTTTGCCGGTCAGCGCCGAGAACTTGGCGGCATCTTCCTTCGTCCACCACTGCTCGAAATTGCCCGAGGGGCCGAAGCGCGAGCCCTGGTCGTCATAGCCGTGCGTGAGCTCGTGGCCGATGACCGCGCCGATGGCGCCATAGTTCAGCGCGTCATCGGCCTGCGGGTCGAAGAACGGCGGCTGGAGGATAGCCGCCGGGAATACGATCTCATTGCGCTGCGGATCGTAGTAGGCGTTGATGGTCTGCGGCGTCAGGCCCCATTCTGTCTTGTCCACGGGCTTGCCGATCTTGTCCAGATTCCAGCGGTAGGTGAAGGCATTCGCGGCGGCGACATTGCCGTAGAAGCTGTCGCGGCTGGTCGCGAGGCCGGTCCAGTCGCGCCATTTGTCGGGATAGCCGATCTTGGTGTTGAACGCGGCCCACTTCTCCAGCGCCTTCTTCTTGGTGGCGTCGCTCATCCAGCCCAGGTTCTCGATGCGCGCCTTCAACGCCTCGCGCAGGTTGTCCACGAGCTGCTGCATCCGCGCCTTCGACGAAGCGGGGAAGGCCACCTCCACGTAGCGCTGGCCCATGGCCTCGCCGGCGGAACCCTCGATGACGCCGAGCACGCGCTTCCAACGCGCACGCTGTTCCTTCTGGCCCTGCAGCGTCTTGCCGTAGAAATCGAAGCTCTCGCGGACGAAGTCGTCGCTGAGATAGGGCGAGGCATCGTCCAGCAGCTTGAAGCGCAGCCATCCCTGCCACTGCGCCACGGGCACATCCCCGAGCATCTTGCTCACTTCCTGGTGAAACGCGGGAATGCCCAGCGAGAACCACTCGGGCGTCGCGACCTTCTGCGACTCGAAGAACTTCGTCCACGGGAAGTTAGGCGCAAGCTTGTCCGCTTCGGCCATCTTCACGGGGTGGTAGTACAGCTCCACGTCGCGCGAGATCTGCTCACTGGACTTGGACGCCTTCGCGAGCCGGGTCTCGAACGCCAACGCGGCAGCGGCCTGCTTGGCCGCATCCGCCGCAGCCGTACCCGAGAGCTCGAACAGCTTGGCGATGTGCTTCTCGTAGGCGTCCCGGATGGGCTTCTTGTCCGCCAGCGAGTAATACGTGGAGTCGGGCAGGCCTAGGCCGCCTTGGAATGCCGACGCGATGTTCAGCGTGGAATCCTTGAAATCCGGTTGCGGCCCGAAGGCGAACAGCGGGTTCTCGCCCACCGCGGAAATCTTCCGCAGGTGCTCGGCGACGGAAGGCCCGTCGGTCAATGCGTCGATGGCGGCGAGGCGCTCCTTGAGCGGTGCCAGCCCCAACTCGTTGAGCTTCTTGTCGTCCATGCCTGTGGCCCAGAAATCGCCGATGATCTTGTCGATGCCGGTGGCATTGGGCTCGGCGGCAATGCGTTCGGCCAGCTGCTGACGCACGCCCAACGAGCGGTTGCGCAGCACGAGAAATGCACCCCAGCCCGATTCGTCCGCGGGAATCGCGTTGGACGTGAGCCACTTGCCGTTCACGTAGCCCGCGAGATCCTTGCATGCGCTCTGCGATGCATCCAGATCCGAAGCGGCGAAGCGGATCGGCTGCTGCAGCTTGCTCTCATCCAGCGTCCAGACCGCCGGTGCGGCGACCTTCTTCTCTTCTGCTGCGCGCTGGCAGCCGGCGAGCACCATCAGCACGGCTGCGGCCGTGGAAATGGCAGTGAGGCGGCTCGTGTCAGACATGGTCGGGCTCCTGCAAGGCGGATAGTTTCTGGGCAGAAGCATAGCGCTTCCATCGCGTACCCAAGCGGGACGCGACGAAACGCGCGCTGAACCGATACCGCCGCGCCGCACCTTCAGGCACGATTCGCGGCATGCGTACCCGCCGCCAGTTCCTGAAGGCCGCGAGCGCCGTCGGTGCCACCCTCGCGCTCGGCGTACCGCGCGCCTTTGCCCAGGCTGCCACGTGGACCGAGCGCCGCGAGTTCTATCCCCAGGGCGTTGCCTCCGGCGACCCCGCGCCCGACAGCGTCATCCTCTGGACCCGGCTGCAACCCAAGCCCGGCGATACCCGCGAGACTCACCGGATCTTCCTCGAAGTGGCGCGGGACCGGGACTTCAAGAAGATCGAGACGCGCGCGTTCGTCCCCATCACCGCGCAGACGGACTGGACCTGCCGCTTCTTCGCCGCGAGCCTCGAGCCCGCCACCGAGTACTGGTATCGCTTCACCGACGAGGACGGCAACGGCAGCCGCATCGGCCGCACGCTCACGGCACCGAAGGCAAGCGATGCGCGCCCGGTGCGCTTCACGTTCGTGAGCTGCCAGGACATGACCATCGGCGCCGCCAATGCCTACCGCCGCATGATCTACGAGGACGAGCGCCGCCCGCGCGCCGAGCAGCTCGGCTTCGTGCTGCACCTCGGCGACTTCATTTACGAGGTGCTCAACTACGCGGACGAGATGCCGGAGGGCAAATACCGCGGCCGCCGCCTGCGCCCGCTGTTCAAGTACCCCGACGGCGACAAGATCGGCGACTACCACCTGCCCGCGACGCTCGCGGACTACCGCACGGTGTACCGCGCCTATCTCACCGACCCCGACCTGCAGGACGCACGCGCCCGCTGGCCGTTCGTTCCGGTGTGGGACAACCACGAGTTCTCGTGGCAGGGATACCAAAGCATCCAGGTGTTCGGCGGCGAGCAGCGCGCCGCGCAGACGAGGAAGGTTGCGGCCAACCAGGCGTGGTGGGAATTCCAGCCGGCACGCGTCGAGCGGCCCGGGGCGGACAAGGATCGCTTCGAGGCGCCCACGGTCAAGGACACGCCGATCACCGGAGTGGACGAGGACGGCTTCGGGCTCGGCGCGGACAATGCCGCGGCCGTCGCCAGCCTCACTATCTACCGCGCGTTCCGCTACGGCCGCAACGCCGAGCTGATCCTCACCGACAACCGGTCGTACAAGATTGCCGATGCGGATGGGTCCGCTGTCTCACCGAAAGAATTCCCGCTGTTCACCGACGAGGACACGGGGCGCGTGATCGACGATGGCCGTACCGCGAACGGCGGCAAGCCGCCCGCGACACTGCGGTTCGCGGGCCAGGACGTTGCCAACGCGGGCGTCGACCAGCCGATGCAGACCTACCTCGGGCCGAAACAGCGCGCGTGGCTCATCGACCGGCTGAGCGCGAGCCAGGCGCCATGGAAGATCTGGGGGCACTCGTTCGGCACGCTCGCGTGGCGCACGGACCTCGCCAACCTGCCCGAGGAGTTAGGCCCCAAATGGCCGGGCACGGGCTTCGCGCTGGCGAACGGCGGCTACTACTCCGAGCACGCGCAAATCTACGACGTGTTGCGCAAGAAAGGCGTCACCGGGCTCGCGGTGGTGGCCGGCGACAAGCACTCGTTCTGGGCCGGCCTGACTTCCGCGGATCTGCCGCCGCGCGCCTACGACCCGGTGGGAGTCGAGTTCGTCACCGGCTCCATCTCGGCGCAGGGCCTCGTCGAGCTCGGCGACCGCATCGTGAAGCCCGACCACGCGCTGCGCGCGCTGTACTACACCGGCGAGCACCGCGAGATCCCCGCCATCAACTACACGCTGCTGCACGGCGTGCGCGCTGCGCTCGCGCTGTCACGCACCAGCGCCGCAGAGGCGCGCAAGCTTCGCAACCCGGCGGTCGCGCCGCATCTGAAGTTCGTGGATCTGGGCGGGCATGGGTACGGCCTGGTCACGGTGACTGCCGAGTGGCTGGAGACCGAGTTCGTCTGCATCCCGGTGCCGTTCGAACGCAGTGAATCGGCCGACGGCGGACCGCTGCGCTACCGCGTGCGGCATCGCGTGAAGCGGTGGAAAGCGGGGGAGCAGCCGAAGCTCGCGCAGACAGTCGTCGAGGGGAATGCGGACTACTCGATCTGACCGGCGATCGGCGTGCGGGCCTCAAACGATGTAGCTAGTCCTCCTCGCCGCCCCAGATCGCCTTGTCCGGACCGTCGAGCGCCACACTGAACACCCCCCAGTTCGTCAGCGGGAGCGCGGTCCCGACCTTCGACTTCTTATATGTGAGCTTGTGCACCGGGATGGGAGCATCGCACACGGCCGTCGTTCCGGTGATCGGCTGGCCCGGCCCTGACTTCGGACCCCACATGTGATTGGTCACGAACTCGTCGTCCACCGTGGCGATGATCATCGCGTAGGCGACCCCCGACTTCTTGAACGTGGAAGTGTGCTCCTCGTCCGTCCACAGGTAGATGAGGTTCTTGTCCTGTTGAGTGTATTTGTACGCTTCCTGGGAGTCCGCGCTCATTCCGTTTCCGCTCACACCGGATGACGGCCGCAATCCGCTTTTCTGTCCCTTGGCGATCGAGCCGACCGAGCTCAGCTTGGTGACATGGTAGAACGTCTGCATGATTCGCGTCTCCGCGTCGGATGAAACGTGAACATACATGCACGCGTGCGCCTTGAACATGTTCCTCGTGAGGCGCTCATTACGTACAGCGTACACTTAAGAGTAGATAGTAAGGGCCTCCTGATGCACGCGAGTACGTCGCCCACTGCGGTGCGCCGATCAGCGGCGGCCGACCACGGAGTGGTTCGCAGCGCGAGTAGACGGCGCTGTCGGCCGCTCCGGTGAGTGCATCGCTTGAGGCGCGGGGGAGCGCGCGGCGGGGCAGGGGCTCGCGTCCGCTGACGCCTGGTAGCTAGGCGCGTTTGCGTGCCAAGCAGCGCGGCTCTCTGTTCTCACATCGCGCTCTCGACGCGTCATCGAGCCCGGGCTTGCAGGTTTGCGCACTTACATGCACATTCCATCGAGCGCGATCACGCGGTGGAGAGGCGATGAACAGATCGACTGGGCTCGTAGCGACGCTGTTGATGTTGAGCGGCCTCATGCTGCCGGCCACCGGCACTGCGCAGATCGGCAAACGCTTCGAGTCCGAGCGGAAGATCGTCAAGGATCCCACTACCGGGAATGAGCTCGTCTTCCTGACATCGCAGCCGCACGGCGATTCCAAGATCTATCCCACACACCCGCAATGGACCTCGGATGCAGTGGGTGGTGTTTCGCTCGAAGCGCGTGGACGGCGAAGCAATGGCCGTGAACGAGCGCGGGGGCGCCATCGTGCAGGTCACCGAAGGCGGCTACAGCGGCATGCTCGTGCTGGCGCGCAAGTCGATGCGCTTGTTGTTTCTGCGCCCCGCGCAGCCTGAAGGGTCGGCCGAGCTCGTCGAGGTGGATCTCGGGAAACTCTTTGCAGACGTGGCGGCGTCTAAGGTGGCTGCAGCGCAGGCCTATCAACACGTACGGGGTCGCATCCCCGCCGAGATGAACGGCGGCGATCTGGCGTTGGACGCTGACGAGAAGACCGTCTATTTCCGGGTGGCAGCAGCCGTCGCCAAACAACATCTGGCACCCGACGCCGCCCTCAAGCCGGCGTTCGGCCCGCGCAACATGGGCGCTGGACCCACGGGGATCGGAAAAATGGATCTCGCCACCGGCGAGACGAGCGTCATCGCGGCGCTGCCGTTCCAGGTCGGGCACATCCAGGCGAATCCCGTGGTTTCCGGCGAGCTCGTCTTCTGCTGGGAGACGGGCGGCAAGTCGCCGCAGCGCATGTGGAGCATCAAGGCGGACGGATCGGGTCTGCGCCCGCTCTTTCCGGAGTCGGAGCTCGATTGGATCACCCACGAGGTCATCGTCTCCGCGGACGAGGTGGCGTTCGCCTTGTTAGGCCACCGGCCCGTCGGCACGAACGACGCCCGGGGGCCGTCCGGCACACGCGGGTCCCCGACCGGGCTCGCCATACTCAATCTCAGGACCAACGAGGTGCACATCGCCGGCCAGACGCGAACGGGCAGCGGCCTGTGGCACGTGCATGCGTCGCCCGACGGAAACTGGGCCGTCGGGGACGATTTCAATCGCAATCTGTGGCTCATAGACCGGAACACCAGCGAAATGCTGTTGCTGTCTGCCGGGCACAAGCCGACGGCGCAGGACCACGTCCATCCGACCTTCAGCGCCGACAGCACGCGGATTCATATCCAATCCGCGATGCTCTCCGAAGACGGTCGCACCATGAACATCGCCGTCGTCGCGGTGCCGGAGCCGTGGCTCCGCCGCTATCGGAGCAAAACCAAATAGGCAGCGACGGGTGGCGGGCGCCGAGGCGAGCATCGGCCTCGTGCGCTACGCCAGCGCCTTCTCGAACAGCGCAAGCTTGCGTGTCCACCCGCGCTCGGCCGCTTCCGCATTGTGATTCTGCGAATCCGGCGGCATCCAGCCGTGATTCGCGCCCTTGTACACCTCGATCTCCGCCGGCACCTTCGCCTCGTCGAAGGCCTTGCGCAGGATGTCCTTCGAAGTGGGGTCTTTCTGATCGTCGTTGTCCGCGATGGCGATCAGCATGCTGGCTTTCATCTTCGGAACCAGGAGGTGCGGGCTGTCGGCGTTCGTCGTAGTTAGCCCGCCGCCATGGAACGAGCAACCGGCGCCGATGCGTTCCGGCAGCGTGGCCGCGGTTCTCAGCACGATGGATCCGCCCATGCAGTATCCCGTGGTGCCGATCTTGCGTCGGCTGTCCACTGCCTTCTGTGCATCGAGCCAGGCCACGAAGGCTTTCGCGTCGGACACGTGCGTGGTGGCGCTGAGCGCGCGCGCGTAGCTGAACGCATCCTCGCGACTCGCGGGCGTACCTTTGATGGAGCGATAGAACGGGTTGACCGTGAGTACGGCATACCCGGCTTCAGACAGCCGCGTGCCCATGGCGCGGAACGCGGGGCGAAGCCCCCAGATGTCCGGCCATACCAGCACGGCGGCAGTGGCCTTGGCGGGATGCACGAAGTGCGCATCGCAGGTGCCGTCGGGGGTTTTGATCTCCACTTCGGACTCGGAGACTTCCGTGGCCGATGCGACCGCGGGCAGCATTGCGACCAGCGTCGCGCCGAGCCCCAGGGCGCCGAACTGCCGGCGCGAGAGATCGTTGCCGCGAAGGATATCGTCGTTCGAATCGCGCTCGCACATGACAGACCCCCCGGGAGGAAAAGTGGTGAGGGATGAATTCTAGCGGGGCTCGCAGTTGCCGGCGCGGCGTTTTGGGCCGGACCTGCGTTCGCGGATCTGCCGCCGCGCGCCTGCGTGCGGCATCGCCAACTGAATGCGCTCGAGACACCCGCAGCGGACCAATGCCCGCCGCGGGTGAGCGATCTCACTGACAGCGAATGATCGACGCGTTGCTGAGCGTGATGTTCCGAATCGTCAGCTGATCGACGCACGGAGATTCGCGGATCACGTTGTTGGTCAGCGTGAAATTCTGCAGCGTGATCTGGCGCGTGTTGGGGAACTCTGTGCGCGCGGCCAGACGTACTTCACCACCGCCGGTGATGAACCCACCTTGCCCCGCGATGACGGTGTTGTAGCAGTTCTCGAGCAGAATCGCGTTGTTGCCGGTGTTCGTCAGCTCGATGCGGTCGACCGTCGCGCCGCCGCTTTCGGATACGCAGAAGATGCCGCGGCCGCCTCCGCTGGCTCTCACCAGGCCCACGCGAATGTTGGTCGCGTAACTGCTGCCGATGCGGCCGTTGCGATTCGCCATCCGGAACGCCGCGTAGCCCGTGCCCGCGCCGGCGTTCTGAGCATCGACGGTGCCGATGTTCGCATTGATCGTCTGGTTGAGCAGCAGGCCGGACTCACCGACGTTGCGCGCGACCACCGTACCGACGGTGAATCCATCGACACCGTAGGTCTCCACCGCATGCGAGCTGGCGCCGGAGACGAAGGCGTAGTCGAGCCTGACGTTGCGGCTCCACTGGGACGTGTCCCCCCGATTGTCGATGCGCACGCCGAGACCGCGCGACAGCCGCATGTCGATCTGGCCGAGGATGAGATTGTTGACGTTGCGCATGAAGATTCCATATACCGGCGTGCCCGTCACGTTGAGGTGCTGGACCTCGACGTTGCTGGTGCCGCGCGAGTAGATGGGCGCGAAGTCGCCGGAGCCCGTGCCGGTGACGTTGATGGTGCCGCACACGTCGATGGTGGTGTAGCTGGGCAGCGAGATGCGCGCACCGGCGCTCATGCTTCCCGAGCCGCGCACGACCACGCGCTGCTTCGAGGTGCGCCCCGCCGTCAGGCTGCCGACCGCCGCCTGCACTGCGGCGCGCATGTCGCCGCCCGTGTAGTACACGCTGTTGCCGTTGCGCGCCGTCCACGTGCCGTTGCTGAGCACCGCTTCCGCGTTGAACGAGCCGGAACCGCAGGTCTGCGCCAGCGTTGGCGCCGAGCAGCCACCCGCGATCAGGACTGCAACTGCCCCCCATGCCAGTTTGTTTGGCCGAATCGAATCTGAGCTTTTCATATCCACTTCCTGTTAGATTTATCGGAGTAAGCCGCGCTCCGCGCGCAAACTATGAGATGCCGTTCGCGGCGTCAATCGCTGCGTGGCAAGGGCTGACGGACATCCCCGTGCATCCGCCTCACGTCTCCTTTCCGTTGATGTTAGGCGGCGTTGTTAGCGGTCACGCATCCGCCGGTCGCATGCCCGCGGCAGAACTGTCTTATGTCCAAGTGAGTATCGATGCTCGAATTCAGAAACCATTCCTACGCCGCGTTCCTGTTCGATATGGATGGCACGCTGCTGGATTCGTCTGCCGTCGTCGATCGGGTCTGGGGGGCGTGGGCAAAACGACACGGGATCGACGCCGCGACGTTGTTGGAAGCAGTCCACGGCGTGCGGGCAGAAGACACGATCCGGCGGTTCGCCGGAACGACCGTGGACGTCGCGATGGAAACCCGGTGGATACTCGAAGCCGAAGTGCGAGATGTCGACGGCGTCGTCGCACTGGAGGGAATCCATGCCTTCCTCGAGCCGCTCGATCCTGGCGTGTGGGCCATCGTCACGTCCGCTCCGCGCGCCTTGGCCGAGGCTCGACTACGTGCCGCGAATCTTCCCATCCCCGAAGTGTTGGTTACCGCCGAGGACGTGCAGCGCGGCAAACCAGACCCGCAAGGATTCCAGCTTGCCGCCCGGCGGCTTGGTGTCCGCATCGACGAGTGCCTGGTATTCGAAGATTCGCCCGCGGGAGTTGCCGCGGCAAGAGCCGCGGGCGCGGATGTGGCGATCGTTGGCGGACGGGTTCCGGAGAGCGAGGGGGCTTTCGTTCTCGCTAACTACAGCGCGTAGGCCTCTGGTCGAAAGAGACGGGGGCCGCGCTGCGGCCCCCGCCTTCAACCCTCAAGGAAAGTCGCGGGTCGTCACGACTGGCGAGTACGAGGAATACGCGGCTGTCGCGCCGCAGTTGCGGGCGCGCACCGCGTACTGCGAGACCGCGCCGTGACGGACGTTCAACACCAGGAAATGCGTCTCGGGACCAGGGCCCGTGCTGCCTGCCCAGGTGCCAGTCACCATCGCGATGGCGCCGAGACCTCCCGAGGTGCTCATGCGCCGCGCGATCTGATAGCCACAAGTGCCGTACGACGGATTCCACTCGAGCATGATCGAGTCGACCGGCGCTCCGTCGGCGATTCGCGAGACGTGCGTGATGCGCAAGCCGCTGGGCCGCGGCGGTGCGCGCGTGATATCCACGGCGCAATCCGGGCGTCCCATGAGCCGGCACGCGGACGGCAGGTGGAAGAGGCCGGGCGGGAGACCATCGGTGGGCAACTGTCCGGCGGCGGGCGCCGTGGCCGCGGTCGAGCTGCCGCCCTCGCAGCCGTCGGTCTCGCCGGGCGGCTTCACCCACAGTGCGGCGACCACGTGGTCGAAGCCAACGTGCCGCGCGTTCGGATACAGCGTCGGCGGCTCACCGAGGCCCGCGAGCTGGTTGTCGCACCAGGAAGGCCAGCCGTTGGTTTGTTTGTCCTGCCATTTCACGATGGGGCCGTTGCGCGACGTATCGATGATCTGCTTCTTGGGAAACCCCTCGCAGCCGTTGGGCGCGCCACAGGCCCATCTGCCCCAGGTGTTGCCGAGCCTCGCGTAGATCGTGTCGAGCAATGCCTTGCCGTATGCGAGCTCGCCGCGAGTCGCTTCCGGCGCCGAGCTCGGCGTTCCGTTCTCGTCGGTCGTCGCCGTGTAGGTAGGGCTGTAGTTGGAGACGTTGGTGAAGAAGCCGTCGGCGTTGGTGATTCCACCATCGATGAGGCGCTGCGCCATCGGGCCGATGTTCGCAGGCCAGCCCTTCCACGCCGCGTGACCCGCGTCCAGATAGACGTGCACGCGGCTGATGAACGATGGGCAGTTGGCCGCGAGATCGGCGCGCGAGCAGGCGGCGCCGCCGAGCACGCCGATGGCGGTCCGGATGGCGGCGAGACGGGCGGCGTTGTCGAAGTTGGCGCCTGGTTTGCCCTTGCAACCATCGTCTCCGGACAGCAACGCCAGCGCATCGGGCTCGAGCATCACTATGACCGGCAGCGGGAATCCGTCCGGAGTCGCTGTGGCGAGGCCGTCCTTTATTCCGAGCGCGAAGTTGCGGATGTAGCTAGCCCATTGCGTGAGATCCGGCGCACCGCCGGAGCTCAAGGAAGCGCAGTCACGCTGCGGGATCATGTACGAGACGAGCTGCGGAGCCCTGCCGGCGGCCATCGCGCCCGAGACACGCGCCGCCACTGCGCTGCGGATGCCGTTGACACCCTGCGTGTTCCAGTCAGTGAACCAGACGGCCTGCGGCTGCGCGCTGATCATGCTCCCCAGGGCCTGCGAGATGCCGGCTCCATGTGTCTGCTCCCAGATCTGGCAACTCACCGAGCTCGACCCATCGCAGACGTGTGAGGACTGCATGCTGGGGTCGACGTAGAGCTCGAGGCTCCGTCCAGCCGTCGACGTGGAGATGTCCGCGATCGCGGTGCCGGTGAATGCCACGGCCAGCAATGCCAAATGGGCCAGGGCGAGATTGCCGGCGCGTCGCGCATTCCGTGCGATTGATGTCTTCATTTTTCCTCTACCGATTGTGTGTGCCGCGCTCTGAGTACCCCGACGTCTTCCGGACGTATCGAACGCGTGCATCGCTGCGCGCGCTGCCACCGACACGCAATCCATCGCGCGCTCCCTAACCAGTGGCGGCGCGCAGCCTACAAGATTCGCCTGACGGAATATATTAAATATCGAGAAATGACTCGTGTCATCGCGTTGTCGATGCGGGACATGACGTCCCACGCGCGCTGCAATTGCGTGTGCAGCGCGATGCGTGTTATCGGCGGCCCGCTAACTACACGCGCGCCAAACCACGGACGAACTACCTGGCGGGCGCGCGTGCTTCTCGTTCGGGCTGAGGCGCTCGATCGAAGCGCCGCTGCATCGACCTTGCCGCCATCCCGTGGAGCACCTCAACGGAAGATGGCTCTGAATCACCGGGCCTCGTGTCGCTGCCGAAAATGCGCGTGAACGAGGTTCACCCTCAGTGTCCAAACTGGTAGTTGCCCGTGTGCCATCCTCGCGAATCGAGCTGTGCGGTCGCGCCCTGCCCGAAGAAGATGCGAAATGCCGGCTTCGCGTCGGGAGTCTTGCCCAGGAAGCCGATCAATTTCGCCTTGGGCATTGCTTGTTTGAGTGCGGAGTGAATTTTCTCCCACCCGCTCTTCGGCTTCCAATTGATCAGGTCCCGAATCAGCGTAACTGTGTAGGGGCCGTGATTGTGCTGCGGTTTACCGCCCTTTTCGCCCCATTCGGCCATGTGCAATGTAGCGGAGTCGAAAGTGCCCTGGAGGTTTTGGACGACTGCGATGTGGCGCCAGGGAATTCCACGCTTATCCGCTTCACCAAAGGTGAGGAGCGGATCGCCCATCTCGATGCCCCAAAGAGGTTCCGTTTCATCGTTCCGCGGTGGAAGCGGCAGAAATTGCCGGCAGTCCTGTTCGCTGTAGCTGGATCCCAACTGCCCGCCGGTTGCGTACGAAGAAATGCCGAGCATCGGACTCAGGCCGAGCCAGTTGCCCGCAAACGAATTGCAGTCCTGGCCAAACCATTTCTCGCCGTATTCCTTGGGGGGAAGTTTCCCCGGCCTGCCCACCAGCACGGCAATTCGCAGCGCGTCGGCCATTTCGCCGGGAGAACCGCGACTGGCAAATGCCCTGCGAATGCCGGCACAACAGAACTCTTCGGTGGGATCCATCTTCGGACTGTTCGGAATACTGAAAGTAGCGGGGACGGCGTTGGAGTTCTTCAGATTGAGAAACTTCGTGGCGACCAGAGTCAGCACGGTGCTGGCTTCGTTTATGTCTTCGCTCGCCCAGTCATTTTTGTATTTCTTGATGTTCAACTCGACGTTCAGACCGAGCGCCGAATCGTCGATCTTGAGTTGATGATATTGATCTGCGAACTCAAACGGCGTCATGACTCACCAGACCTTCCCCAGACAATTCTGCAGCCCCGCGTACTGGGTCTGGCTCGCATTCTTCTTGTCGAAGAGGATGCCGGGCTCCGAAGTGCTGCCGTTGTACGTCAGGAAGTAGTTGGTCTTGTTCGCTTCGATCTGGGGATCCGGAGAGTTGGCGGTAGGCGCGGCGATCACCGCGAAGCCGTTGTGCTGGAGCACCTGGCCCGCCGCGACAGTGGTGCTCGTCGTGCCGAGAACGCCTATCTTCTGAGCCAGGCTCAGCCCGGTGGAAACACACGACGAAGTGCGCGAATTCAGGCACACCCTGGCCGGGTCGTAGTTGAAAGGCACGGTGCCGTTCTTGTTGTCGATGGTGTTGATGCGGAACAGGACGAATGCCGCCGATGGGCCGGCGCTGATGGCGTTGAAGCCATCCACGTAGCCGTTGCAGGCGCCGAGCTGTTCGAATCGGATGGTCGCGGTGCCGTTGGTGTTCTGGCAGGCGGCGAGCAGCGCCAAGCCCAGCGCCGCGCCTGCGCGCATCGTTGTTTTCATTGTGTTCATGGTCGTTCCTGGAGTTGTAGATAGCTGAGTGCGCTGCCCGGTGGGCAAATCGCAGGTTCAGTATCCAGGCGGCGACTTACGGATCGCTTACGCGGGCGGTTTCGTCGAAATGGCTATTGGTAGCAGGCGTCCGGGCCGGTGTAGTCGTCGCAGGCTTCGGACTCGAGGTGGAGCAATAGCAGGTACACAGCCGCCACCGCTGTCGCCAGAAGGGCGTTCTTGGCGGTCTCGGGATAGTCGATGCGCCTCGATTCGATCGCGATGACGCTCGCGTAGGGAATCTCGCGGCTCGCGAGCACGAAGGCGGCTTCGCCGAGTTTCTCGATACGCGCTTCGATTGTGTTGCCGCCTTCGAGCTCGGCACGTACGAGCTGGCCGCGGTGCAGCTTCGAGCGCAGAGCCGGTGGGTTGGAGCTGGAGAGCGGAACGCTTTGGTAAGTGGCGCAGGCTGAAACCAGGAGCACGGACGTGCATAGGACCGTCGCGCGTTGAAACCAGGTTGCCATTCTGTTCACCTGCCCGAAGTTGTTCTCGTTCGTAGGGGCCGACTATGGTCGATCCGACATGGACGTGCAGCTGACAAGGTGGCGAATCACTACCGGTATCGCCGCGTCGCACCTCGAGGTTGCGGCAGACGCTACCGATTGTGTGCAGCAGAGCGTCACCAGCCTCGCGGTCGTTGAGGGCGACAAGCATTCCTTCTGGCCTCGCCACCGCCGACTTGCCGCCACGAAACCACGACCCCGTCGCGGTCGAGTTCGTCACCGAGCCGCAGGCTCGGTGCACTCAATCCTTCAACTTTTAGTCGATGAGACCCCTAGGCGGCAACCTTCCGCGTTCTCTTGGCCGCCCCAGCGGTCGGTCTACTGGACTTGCTTGTTAGGAACGACCTACGCTCAATTCTCGACCTAGTCCAAATCTGGAGCGCACATGACCGCGTTGACTGAAGCACAAAAGGAATTGGCGATTCGATGCATGGACGAATACTTGAATGCCGTCGCCGATCCTGAGACTGGCAAAACTCCGGTAGCCGCAGCTGGTCAGCTGGACGCCAATCGACAAAGAGTCATTTCCGAAATTCTGGCGCCTACTGTGGCGAAGTTTCTAGATGGCGGTACCCCACTTGAGGAATTCAAGCCGGAGATCGATCGGATCAACAAGCGGAATGAACTTTGGGGTTTCAAGGGAATTAAGGGACAGATGTTCTTCAACCTAGTCTTCAACGCTGCAGAAGACCTTGCTGAATTGACCGCCGAACTCAAATCAGCAATCAGACTTCCAGATTCGGCTGACATCGCGAGAAGCCGTATAAGAACCTTTTCGAGCTATGTACGTAGGTTGGGAGAAGAGCTGGTGGAGGCTGGCGGGAGCGCACATGCGAAGCCCAAGCCGTCCAGCGTCCCATTCTTCCTGAGCTATTTTTGGCAGGTGCAAGCCCCAAAAGCCTGGCCTGTCTACTTTACAAACAGCGTTTCTGTACTGACGGATCTCAACCTGCTCGAACCAACAGACGATCTTGCTGAGTCATACATCTCATACGCCGCGTTGCACTTCGCGCTGCAAGACATTTTCCGTAAGGCTAGTGGGCACCAATTCACGCTGTATGACGTGGAGCATGTCTGGTGGTACCGAAGGCAAATGAAGAGCGCGGTAGTGGCGACGCCGCCAGCAACGGCGCAATCCAATGGCGAGTCCGCTCTGGCTCAAGCCGCGGAAATGCCAGCGGGTGATGTGTGGGATAGCTACGTGCCCCCGGTAGTGGCGGTGTTGCCGCGCCTCGCGGCTAACGACGCCATATTGGAAGCAACGGCGAGCGCGGCGGGAGTCAGCATCGCTCGGCTTTTTGAGAAGTCCATCCATGCAGCTTTCACGATCCTCGGTTACGACACGAAGCTCATGGGCCAGGGCTCTGGTCGGGCGCCGGACGGTATTGCATATGCCGACGATGAGTCTTACGCCGTTCTATGGGATGCAAAGGCGCGGCAGTCTGGTTACCGAATGGGAACCGATGATCGAGCAATTCGCGAGTACATAACGTCGCACAGTCGGGAGATCAAGCGTCGACGTCACTATCGAAACGTTTACTACTTCATCGTCTCCAGCAAATTTCAGGACGAATTTGATGACTTGGTGCGCGGGTTGAAGATGGACACAGACGTCAATGAAGTCTGCCTGGTGGAAGCAGATGCGTTGGTAGCTCTGGTTGACGCGAAACTCCGAGACCCGCGGCAATTCTCGACGGGCGCTGACGGCATTCAGCGCTTGTTTTGCGATAGCGGGATCATCACGGCGCAGCAAGTGCGAGAAGAACTAGGATAAGAATCATCTTTTCGACCAGGCTACGCGGTCATGCCGCGCGGCTGAAGTGTTGTGTGTAAATCGTAAATCCGATAGTCGAGTCGCCGTCGTTAGGTTGGTACCTGACGTGGGCATTGATCAGGTAACGACTCTTACGAAGGTGAATCGCGCCGTATTGGCCAGTCTCATAACCATTCTGCACGCAACCCATAGAACGTCATAAGGCCTATGAATTTGTTCGAGGCCGAGACGTTTCAGGTTGTCTCAAACCCTCGTTGCTTTTGGACGCTGAGATCACTTCCGCCACCGCCCAATGCCGTCACACGCGAGAGCGTGTAGGACGAATGAACGTCCACGGCGTGAATTGCCCGACGCCGCATGCGCCAGCGACCATCAATCGTAGTCATAGTCGCATCCCCCCAACGGCGCGCGTCGCCTTGTCCCGTCCGTCCCGGCTTGTGACCATCGGTCTATATGTCCCACACCCTGCTAGTCCCGCTCCGTCACAAGCCTCGCCCCATCTACACCGAGGCACTGCGCTTCCTCGCCGTAGGCGCCCTCGCCACGGCGCTGCAGTACGCCATCTTCCTGGCCCTGGTGCGCTGGGCGGGATGGAACCCCGTCGCGGCGTCCACCCTCGGCTTCGGCATCAGCATGTGGCTCAACTACGCGCTGAATCGCCGATTCACCTTCGCCAGCGACCGACCGCATGCGCAAGCCCTGCCGCGCTTCCTGGTCACGGCCCTGAGCGGCCTCGGATTGACGGCCGCGGGAATGTACCTCCTGACTTCCCTGTGGCACCTGGACTATCTACTCGCACAAGTAATCGTAACCGTGGTGGTCACCGCGTGGAACTTCGCGCTCAATCGTTGGTGGTCATTCCGCCCGGCAGACGCAGTTTGAGCACGCAACTCAGCATCGTCACTCCTTGCTACAACGAGGAGGCCGTGTTGCCGGAGACGATCCGGCGGTTCTCGGCGCTGCTCGACCGGCTGGCCGCCGACGGCAAGATCGACCCGGTAAAAAGCGGCGTCTACTTCGTGGACGACGGCAGCCGCGACGCAACCTGGGCCCTGATCGAGCAGGCCAGCGACCGCGATCCGCGCATGCACGGTGTGAAACTGAGCCGCAACTGCGGCCACCAGGCGGCGCTGCTGGCAGGGCTGCAATCGGCCCCGGGCGACGCGATCATCAGCATCGACGCCGACCTGCAGGATGACGTCGAAGCGATCGAAGCCATGCTCGACCGGTTCGTCGCGGGTGACGACATCGTCTACGGCGTGCGCAACGACCGGACGTCGGACTCCATGTTCAAACGAGCCACCGCGGTCGGCTACTACCGGCTGCTGGCGTGGATGGGCGTGCAGGTCACGTTCAACCACGCCGACTATCGACTGATGAGCCGGCGCGTCCTCGACTGTCTGCAGCGCTTCCAGGAGGTCAACCTGTTCCTGCGCGCCATCGTGCCGACGCTCGGCTTTCGCTCGAGCACGGTCGAGTACCGGCGTGCCGAGCGCTTCGCGGGGGAGTCGAAATATCCTCTCGGCAAGATGATCAAGCTGGCGTTCGAAGGCATCTCATCGTTCTCGGCCTTTCCACTGCACCTGATCACGCTCACCGGCACAGTCATCTTCGTGGGCAGCATGGTCCTCGGCGTGTGGGCATTGTGGGTGCGCGCGTTCGGAAGCTCTTTTCCGGGATGGGCATCGACGGTGGTGCCGATGTATTTCCTCGGCGGTGTGCAGCTCCTGTGCATCGGGGTCATCGGGGAATACCTCGCCAAGATCTATCTAGAGGTGAAAGCCCGTCCGAGATATTTCATCGAGAAGAAGCTGTGAGCATTCCGCGCCGCGTCTCCTCGTCCGGCTCGCGGCTTCGTTAGCGGATGGAAGCGTCAGCGCGCCCGAGCCCGTTCTCGGCCCTCGACAGAATCACGGCGTGGGCGACGACGCCGGCGTCGTTCTGGACGCTTTCACTCGCGCTGTTCGTACCGCTGCTCGTGCTGTACCTGCCCACTTCCATCTGGACGGGCAACGAGGAGAACTACTTCCAGCTGGCATATCGGCGCGTCGCGCCGGACGCCTTCTCTGCCTGGAGTGCGGTGTTCGACCACTCCAACGCGCGGTTCATCGGGGAGTCGCTCTACGGTGGATTGGTAACGCTGTTCGGTTACGAATACGCGCACGTGGTCGCGCGCGTCGGCACCGCGGCGCTGTACGCCACCAGCCTCGCTGCGCTGTTCACTTCCGTGCGGCTGTCGATCGTGGAATCCGTCGCGGTGGTAATGGGGTTCCACATCTTGGGCGAGCAGATCCTCGGCGGCGAATGGCTCTTCGACGGCTCCGAGCCCAAGACCGTCGCGTACGGACTCATCTTCTTCGCGGTCGCCCTGGCTAACCGGGGCCGCTGGCGCTGGGCGTTTGCCCTGGCAGCCGGTGCGACGTGGCTGCATTTTCTGGCGGGCGGCTTCTGGTCGCTGGCGCTCGGTCTGTGTGCCTTGTGGCAGCTGCGTCGCGACTGGCGCGTCGCGGCCGGTGCGCTCGGTATCTACGTGCTGCTGGTTTCCCCATTGCTGGCGATCATCGCGCACGACCAACTAGTGGCGGTGACCACACTGCCACTGCCCGCGATGGTCGAAGCAACGACGCAGGATGTCGATCAGATCTACGCATTTCGAAATGCTCATCATGTGTCGCCCTTCGCAAACCCGGTGATTTTCTGGCGCTGGCGGAATGGCCTCGTTGCGCTGTGCGTCGCAGCCGTGGTGTTCCTGGCTGTGCGGCGGCGCAAGCCTGCGAGTGCGCTCCTGCTGCCGCTCGTCGGCATCGGCCTGGCCGAGCTCGCGCTGGCATTGGTCATCAGCTACTTCGACCAGGGCCGCTTCGCCTTTGCCAAGTTCTATCTATTCAGGCCGAGCTCGGTGACGCTGCTACTCCTGCTCTGTGTCGCGCTCATCGCCATCCGTGACGCGCTGCCGAGCCGATTCTCGAGCTGGGCTGCATTGGCGCTGGTGCTGGTGACGCTGCGCGGACTGCAACTCGAATACCAGCACGATCGAATGAAACTGGGCCAGCCGGTGAGCGTGCCTCATCAGGCTGAATTGCTCGAAGTAGTGAGGACGTCGTCCGGGCCGGATGACATCGTGCTGCTCGACCCCGCGCTCGACCCCACATTCCCTGGTATCAGGCTGAATCGCGTCATCGAAAGGCCGACCGTCGTCGCGGCGAAGTTCGTACCCACCGCGCCCCAGGACATCCGGCGCTGGGACACGCTGTTGAGCTGGCGCAAGCGCTTGTTCGATGGCGGCTGCGCGCGCGGCACCGATGGCATACCGGTGAAGCTGATGGTCACCGCGAGCCAGGCGGCGCGAGAACGGGTTGCCGGCTGTGGCACGGTAGTCTGGCAACGCGACGACATGGCGGTGGTGCGCCTTGACCGCTCCTCCCGCCCATCCGGGATGCGACCATAATCCCGACGCCAGTCGGCATCGCTATCTATACCAGGCACGCGACTCCGGCATCCGGGAAGGTTGTTCGTCCACGCGATATGCCGCGAGCCGGCACAATTCGGCCGTATCACCCTGGTCGTGCGATGATCGCTACCTGCGCAGGTAGTTACATCGACGGGGAGTTGCATGAACAGCCAAGACGACAAGAACGACCATTCGACGGCAGTCGATGCGGGACGCCGCAAGCTCCTGGAGGCAGTCGGCGCCGGTGCAGTCGTATCCGCGATCCCGGCCGTATTTGCCGCGGAATCCTCTGGCGTGAAAAAGCAAACCGATCGGCCACTGCGTTGGGGAATCGTCGGCACCGGCTCGATCGCCAATCACATGGCGTCGATGATCAAGCTCGCCGCACGTGCCGAGCTGGCAGCCGTCGCCAGCCGGAAGCTAGAGACTGCCAAGCAGTTCGCGACCAAGCACAGTATTCCCGGCGCGTTCGGTTCGTGGTCGGAGATGTTGTCGTCGAAAACCGTCGACGCGGTCTACGTTGCCACGCCAACCTCCGTTCGCGAGGAAATCTGCACATTGGCCGCGGCCAACGGCAAGCACGTTCTCGGCGAGAAGCCCTTTGCCAATCTACCTTCCCTGCGTCGCATCACATCAGCCTGTCGCAAGAGCGGCGTCGGCTTCATGGATGGCACGCATTTCGTGCATCACCCGAGAACCGCGCAGATCAAGACCACCATGCGCGAGAAGATCGGCTGGCTGTGGTCGATCGACTCGGCGTTTCAATTCGGCATGACGGACGCGGACAACATTCGCCTGGATCCCAATCTCGAGCCGTACGGCGCAATTGGCGATGCGGGTTGGTACAACATGCGAGCGGCCGTGGAATACACGGCGCCCGGCGTCAAAGTTGCCGGAGTGGATGCTTACGTTCGCCGCGACAAGAGAACGAAAGCCGTGACTGCTGGCAGTGGGGTCATCGCTTTCAGCGATGGATCAACCAACACCTGGAATTGCGGCTTCGAAGCGGGCGCCCTGAACATGGACCTGAGGCTATCTGGTGTCGGCGGTCAATTCAGTCTCGATGACTTCGTGTTCCGTCCGGACGATGGACCCGCCGAGTACGTCTATCGCAAGGGCGGACTACGTGCTGGCGGAACGTCGGAGCGCATGACAGTTCCCTCCGCGAAACCACCCGCGGCGTTGATGTTCGAAGACTTTGCGGCCATGGTCGGCAACTCCGAGCTTTTCGAAGCAAGCGTGGCCGCGAGCGAAAGGACTCAAGAGTGGCTGGACGCGATCTGGACCAAGGCGATGCAAAACGAGCGAAGCTGACCTTCGAATTGCGCCGGCGCCGAGGTGGCGCTGACCGAGATACACTCCCGGCGGCCATGAAGCTCGGACTCGAGAACACTTACTCCGCACTACCGACGCGGTTCTACGCGCGGGTCGCGCCGGCGCGCGTCAGGGATCCACGGCTGGTTGTCTTCAACTCCCGCCTGTCGGAAGAGCTCGGCTTCGATCCAGCCGTCCTCGAACGCGAAGGTGCGGCATGGTTTTCAGGCAATCAAACGCCCGAAGATGCCGAACCGATCGCCTTGGCCTACGCGGGTCATCAGTTCGGCGGCTTCGTGCCGCAGCTCGGTGACGGTCGCGCCATATTGCTTGGTGAACGGGTGGGACGCGACGGCATGCGGCGCGACCTCCAGCTCAAAGGCTCGGGACGGACGCCGTTCTCGCGCAACGGCGACGGACGCGCGGCGCTCGGGCCCATGCTGCGCGAGTACCTCATCAGCGAAGCGATGCATGCGCTCGGCATTCCCACCACGCGCTCTCTCGCGGTGGTGACGACCGGCGAGCAGGTTGTTCGCGAGGATCTCCTGCCAGGCGCCGTGCTGACGCGCGTGGCTGCCAGTCACATTCGTGTCGGCACCTTCGAATACTTCGCGGCGCGCAATGATCGGGAGGCAGTGAGTGAGCTGCTCGACTACGTCATCACACGGCACTTCGGCCAGGCGCGAGGCGCCGACATCCCCGCGCTGGCGGTGCTCGAAGCCGTCGTGCAGCGCCAAGCCGCGCTCATTGCAGATTGGATGAGCGTCGGCTTCATCCATGGCGTCATGAACACGGACAACATGGCCATCTCGGGTGAGACCATCGACTACGGGCCGTGCGCGTTCATGGATAGCTACGACCCGAAAACGGTCTTCAGCTCCATCGACCATGGCGGGCGGTATGCCTATGGCAATCAGCCCGCCATTGCGCAGTGGAATCTCGCGCGGTTGGCCGAAACCCTGCTGCCGCTCATCGACTCGGACATCGGGAAAGCAGTCGAGCTCGCGACAGCGGTCGTCAAGGACTTCATGCCGGTTTTCGACGCCCGGCTCCTGACACACATGCGGCGCAAGGTCGGCCTGGCGAGCGAGAAGGACAGCGATGTCGAGCTGGTCAGCGCCCTGTTCGCGGCGATGCAATCGGTCGGTGCGGATTTCACGCTGACGTTTCGCCGCCTCGCGCGGTGCGCCGACGAACCGGCCGATGACGCCTCACTACTCGAGCTGTTCGCATCCTCCCCTGGCATCGTGGAATGGCTGCGGCGCTGGCGCGAGCGCCTCGCAGGCGAGCCGCAGCATGCCGCGGAGCGCGCCGCGAACATGCGCCGCGTGAATCCCGCATTCATTCCGCGCAACCACCGGGTGGAGGTCGCGCTCCAAGCAGCTTCCACGCGCGGGGACTTCGGGCCGTTTCTCGAGCTGCTGAAAATCATCGAGCACCCTTACGACGATCAGCCTGGCTTGGTTGAGTTCGAGCAGCCGCCGGCGCCGGGCGACCGCGTGCTTCGGACGTTCTGCGGCACTTGACCCTTGCTGCGATCAGTTGCGCAGCAGCGGGCTGCGCATGAGCACCAGGAATTTCCACGCAGTCACCACCGCGAGCCCGTCGGTACCGAGACGCGCCACTCGCCGTGGTGGGCCGAAACCGAAATCGACGTCGATGGGCCTGCCTGACAGGACTCGGCGACCCTGGAGCGTGAGTCCGTTGGCGGCGAACGTCTGAATGGTCATGGCCCAGGACGAGAAGTTCACGTCGCCATACGACGCGTAGAACACCTTGCCAGAGACGGGATCCGTCACGTGCGCGGCTGTCATGCCGCCGCAGAGCACGTTGATCATCCCCGTGGAGGGCGAGACGTCGAGCCTTGGCAGCAGCAGGTTCGTTGCGACATTGAAGACGTCGCCGCGTGAATTGAACAGCCGTTGGTTCAGCCGATCGAAGTTGAGATCGGCAAACAGATAGGCGCCGGTCGTCCCGATGTTGTGTGGGAAGAGTGTGCGTTTACCGTGCAGTCCCGTCGCGTCCACGTCGAAGGCGAACACGTCGAAGTCATCCACGGCGTACAACGTCGACGGCGTAGCTCCCCACACCGTGCCCGTCGGGCTGAACGAGGTCGGTTCGTGCGTCGACGGACGCTCGACGGTGCCGTCGAACACGCCGAGGCCGAGGGCTCGATCGCTGCAAAGATGGGTGGCCTCGGTTTTCGCAACCGCGATGACATCCGGATTTCCCGGCGCCACCGAAATCGACGCGCTGCGCGCCAGCTCGAAGAAATGCGGCTCGCCGGCGACCATCGGGATCTGCGCTTCGACTACGAAGTCTGCGGCGCGAACGCGGGTCACGGCATTCGATTCCGCCAGGCCCACATAGATTTTGCTGCAATCATCGGAGACCGCGAGATTGTCGGGCTCACTGCCGACGTACAGCTCGCGCAGCAGCGCGCCGTTCGTCGGGTTGAGCTCGAGCAGCTTGTTGGGGCGAAAATAGGATTCGCCGGTGGTCGTGACATAGAGGTGGCCGCAGCGGTCGGTGATCGCGTCGTTCGCGCCGAGACGGAACGCGCGCCAGTCGAACGCATCGTTGGAGCTGGCCGTGCTCGGGGGCACGAAGGCGCCGGCCATCATCGGGATGACCGGGATCGGCGGGTCCGCGCCGCCGGCGCCGGCGAACGACCCGTGTGCGACCAGCAAGCCATTCGCGCCGTACGTGGCGATGCCGTCGGAGCCCCACACCATGATGTAGCCGCCGGCGAACAGGGCGGCATCGTCGAACACGATCGAATCGATCGTGACGAACGTATCGGGATCGAATGCCACGATTTGCTGGCCATCGAGGAAAGGCCCGTTCTCGAGGTGATCGCCAAGCGAGAACGCCTTGCCGTTGCTCATGGCCTCGGCGCGGGCCCAGTACGGATTGTCGTAGTCGGTGAAACGCCCGAGCATCGCGACAGCGCCGTCCAGCGAGAACACGCGACCATCGTCGAGAAAGGCGCGCGTGCCATAGATGCGGAACCCACTTGCGGTGCGCCAGTCGATCAGCCGGTTGATCGACAGTCCTCGTGAGGTCACCGCAAGATCGAGCAAACCACTCGCGTAAGTCTTCTGGCCGGCGTACAGGCGAGTGCCGTCAGGCATCCACTGCACCGGAAACATGATGTCCGTAGTCCGCGAGCCGCCGCTCGCGAGCATGTCTCCGTCGATGGCATCCGGCAGCGGCGTCGCGTCGACGAACAGCTGCAGCCCGAATCCGATCGAGTTCACGTTGAATAGTTTGTCGACCACCACGGCGATGGTGCGCGGCGATGTCGGCGATACCGCGATGTCGTATATGCGCGCGTTCGCAGCGCCGACGGGAATGTCGATGTCGTGCGCGAGCGTCGCCGCGAGATAGCGCCGCACGCCGGCGCCGTGGGCGAATCCGGCGTACACGAACTGGCCGTTCGCACTCACCGCGATCTGCACCGGCTCCGCATCGAGTGCCGTCCAAGCCGTGACCTGCCCTCCAACGGGGTCGAGAGTCACGAGCGAGCTCGGGTACAGCGGCGAATCCGCGCGCGTCGCGATCTGCAACCTCGCGTGGGTCGCATCCCAGACGACGTCATTCGGCGCGATGTTGAATTTTTGATAGTCCAGCGACGTTCGCGTGTTCTCCGAAACGACATGCGACGAGGTCGGCGCGGGGGAGGTCGGGTAGTGCGAGGCGGTGACGTTCACAGTCGCGACCGCCGGCGTCGTACCGCTGGCGCCCGAACACGTGAGCGTGTACGCCGAGTCGCTAATCACGTTGACATAACTAGTGCCGCTGGCAGCCTGCGTCCCGGTCCAGGCGCCGCTCGCAGTGCACGTGGAGCCGTTGCTGCTCCAGATGAGCGCGGTGGCATCGCCGGCGGCGACTGTGGGGAAGTCGGTGCGAAACGTCAGCGTGATGGGGTCCCCCTGCCCCGGGGGTGGCGGATTGCCGCCGCCACTGCTGGACGAGCCGCCGCCGCCGCCGCAGGCAGCCAGCAAAGTGGTGAGCGAGAACAGGACCGTGAGCCGGACGTGAGCGCGTGCGGACATTTGTAGCTGACCATTGAGGCTGACGCGGACGAGCATACATCGAGGTCGGCCTTCGAGAAA
>JBIOZI010000224.1:0-3390 GCA_044871085.1 Steroidobacteraceae bacterium | reverse complement strand
CGGGGCGGGCCGCGGGGGCGGGCGGCTTCGCGGCGGCGGGAGCGGGCGGGCGCGCGGCGGGGGCCGGCGGCCGGGCGGGGGGCGCGGCAGCGCCGGGACGCGGCGCGGCGGGCGCAGCCGGCCTCGCGGGCGCGGCCGGGGGCCGGGCCTGGCCGGCGGCGGGCGGCGGACTAACTACTTTGTTGGCGGGTGCCGGCGGCGGCGGGGGCGCGGCGGGTGGCGGCGGCTTGCGCAGGAATGCCAGACGCCGCAGGAGATTCGTGGTGGTCGGCGTGACGAATTTCGCCGCGCCTCTGTTGTCGAGGAATTTCGCGTCCGCGATGATCATCGCGAGACCGAGCAGGTCGTTGAGCGGCGAGCGCGCGGGCAGGAAAGCCGCGGAGCGCCCATCGCCGATGTTCTGGAATACGTACGTCTTGTCGGGCGCGGCGTTCAGCGCCGAGACCGCTTCGAGAACCAGGTTGTGTTCGTCGGGACCGAGGGCGCCTTCGTCGAGCCACAGGACATCGCCGCGTTCGTCGTGGAGCGAAATGGATTGAAGACGGTTTCCCGACAGCGCCTGCTTCAGCGCTTCGCCAATAGCGGCCTTCGAACCGCCGGAAGCTGTGACACTTGCGCTCGCCTGCATTCTTTTCCCCGGGAACTGAGCACGCAGAGTCGCAAATGAGCGAACAGGGCGCCGTGACATAGCTCCCGTTCCCTGACACCGCGGATCGAGGTATTGACGCCATTATGTCGTATGCCTAAATGCTTCGCGCAATGGTTCACATCGTGCGGTGCGGCCGGAGCGCGGCAAAACTCCGAGGGATGTTACCGCTACCGCAATGTGCACGGTTGGTTTAGATTCGCGCGGGCAGCAGTCTGCAAATCAAAACGAAAGGAAGAGGGGGACAAGGAATGAAACGCTTCGCGAGCGCGCTCGTGCGCGCATGCATCTTCACGGCCGCGCCATTCGCGGCATGGGGCCAGTCAGAGCCCGTCATCATCGAGGCCGAGTCGGGAACGCTCGGCGCCAATCTCGCCGTCGGTACGCTCGACGGCGCCACGTACGTCACCACCACGGTCAATCGCACCACGCCGCCGAGCGCGCCGCACATCGGCACCTATCTCGTCACGTTCCCGGCCGCGGGCAACTACGAGTTGTACGCGCGCTTCTACGTCGGGCCCGGTGGCGGCAACGACGACAGCTGGTACTTCGGCCAGGGCTTCGGCGAGAAGCAGCCGGAGAACGGCGGGCAATGGGCGCTGTGGAACGATCCCACCGCCGGCTTCCGCAATCCAGCGGACACGGTGCTCGTCGGCGGTAACGCCGGCTTTCCGAATTTCAGATGGGTGAAGGTCACCGGCGCGCAGGGTCCCGGAGCGTGGACCGTCCCGGCCGGCGCGCTCACGCAGGTGTTCCAGTGGGGCACGCGCGAAGACGGCATGTTCATGGACAAGCTCGCGTTCGGCCGCCCAGGCGTCTGCTACACCGTGGCGGATCTCGACGCCGGCCGCTCGGCCACCGGCACGTGTCCGCCGCCGCCGCCGCCGCCGCCGCCGGATCCGCCGCCGCACATCCGCACCGATCCGCCGCTTGCAGCGGGCAAGGCCAAATTCCTCGGCTCCGCGTGGAGCCCGGGCGTCGCGTCCACTCAGTTCGCCGACTACTGGAACCAGGTGACGCCGGAGAACGGCGGCAAGTGGGGCAGCGTCGAGCCCCTTCGCGACGACATGCGCTGGGCCGATGCCGACGCGGCCTACGCGCTGGCGAAAGCCAAAGGCTTCCCGTTCAAGTGGCACACGCTCATCTGGGGCGGCCAGCAGCCCAACTGGATCGCCGCTCTGCCGCCGGAGGAACAACGCGCCGAGATCGAGGAATGGTTTGCCGCGATCGCGCAGCGTTACCCGGATATCGACCAGATCGACGTGGTCAACGAGCCGCTCCACCAGACACCGCGCGCGCCCACGGCCGGTGGCTACATCGAAGCGCTCGGCGGTGACGGCGCCACCGGCTGGGACTGGGTGATCACCTCGTTCCAGCTCGCGCGCCAGTACTTCCCGAACGCGGAGCTGATCCTCAACGACTTCAGCATCACGAACGACGGCAATGCGACCACGACCTATCTGCAGATCATCCAGCTGCTGAAGGATCGCGGTCTCATCGACGCCATCGGCGACCAGGGTCACGCGTTCTCCACCACCGAGCCCGCGCCGATGCCCAACCACCGCCGCAACCTCGACCGGCTGGCGGCCACCGGCCTGCCCATCTACATCACGGAGCTCGATCTCGACGGCGTGCTCACCGGCGTCGTGCACCACGAGACGCAGCTGGCTAACTACCAGCGCGTGTTCCCGGTGTTCTGGGAGCATCCGGCGGTCAAGGGCGTGACGGTTTGGGGCTACGTGCGCGGCTCGCACTGGCGCAACGCCCAGGGCGACTGGCTGATGTACCAGAACGGCGGCGAGCGGCCGGCGCTGCAATGGCTGGCGCGTTACGTCGGCAACACGCCCGCCACGATCACCGCCGGGCAGACGTTCGAGCTCACCGAATCGACCACGGGCGGCGTGGTGGTGGGCAACGTGCTGGCGACCGACCCAGAAGCCGACACCGTGCTCTCGCAATGGCAGCTCACGGATCCCAGCGGCAAATTCGCGCTGGATGCCGCTACCGGCACGTTGAGCCTGGTGCCCGGTGCCACGCTCGACTTCGAGAGCGCCGCGAGCTACGTGGTCACCGTGTCGGTGTGGGACGGCTACATGCGCAGCGCGCCGGCCTCCGTCACCGTGCGGGTGCTCAACGAGAACGACAACCCGCCGGAGATCATCGCGGGCCAGGCCTTCGACATCGACGACGGCGCGAACCGCGTCATCGGCGCGCTCGCGGCGACCGATGCCGACGACACGAACCAGATCGGCTTCACCACGTTCGGCAACTGGGCCATCACGGGCGGCAACCCGGGGTCGGTATTCCGGCTGCGGACGACGACCGGGCACCTGGAGATCGCGCGGCCCCTGCTCATCGACTGGCGCAGGTCGTCTTACGCGCTGACCGCGACCGTGAGCGACGGTGCGAACACCAGCGCCCCGCAGGGAGTGACGGTGGCAATACCGCGCCGCGTGAACATGTGCCTGTTCGACGTCATCAAGGTCGAGGTGCCGAAAGCCACGGCGCCGATCGTGTTCCTGCTGGGCGGCGAGCTCGGCGGATGCCTCGGCGCGCTGTAATCGCCCGGGCGCGAGTCTGAACGGGGGGCCGGCACGAGAGCCGGCCCCCTTTTTTTTGCGCCCGGCAGGGCGCACTCACTTGGAGGTGGAAGTCCTCTACACACCCGGCAAGGGGAAGTGTTAGCTGAGCGGCAACGGTGTCCATCGCGAGGTGGGATCGGGAGGAAGCTGTGGGCAAAGCGC
>JBIOZI010000223.1:0-15514 GCA_044871085.1 Steroidobacteraceae bacterium | reverse complement strand
CGGGGCGGTCGCGAAAATCCGCCTCGAGCGCGTTCCACATGCGCTCGAGGCCGCCGTCGAGCAGCTCGCGCATGGTGTCGTCCTCGGTGCCGTGGGTGTGCAGCTTGAGGAAGATGTGCCGCGGCGCGCCCGCCAGGCGCGGTGCGAGCTTCGGCCACAGCTTCGCGCGGATCGCCGAGGGCGGCGCGTCGGCGGAGATCTCGGCGTTCTCGATCTTCGGAATGAGCCCGAGCTTGCGCTGGCGCCAGTTGAGGCCGAGCGGGCCCTGCACGATGAGCAGCTCGTCGTCGCTGCCCCAGGCGCCGACCGCCGCGTCGCGGCCGGTGTCGTGTGATTTGCGCTGTCCGGGCCGGCCACGCGCGAAGTAGATGGAGTTGATCTTGCTGGTTTGCGTGTCGCTCGGCGCCGAGGGCAGCGTGAAATCCACGCGGCAGCCGGTTTCGACCAGCACCTGCAGCTCGTTGTCGACGCCGCACCAGCGGCCGTCGGGGCGCGAGTTGTCGAGCGCCCAGTTGCCGTGCACGAAACACCACGGCAGCGCGCCGCGTTCCTCGCGCAGCAGGCCGTGCCGCGTGCGCAGCGTGCGCACGAAATCGGCCAGCGTCACCCGCAGCTTATCGGCGGCGTCGTGGTCGTGGTGGAAGTGCACGTCCACGTCGCCCAGGCCGCGCCGGGTGAGATCCGCGAGGTGGTCGAGCAGCTCGGGGTCGTATTCCTCGATCGGGTAGAAGAACGTGTGGCAGGGATTCCGGCCGACGCTGTCGGTGTGCCTGCCGGCGATGACTGGATAGGTGTCCATCCAGCGCCTGACGCGCGCGTGCGCCTGCTCGCGGGTGGCGCCGCCGCCGTAGGGCTCGTAGTGGTCCGCGACGCACACGTAGAGCGTGGTGCCGGCCTCGATGGGGCGCCTGCGCAGCGCGCGCTGCGCGATGTACGAGCGCAGCCAGTAGTGCATGTTGCGCGCGCGGATGCCCCACGCCACGACGAGCACGGCCAGTGCCGCCGCCACCAGGGCGCCCGCCAGGATCCAAATGAATGACGTCATGCGATCACCGCGCCGCCTTGGTCCACAGCGGCGTCTGCGAGCCGCGCAGGAAGCGCAGCAATCCGCCGGCCGCCGCCGCGTTCATCGCGACGAAATAGAACGGTACGTAGAACAGGGCGCCGCGTTGCCCGCGCGCATTCAGCCACCAGCCGAGGGCGGCGAGGCCATAGAAGAAGAGCTGCGCGGCGAACAGCAGGTTGTACGGTGTGGTCCGCGCCAGCAGCGCGCTGCTGACGAGCAGCCCCAGCATGAACAGCGGCATGAGCCAGCGCAGGATCTTGTGGCTGAGATACTTGAAGGTGAAGGCACCCGAGCCGAACACGGTGCGCCACTCCGCGCAGGTGTTCTGCAGCCCGCCCGCGATCATGCGCACCTTCACGTTGAAGTCTTCCCGGATGGTGAACGAGCCTTCCTCGCTGGCGGTGGCGGTGGGCTCGTAGACCAGCCGCAGCCCGCGCTCGACCAGGCGCAGCGTCAGATGCATGTCGTCGTTTACCACGTGGCGCGGAATCGGCGCGTATTGCGCGCGCCGCAGCGCGAAGATCTCGCCGTCGGCCGCGACGGTGCCGCCGAGCCGGCTCTCCGCGGTCTTGATGAGCGACTCGTAGCGCCAGTACAGGCCGTCGCCCGCCGCCGCGGCGCGTTCACGCGCCTCGAAGATCTTCTTGGCGCCGGTCACGCCGCCGACGCCGGGATCCTCGAGCCGCGCGACCAGCCGCTCGATCGCGTCGACGGAATAGAAATTGTTGGCGTCCGAGAGCACCACCACGTCGGCGTCGCTGGCCGCGACGGCGCGGTTGAGCGCGGCGCCCTTGCCGCGCCGCTCGGGCTCGTGCAGGACGATGACGCGCGGATCGCCGAGCTCGCGCACGATGTCGGCGGTGCGATCGGATGAGCCGTCGGCCGCCACGATGACCGTCAGCAGCTCGCGCGGATAGGAGAGCGCGCGGCAGTTGTCGAGCTTGGCGCGGATCACCCGCTCTTCGTTGTATGCCGCGATGACCAGCGCCACGCGCGGCAGCGCCGCGTGCGCCGGCGAGGGCGCGCCGGAGCGCCCGCGCGTGAGGCGCGCCAGCGCGATGACGGCGAGTGGATAGACCACGTAGTGATAGGCGGCGAGGCCGAAGCAGGTCCAGGCCACCGCGGCGAGCACGTTCATGGGCGCTGCGCCTGCGCCAGGCGCGACTCGAGCAGCGCCAGCACCGCGGGCAGCAGGGCGGCCGCGGCATCCTCGCGGGCATAACGAAAGCGCAGGCCGACGTGATGGATCACGAAGACGGCGGCCGCGATCGGCTGCAGGCCGGCCGGCAGGCGCAGGGATTCGACATAGTTCGCCAACATTTCTTTTTCTGTGGCCGACCACTGGTCGTCGAACAGCGGCTGCTGCACGCACTCCAGCACGTCGGCGGCGTCGCCCGTCGTGATTCGCTGGTAGATCAGGAGATAGAAAAGATCGCAGAGCGGCAGGCCCACCGGGACACCCAGCTCCCAGTCGATGACCGCCCGCACGCTGCGATCGTGTTCCGCGATGATGAGGTTTTCGAGCTTGTAGTCGCCATGCAGCCAGACCACCGGAATCTCACAACCGTGAAGCAGTCCGCGGAAGCGCGCGCGCAGGCGCTCGAAAGTCGCCGCATGCGCCGGATACCAGCGCGCCGCCGAATCCAGCGCCGCCCCCACGAGCAGGTCGAATTCGGCATCCGACACCGTGATGCGGTGGCAGGACTCCCGGTTGAAGGCCACCAGCAGCTCACAGGCGCGGCCGATGAGCGCGGCGAAGTCGTCCGTCGGGGTGTCGATGGTGGCGCCCGCGATGGCTTCGTATTCGAACGCCGGCCGGCCGGCGAGGTCGATCTCGCGGGCCACGCGCGGCACCAGGCGCGCCAACGCCAGGCCGCTGCGCGTCAGTGCGTCGAGGGCGCGCACCTCGCGGCGCCGGCGCGCCACCACGGCGGCATCGGCGGGCACCACGAACATGGCGTCGCCGAAGCGCACGAAGCTCTTGCCCGGATTCACGAAGCAGGTATCGAACTCGCGCGCCCCGAACGCGGACAGGATGTTCGGCTGCCACGTGCCGCGGTGCGCGACCAGTCCGAAGGCCGCGGCAAACAAGCCCGCGGTGTGCCGCGACAGCAGCAGGCTCTTGGCGCGCTCCGCGCGGCTCCATGCGTTGCGCGTGGGCCGATAGCCCTGCGCCGGCAGCACGTCGGCGATCGCGCCGCGCTCGGTGGTGAACGCCCGCCGCCGCACCTCGAAGCCGCGGGCCCGCAACGCGCGCGCCAGCGGCGCGGCGGAGGCGGGCCGCGCCGGGTCGGAGCGCCGGCCGCGCAGCCACGCGCCGATGCGGTGGTACGAAGCCGGGTTGGCGACGTCCAGGTAGATAGATGCCGAGGCGCGCGCCACCCGCGCGCATTCGCCGGCCAGCGCGGCCAGCGACAGCCCGGCCGGTGCGCCGGTGCCGCCGATGAAGCGGCACACGACCACATCGAAACTGTGGTCCGCGAACGGCAGCGGCGCTCCGGCGCGCCAGGCTTCGCGCACCTCCGGCGCCGCGGTGCCGGCCGTGAATTCGGTCCGCACGGTTTCGTCGCCGATGCGGGTCAGCGCGGTCACGCGCTCGTGCCAGTAGGCGAGGGACTCCGCGTTGCGCACGGCGTTGAGCTCGAGGCACAACACGCGCGTGTCCGGTCGCGGCGCGGGCAGCAGCAGCACCCAGCCCGCGCTCGAGTCCGCGGGCAATCCGGCGCGCGCCGGCGTCATGGCGTTTCCGCGCCGTAGAGGCGCTCGTAGCCCGACACCATCGCGTCCATGCTGAACAGTGCCGCGACGCGCTCGAAGCCGGCGCGGCCCATGGCCTGCGCTGCGCGGCGCTCGGTGACGATCCGCGCCAGCGCGCGCGCGAGCCCCGCCACGTCGCGCGACTCCACCAGGATTCCCGTGCTGCCGTCGGCCACCGTCGCGGGAATGCCGCCGACGCGCGTCGCCACCACGGGGAGGCCCGCGCGCATGGCTTCGAGCACCGCCATGGGGATCCCTTCCGAGATGGACGCGAGCACGAAGGCGTCGGCTGCCGCGAGCAGCGCGTCGGTGTCCGAGCGGAAGCCGGCGAATTCCACGCGTGCGGTGATCCCGAGCCGCGCCGCCTGCTGCTCGAGCGCCGCGCGCTCCGGACCATCGCCGACGATGCACAGGCTCACGTCCGGATGCGCGGCGACCAGCTGCACGAACGCGTCCAGCAGCAGCGCGACGTTCTTGACCGGCGCGAGCCGGCCGACGGTGATGAATCGCACGGCCGCGGAATCCGGCGCCCGCGGCGGCGGCGCGCCCACCGCGATGCCATTCGGAATCGTGACCATCGCGTCGCCGGCGATGCCGACCTCCTCGGTGACGTGCGCGCGCAGCGCATCGGACACGCAGGCGATGGTGCCGCGCGGCGCCACCCGCCGCTCCAGCCAGTGCCGCAGCGCTTTCTTGCGCGCGGACCACGTGCCGGGCGGATACGCCATGTACGCGCCGTGCACCGTGTGCACGCGGGTGCGCACGCGCGCGAGCTTCGCGGCGATCATGGTGTCGAGGAATACACCCCAGTCATGGGTGTGGACCACTTCGGCGCGGCGCGCACGAAAGTACCGGTAGAGACGCCCGATGAGGCGTGGGTCGTTGCCCTCGCCCTGGCCCAAACAATCCACTCTGACGCGCGGGTCGAGCCCCTGCGCCAGCGCACCGGTGCGCTTGGTGCAGACGATGGAAACCTCGTGGCGCCGCGCGAGGGCATTGGCCAGCACGACCACCACCCGTTCGGCCCCACCGATCTCCAGTGACTCGGTGACTTGTACGACGCGCACTCGCTCTTGCTTGGCTGTTGTAGTTGACGTTACGGCGCGGGAACCGCCACTCCTAAGGTTTGTAGGAGACAGTGCAGGCAAATCCCCGATATGTAAAGGAAGTGGCCCAATGAAATGACCGGGAATGAACCCGGGGAAAGCGTGCGGCGCCTCCCTAACAACGCACCGCCGCACCGTGCGCGCGGCCGGTAGTTGGCGTCCCCAGGGGGATTCGAACCCCCGTTACCGCCGTGAAAGGGCGATGTCCTGGGCCTCTAGACGATGGGGACCCGCGATGTTTGGTGGAGCCAGGCGGGATCGAACCGCCGACCTCTTGCATGCCATGCAAGCGCTCTCCCAGCTGAGCTATGGCCCCACGCGAGGCGCGGCAAATTACGGAGCCGTCTCAGGTATGTCAAGTAAACAATAGCGACTGCATCACAACGTGTTCACAGACCCATACCGCGCTGTTTCACGCTATCCACACGTCCCGAGTCCCCCCGTGTCTGCCAGTGGTGACACGTTGTGTTCAAACAAAACGCCAGTTCTACTGCGTACATAGCAAAGGCATACCCGTCGTGAGGCGGGGACGCAAAGCTTCCGGTCTGGAGTGTTTGAGGCTCGAGATAGCGGGGTTGCCGGCATAGGTCAGCGCGTACGCGCTCCTGCCGTCATTCCGCCGCAACCCCAAACATTTCGGTACTCAAGTTTCGTAGGACTGTTGAAGGACCGAACAATGCAGATTTGCGGCAAGCACGTAGCGCTGGCACTCGTAGGCGCGTTCGCACTCGCGGGTTGCGGGTCGGAGGCGACTCAGGACGCGTCGGGTAACAGCAATCTGCCGCCCATCATCACCGGCGCGCCGCCCACCGCGCTCTCGGCGGGCACGCCGTACTACTTCGCGCCGCAGGCCGCGGACCCGGATGGCGATCCGCTGACGTTCTCCGCGACGAACCTGCCCGCCTGGGCGCACATCAATACCCAGACCGGTGTCGTCACCGGCACGCCCGCCGAGTCCGACGTCGGCATGTCGAGCATGATCACCATCGGGGTCAGCGACTCGAAGGCGACCACGGAGCTGCCGGCGTTTCGCATCCAGGTGAGCAGCAATGTCGGTACTCCGGCACCGACCAACCGTGCCCCGACCATCGTGGGCACTCCGGCCACCACCGCGACGGTCGGTGTGACCTACACGTTCACCCCGGTGGGTGACGACCTCGACGGCGACGACCTCACGTTCACGATCCAGAACAAGCCGACCTGGGCCACCTTCACGCCGGCGACCGGCCAGCTCACGGGCACGCCCAGCGCCGCGAACATCGGCACCACGAGCAACATCATCATCGGTGTCACCGACGAGATCGCGAGCGCCTCGCTGCCGGCGTTCAACCTGCAGGTGGTGGCCGCGCCGACGACTCCGCCGGTCAACCGCGCGCCGACCATCACCGGAACTCCGGCGACCACCGTGGTCGCGGGCGTCGCCTACAGCTTCCGTCCCGTCGCGAACGATCCGGACGGCAACACGCTCACGTTCTCGATCCAGAACATGCCCTCGTGGGCCACGTTCAGCACCAGCACCGGCCGGCTGAGCGGCACACCGGGCACGGCCAATGTCGGCACCTCCGCGCGCATCACCATCACGGTGGCCGATGCCTCGCTTTCCGCCTCGCTGCCGTCGTTCACCATCCAGGTGACGGCGCCCGCGAACCGCGCGCCCACGATCTCGGGCACGCCGCCGCCGTCAGTGAATGTGGGCTCGCTGTACACCTTCCAGCCGAGCGCGGCCGACGCGGACGGCAACCCGCTCACGTTCAGCATCGCCAACCTTCCCACCTGGGCCACGTTCAACACGGCGACCGGCGTCCTGACCGGCACGCCTTCGGCCGCGCACGCCGGCACCTATTCGAACATCACGATCTCCGTGTCCGACGGCACCGCGCTCGCCGCGCTGCCGGCGTTCACGATCACTGTCTCGCAGGTGGCGACCGGCTCGGCCACCGTGCGCTGGACGGCGCCGACCACGAACACGGATGGCTCGGCCCTCACCAACCTCGCGGGCTTTCGCATCACGTACGGCCGCAGCGCGACCACGCTGAACCAGACCGCCACCATCAACAGTGCCACCGCGACCTCGTACACCGTCACGGACCTCGCGACCGGCGCCTGGTACTTCGCGGTGGCGGCGATCAACTCGAACGGCGCGCCCAGCGCCCCTTCGAGCCCCGCCATGAAGACAATCCAGTAGCGGGCCGCCCCATGGACGTTTCGTTGACGACTCGCAATCAACCGCGCAAGGTATCTCTCATGCAAGTTTTCGCCCGCGTTATCAGCTGCGCCGCACTCGCAATCGCCGCGCTGACATCGCCCGCAATGGCGGCCACCTATTACGTGGACGCATCCGCCGCGAACGACAGCGGCAATGGCTCCCAGGCATCGCCGAAGAAATACATCGCGAGCGGCATCGCCCTGATGTCCACCTCGGGCGGCGACACGCTGATGATCCAGCCGGGCACTTATTCGAGCTCGAACGACAACGTGAGCTCGCCCAAGGCCGGCACCGCGAACGCCTGGAACGTCATCAAGGCGGTCACCGACGGCACCGTGCTCATCACCACCGGCCTGCACCTGAGCGCCAGCACCAACCGCTACGTGCAGTACGAGGGTCTCAAGTTCGTCGACTCGAACCAGAAGCAGATCCTCGGCAATTACACCAAGTTCCTGCGCACCGCATTCCGCGGCGGCCCGTCGAGCGGCAATTCCGTGACCGTGCAGATCGGCAGCAACGACGCCACGCCGGGCGCGGATCACATCTTGTTAGAGGACTGCTGGGTGTACGGCCAGGGCGGCCGCTACAAGATCCTGGTCTACAACTCCACCAACGTCGTGCTGCGCCGGGTGGTGACGCGCTTCGATGGCGGCTACAACAACACCGACGGCGCGCCCGAGGCCGACATCACGGTGTACGACTCGCGCGACGTCGCGGTGCTCAATGCCATCGCCATCGACGGCATCACGGGACGCGGCGCCTACGTCGCGGCGTTCTACAACGCGTTGAACGGCACCACCGGCACGCCGAACACCAACCGCGAGTGGCGCGGCAGCATGACCATCAAGCCCACGGGTTACTTCATGGGCACGGAAGGCCAGTCGAGCATCACGAATCTCAAGGTGATCGACTGCGCGTCCTACGGCGGCTCGTACGGCGTGTCGCAGCTCAAGGGCTCAAACAACCTCTACCAGCGCATCACGCTGGTGAACTCCGGCGGTGATGGCTTCGGAGTCTTCGGCGGCAGCGCCACCGTGCAGGACACCGTCGTCGCCGCGCCGCGCGGCGAGGCGTTCAACGGCGTGAGTGCCAGCAACAGTCTCGCGGTGAGCACCATCGCCACGCTCATCGGCGACGGCATCCGGTTCCTGCCGCGCGTCGAGCCGGGTTCCGTCCTCTCGCTCGGCGGCATCCTCGGCGGCCAGCGCGGCGCGAACATCATGAAGCGCATCGGCACCGCCGGCACGCTGTACGGCGAATCGGGCTACAACACCGAGACCTCGGAAGACCTGTGGCCGTGGCCGTACGAGGCGCGCATCAAGGCGGACTTCGCCGAAGAGAGCACGCGTGGATTCGCCGGCGGCACGGCGACCATGACGGAGTACATATTCACGCTGCTCGGCAATGCCAGCCCCATCGGCCAGGCGCCGGTCCCGAGCTCGCCGACCAACGTCGTCGCGGACTAGCCCGCGGGCGGGCCCGGTGCGCGGGCCGCCCCACGGAATCTGAGAGGCAGTTCGCACTAAGCCCATCCGCCGCCCCATCCATCCCCAGGGGGCGGCCGAACCTGTCTAGAGTCCCGCGTCGGCAAGCGCCGCGCGGTGGCGCGCGCCGCGGATAAAACCAAGTACAAACAAGAACCCAGAGGAAACGCATGCCGGAGAATTCCCGCGGTGCGGTGACGGCCTTGCAGGCATTCATCGCCGCGGTACTGCTGCTCGTGGGCTTCGAGGTGCTGGTGCTCGTGCCCGCGGCCGTGCTCTCCAAGATCGGCGTGGTATCGGGCGTCGTGGCCTACGTGGCGAGCGGCCTGCTCGCGGTCGCGGCCCTGCTGTGCGCGGTGTTCGCGATCCGCCGCGCGCCGCACTGGCTGGCGGCGTTCGCCGAAGATTCCTCCGTGCGCTTCGGCGCGGTGCTGCTCGCCATCGGCGTGGGCGTCGCGCTGCGCGTGCTGCTGATCTCCATCTCGAACATCGCGCCGCAGTCCGATGCGAAGGTGTACACCGAGATGGCGGCGATGCTCGTGGACGGCAAACCGTTCCACTATGCGGGACGCTGGGCCTACTGGCCGGTCGGCTATCCACTGCTGCTGAGCACCTGGTTCCGCCTGGGCGGCGGTTCGCTGTTCGGAATCCACCTGCTCAATGTGTTGCTCTACGCCGCCATGTCGCTCGGCGTATGGCGGCTGTGCAAATCCATCGGGCAGCCCGCCGCGGGCCGGCTGGCCGTGTGGCTGCTCGCACTGTGGCCGGATCTCATCGCACTCAGCGCCTGGCCGTCGAAGGAACTGGTCGCGATGGCGCTGCTGCCCTGGTGCGTGGCGCTCGCGATCGTGCCGCAGGCCTCGGCCGGCAAGGCCATCCTGCATCGCGTCGGCGCCGGCATCGTCGGCGGGCTCCTGGTGCTGGTGCAGCCGAGCTTCATCCTGCTGGTGCCGGTGGTGCCCATCATCGCCTGGCTCGCCAACACCCAGACTCCGCGCCAGGCGGCGGCTGCCTGGCTGCTGCTGGTCGTCGCCGCGGGCGCCACCATCGCGCCCTGGACCGTGCGCAACTACCGCGTGCTCGGCGCATTCGTCCCGGTGGCCACCAACGGCGGTGAGGTGATGTACCGCGCTAACAACCCGCTGGCCACCGGCGAATACATCAAGGTGGGCGAGGTCGACCTGTGGAAGCTGCCCGAGCTCGAGGCGAGCCGGCAGGGCGCGAAGCTCGCCAAGGAGTGGATCGTCGCGCATCCCGGTGAATTCCTCGCGCTCGCGCTGCGCAAGCAGGCGTTCCTGCTCGAGGACGATGCGATCGGCGTCTACGAGACCTTCAACCGCGGACACATCGGCGAGCCGGTGCCCGGGGCCGTCTACTTCGTGCTCAAGGCGGCCTGCAACGCGTACTGGTGGCTGCTGTGGGTGACGCTCGGCGCGTCGCTGCTCATCACGATTCGCGGTGCGACGCCGGGCAGCCTCGCGGCGATCGCGCTGTCGCTGCCGTTCCTGTACCTGTACGGCGTGCATTCCATCGCCGAGAGCGGGCCGCGCTACCACCAGCCGGCGGACCCGTTCGTCGCCGTGTGCGTGGCGGCCTTCCTGGGTCTGGCATTCGCGCGCCGGCGCGGCCCCGCGCATGCCTGACGCGATGCCGATGCGCCCAGCACTCGCCACCCAGTTCGGCATCTTCGCGGTCGTCGGCGGCGTCAGCACTGCCTGCCACTTCGCGACCCTGTGGCTGCTGCACGAGCGGCTCGGGGCGGGGCTCATCGTCGCCACCACCACGGGCTACTTGGTCGGCGCCGTCGTCAACTACGTGCTCAACCGGCGCATCACCTTCGCGCACTCCGGAGCCGGGCTCGAGGCCGTGCCGCGCTTCGCCACGGTGGTGCTGCTCGGCATGGCGCTCAACGCCGGCATCATGGCGCTGCTGGCGCGCTTCGCGCCCGACGTCGACTATCTACTGCGCCAGTGCGTGGCCACCGGCACCGTGCTGGTGTTCAATTTCGCCCTCAACCGCGCCTGGACGTTTCGCCAGCCGGACCATCAGGAGACCTGACGTGCCCACACTTTCCGTGGTCGTGCCCGCCTACAACGAGCAGGAAGTGTTGCCGGAGTTCCACCGCCGCTGCACCGCCGCGCTCGAGAAGCTGGGTCTCACCTTCGAGATCATCTACGTCAACGACGGCAGCCGGGACGGCACCATGGACGTTTTGCGCGCACTGCATGCCGCGGATCCACGCGCGGTGGTGGTGAGCCTGAGCCGCAATTTCGGCAAGGAAGCCGCCATGACCGCGGGCTTCGAGCACGTGCGCGGCGAGGCCATGGTCATCATCGACTCGGACCTGCAGGACCCGCCCGAGCTCATCGGCACGCTGGTCGAGGGCTGGCGCGAGGGCTACGACATGGTCTACGCGCGCCGCCGCAAGCGCGACGGCGAGTCGTTCATCAAGAAACTCACCGCCAAGTATTTCTACCGCGTGATCCGCAGCGTGAGCCGCGTGCAAATCCCGAACGACACCGGCGACTTCCGGCTGCTGAGCCGGCGCGCGCTCGACGCGTTGCTCAAGCTGCGCGAAGAGCATCGCTTCATGAAGGGCCTGTTCGCGTGGATCGGCTTCAAGCAGAAGGCCGTGGAGTACGACCGCGATCCGCGCTTCGCGGGCGTCACCAAGTGGAATTACTGGAAGCTGTGGAACTACGCCATCGAGGGCATCACCTCGTTCACCATCGCTCCCTTGAAGGTTGCGACGTATCTCGGCTTCTTCGTGGCGCTGTTCTCGTTCCTGTACGCCGGCTACGTCATCTACAAGACGCTGGTGTATGGCGACCCGGTCGCCGGTTATCCGTCATTGATGGTGGTCGTGCTGTTCATGGGCGGCGTGCAACTGCTGTTCATCGGCGTGCTCGGCGAGTACGTCGGCCGCACCTTCAACGAAGTGAAGCGCCGCCCGCTGTATTTCGTCGGCGAGCTGCTGCGCGAAGATTAAATGGGGACATTCCTCGTTTCCTAGCAAACGGGGACAGAGCACTTTTCGCGAACGCCGCCGCTAGGGCACCGCGGCGAGTGCCGCCTGCAATGGTTTGAGCAGGCGCTCGCGCGCGGCGGGCGAGCCATTTTCCTGCAGCAGCACGTACAGCGCCGTCAGGAAGCCCACCGTGTTGTGGCGCTTGGCGAGGCCACTCTGGCTCTTGAAGGCGTCGCTCCACGCGGCCAGCGGCGCGGGTCGAACGATTGCCTGCAGCCACGTCGTCCATTCCGATTCCGTGTGCAGGCCGCGCTGCGCGACGTAGAAGACCGGGCGGGCGAGGCGCGAGGATTCTCCATAGACGTAGAAGTGCTCCGCTGCCGGCACCACTTGCGTCGCGATCGCGGCTAACAAGCTGTCCAAATCGGATTTCGAAGCGCGCGGGTTCAGGCCGATCTGCATCAGTAGGTCCGCATCGTGCGCGACGCCGTGACGCCAGCCTTCCTGCGCGTCGAAGCCGCGGTAGTCGCGCACCGAGGCCAGATAGCCGGTCGCCGTCTGCAACAGGCTCGACCACTGCGGTTCGGTCAGGAAGCGCTCGATCCGGTCCATGCGCGCGACCTCCGCGAGCGTCAGCGCCGCGAAGGGCTTGATGAATCCTTGCGGATCTTTGAAATCCGGTGCGAGCTGCGATTGCAGCTGCTGCAGGATCCTGGTGGCCGCTTCGCGCGACACCAGCTTCGAGCGCATCAGCGTGGACAGGGACTCGAAGGCGATTTCATCGCGCAGCACCGGGTCCGCATTGCCCAGGCAGGGGAGCAGCCCGAGCGCCAGCGGGTCACGCCGCGCCGGGGGCAGCTTCACGAACTGCGCGGCCTGGAGCTCCAGCAATTGTTGCCTGGTGAAGCCCTCGGGCGGGCAGGCTTGCGGCCAGGCGAGTTGCGCGCAGACCGACAGTGCCACGCCCAGCGTCGGTCTCAGGCATGCATGGCGTGACATGTGGTTCCACCTCATGAATCGCATTCTGCGTCCGGACGACGATAGCCGGTATCGCCGGATCCAGGCGACATACTGCCTTTCCGTACGGTGCGATGGCGCAGACGGATGGCAGACTTGGTCCAGGACGGGGAGTTCTTGCTCGAGCTGTGGCACGGTAGGACCGCGGAAGTCGAGCGCGTCGTGGAAAGATCCAAATTCAACGATGCATTGGCAGCTTCGGAGCGCTCGAGCGCTTGGCTGCGGGCCGATGCCATCTAACACCTTCGTGTGTAGACTCCTCCGTCAAGTAGCCTGATCTGATCCCTTCATCCTGATCGAGCGAGACGTGGTCCGCTCAGTCAGCCGCTGGGCCGTCGGGAGCACACGACACATGACTTCCTGGGAACCTGCAACGCGTGAATACGTGGCGCAATTGCTCGCCGCGCAAGAGTCACGATTGACACCGGATCGGCGTGCTGGCTGGGACGCGATAGCGGTGCCTCTTCGGTCGGTCTCGATCGCCGCTGAGCCGGTCAAATTGTCCATGTCGTCGCGGAAGCGAATGGTCAGGTCGTCTACTTTGAGGATGTCGAAAAGGGATGGAACGTGGCGCCTCTGACCGCACGCATGCAAGCTGAATTGCCAGGCACGAACAGGGGCGCGCGCGGCGTTCAGCTCGGCCATTAGGTCGCGGAGTGCTTCCCAAGGTAGCCAAGCTGACTGGTTTTGATGTGTACCGCGATGGGGGTTCCATCGGCGCGTTCTTTCTCGGCGCCGACGGCGACGACTACACGCTGTTTTTTCAGCTCGATCATTTCGCCACCGCCGAGATGACCGCCTCGTTCGCATCGCCGCGGCTTCACCGTTACACGGCAACGCAGTACGAGAGCCCGATTACCGGAGTCGCGACTCCTGACTTGAAAAGACAGGAAATTGAATTGACGTGGGCCGATGCGCGCGTATTGCTCCATGCATTTGCCGGAAGAGTCGAAGAACTTGCTGTGAACCGGCCCGACGTCTATCCGATGATGGTCGCCGCCGCCATGGCCGAGGGAAAAGCGCGCCCTGTCACGCGAAAATAGATCTGTCCCCTTTATCGGAGATAGAAGATCACGAAGATCTGCAGCCCGATCACCCACGCCACGCAGATCTTGCCGACGTTCGCGAATTCTTTGCCGCCGAACGTCACCGTCTCGGGCGCGTTGTATCCCACCACCGCGCACCATCCCAGCAATAGATAGATCGTCTCGTACTCGAGCGTCACGAACATCGCGCTCGCGATGTATCCGATGAGGCTCAACAGCAGCGCCAGGCAATACCACTTCTCGTTCTCGTCGGTGGTGGCGGCGCGATAGGTCGCGACGCCCTTGGCGCACGAATAGATGAGTGCAACCCACAGCGCGAGGCCGATGAGCCCGGTCTCCGCCATGATCTCCACCGCGGAGTTGTGCCCGATCAGCCGCCCGGAATATTCCTTGAAATTGGTGATGCCGACGCCGAACACCGGGTTGCCCTTGATCATGTCGAGCGCGGCGGCCCACATCTCCACGCGGTACTGGCTCGAGTTGCTCTGGTCGCGGATGGTGGTGATGTACGAGGGCAGGATGTTGTAGACCAGGAACAGCGTGCCGCCGACCAGCAGCATGGTGCGCATCGTCACCTTGGCGCGCACCATGACGTACACGCCGATCACCGCGATGCCCGCGAGCAGGCCGCCGCGCGAGCCGGTGCAGTACAGCGCCCAAAGCATGAGGATGGTGATCAGGCCCGCGAAGATCTGCCGGCCGCGCGTCGCGCCGGGCCGGATCTGGCACAGCGGAAACGCGATGCCCATCGAGAACAGCACCGCGAACACGCCCGGGCCGCCGAAGATGCCGATCCAGCGCGAGCGGCCGTGGTCGCCCTTGGCCACCGCGTCCGGGTCTATCCACCCGGGCGTCTGCCCGGCCCAGCCGATGCCGGTCGCGCTGTACTTCTGCTCGATGGCCTGCACGGCGAGGATGCACACCAGGACGCAGAAGAACGTGGTGACCGTGCGCGTGCGCGGCACGCTGCCGATGATGGTGGTCATCAGCTTCCACAGGATCACCATCTTCCAGTAGAAGACGATCTGCGTGACGCTGGTGTTGGGCAGGCCGTTCACCAGCGCGCTCACGGTGATCCACGTCGCCCAGCCGATGAGCAGCAGGTCGGGCGCGCGCATCTGGAACATCTTGTTGACGTTGCCGGAGAGGAACGCCGCCACCAGCAGCAGCGGGAAGCAGATGTAATCCGTCGGCAGGCCGACGAAGCCCGGCACCCAAAGCTGGGGCGCGATCATCAGCGTGATCAGGTAGAGAAATATTGCGAGCATCTTGCAGCGCCCGCGGCGGGCGGCGACTTCTTTTTGATTTCCCGGACGCTATTTCGCGGCCAGGAAATGAAACGACGGCGCGACGTACTTGAACGGCGGCGTGTTGAGCAGCCAGCGCAGCGGCGCGGCGCGCGCCAGCAGCTTTTCCTTTCCGGACAGGTTCGCGCCGGGCTCCATGTCGATCATGACCGCGGCCTCCGTGAGGCGCGACGCCTGCGAGCGCATCATGCCCTTCACGGCGGTGTACGACAGCAGCCGCACGTTCTTGTAGCTGCTGCCGGAAAGCCAGCGCACGTACGCCTTCTGCCAGCGGTACGGCACGATGCCGACGAACCACAGCTGGCAGTGATCCTCCGGCGCCAGCAGGCTGTAGCGGTTGGGCGAGTTGAGGAACAGGTGGCCTTGCTTCGCCAATACGCGATACGCCTGGCGCACGCCCTGTTCCTGATCCGCGAGGTGCTCGACCACGTCGAGCGCCGACACGAATTCCACCGACGTCGCGGCCAGCGGCAGGTGCTCGCCCTCGGCGACGGCCAGGCTGAAATTCTGGTGGCCGCGCTCGCGCAGCAGCGCGCGCGCGAACAGCACGTAGGCGA